>SXSC01000254.1 GCA_005792355.1 Opitutaceae bacterium
AACCGCGCAGCGCGCTGGGGCTCGGACCAGCCGAGCCAGCGATCGCGTGGGCGCAGGTGCAGCGCGGGGCTGGCCCAGCCGAGCAGGGCGAGCCAGCGGCCGTCGGGGGCCACGGCCACGTAGCGCAGCGTCTCGCCCACGCGGGTGGCGTTGTGGAGGTAATGGTGCGCGCACAGCTCTTGATCGATCATCCCTTTGCAGGCCAAATCGCGAGCGCGATAGCTGACACCGTCCTGGCGCTGAGCCCCGCACTGTGCCCGTCGCACTTGCCAACACCTCAACCCGCCGCCAAGGTCTGCCTGTTCCCCATGCCCCACGGACCCTTCATCACCACGCGCCGCCCGCTCTCGCGCCGGCGCTTCCTCCAGGGCGCGGGCATCGCGTTGTCGCTCCCGTTTCTTGAATCCATGCTGCCGGTGTTCGCCCGGGCCGCGTCCCCGACGTCGCCGCTGGCCCCGGGCGCCCGGCCACGCCGGATGCTGGGCATCTGCAACAACCTTGGTCTGCTCGGGGATCAGTTTTTCCCCACGACCGCGGGGCGGGACTACGTCGCCTCCCCCTACCTCGCCCTGCTCCAGGAGCACCGCCAGGACTTCAGCGTCTTCAGCGGTGTCTCCCACCCCAACGTCGACGGCGGCCATCCCGCCGACGTCTGTTTTCTCACCGCCGCACCCCACCCCGGCAGCAGTTCGTTCCGCAACACCCTCTCGCTCGATCAACACATCGCGGAACAAATCGGCACCCTCACGCGCTTTCCTTCGCTGACTCTCGGCGTGAACACCCGCACGCGCAGCCTGTCGTGGACCGGCACCGGCGTGGCGATTCCACCCGAGGAAAAAGCCGCGGACGTTTTCGCCCAGCTCTTTCTCCAGGGCTCCCCCGCCCAGGTCACCGCGCAAATCCGCAAACTTGATACAGGGCGCAGCATCCTCGACACTGTCGCCGGCCAGGCGAAGGAACTGCAGCGCAACGTGACCGCCCGCGACCGCGATCGGCTCGACCAGTATTTTACCAGCGTGCGGGACCTGGAGCACCGGTTGCAGGCGTCGCGCGGCTGGGAGCAAAAGCCCAAGCCCGTCGTCACCGCGCCCATGCCGATCGATCCGACGAATCCCGCCGAGTACATGGACAAGGTGAAAGTGATGTACGACCTCGCGCGGCTCGCCTTCGAGACCGACTCCACCCGCGCGATCACGCTGATGCTCGACAGCGTGAGCACTCCAGTCCTTGAACTCGACAACGCCACGCTCACCGATGGCTACCACAACCTCTCGCATCACGGAAAATCCGAGAAGAAACGCTCCGAACTCACCATCATCGACGCGTGGCACATGAAATTGCTCGGCCGGCTGATCGCTGACCTGAAGGCGGTGCGCGAGGGCGAGGAAACGCTGCTCGACCGCACCATGGTGCTCTACGGTTCCAATTTCGGCGACGCCAACGCGCACACCTGCTTCAACCTCCCGACGATTCTCGCCGGGGGCGGTTTCAAGCACGGTCAGCACCTCGCGTTCAACACCGCGCAAAACTACCCGCTGCCGAATCTCTTCGTCTCGATGCTGCAGCGCCTGGGCATCGAGACGGACAAATTCGCGTCGTCGACCGGAACCATGCGCGGGCTGGAGCTGGTGTGAACACAACGTCACTCGACGCCGAGCGTCTGTCAGGCAGACAGTCAGGTAGACGCCTGGAAAAGCGCAGCCGTCACAATCCCCGGAAAGGTGGAGCCCGATGCCCCCATCGGGCTGATGTCGGAACGTACGGTCCAAAAAACGATAGCGACATCGGGTTCCACCCTTCAGTGTTTTCGTTTTCAATGGCAAAACGCACTCCGACTGGACGGACACAGCTTAGGGCGGCCAAACCACGGCGCCTGCAAACCAGACGCCCTTCGGGATTTTTTGCGGCCGCCATTCTTGTTTCCGTTCTCGCCTGCCCGCTGGCCACCGCGGCCACCCCCGACACCGCCGCGTTCATCGAGAAATACTGCGCGAGCTGTCACGACGACCTGGAGAAAAAAGGAGGCCTCGACCTCACCTCGCTCACCTACACCCCCGGCGACGACGCCAACTTCCTCCGCTGGGTCAAGGTGCACGATCGCCTCGCAGCCGGCGAGATGCCGCCCAAGGAGAAGCAGCAACGTCCCGACGCCGCCGAACTGGCCGCGTTTCTGCAGGGCGTACGCGCCTCGCTCACCGTCCACGACCGGGAGAAGATCGCCCGCGAGGGCCGCGCCACGCAGCGCCGGCTCAACGGCTACGAATACGAAAACGCCCTCCGCGATCTCTTCTCCGCCCCATGGCTGCAAATCCGCGGACAGTTTCCGGACGACGGCGAGGCGCATCGTTTCAATAAAATCGGCGACGCGCTCGATGTCTCCCACGTGCACATGGCGCGCTACCTGATCGTCGCCGACTACGCGATGCGCCAGGTGCTCAGCGTGCAATACGAGCGCCCGCCCACTTCGACCACGCGCTACTACGCGCGCGACCAGCGCACGCTGACCAGCAAATTTACGCCGCGAATCGGCAACACGTCACCTGACCGCATGACCTATCCGGTCCTCGGGACGAAGGCGCAGCCCGACGTCCGAGCCTTGATCGCTCCACTCACGGTCGGCCACCACGACCCGAAAACGCGCGACCTCGAAGCGGTGGGCTGGGTGTCGAGCAACTACGTGACCGGCTTCACCTATCGCTGGGATCAGTTCCGCGCGCCAGTCGCGGGCCGCTACCAGATTCGCTTCAGTGGCTACACGCTGTGGGCCGCCCCCGGCGGCAGCACGAAAAGTTTCGCCAACGGCGGCGACAGGGTTGGCCAGCAGCAGCGCCCGCGGAAGGAGGTTCCGAACTACGACGAGATCGCCGAGGGCCGCACCTCCGAACCGATCACAGTCTACACCCGCAACGGCGTCATGAACCGCCGGGTCGGCGAGTTCGATCTCACCCCCGAACCGGCCATTCACGACGTCGGCGAAGTCTGGCTGCTCGCCAACGAAACGCTCGTGCCCGATGCGTCGCGCTTCTTCCGCTCGCGGCCCAACAACTTCAAAAATCCGCTGATGCAGGACGACGGCGCGCCCAGCGTCGCGTTTCGGTGGATGGAAGTAGAAGGGCCGGTCTACGACGAGACGACCACCGCCGGCTACCGCCGGCTATTCGGCGATTTGCCACTGGCCAAGGTCACGGGCAACGACCCCGGAGTGACCATCCCCGTGGTCGATCGCACCGCCGACCGCGAAGACGGTCGTGACGCCGTCCGGCGCGTCCAGCCGCTTCGCGAGGTCGCGGTTGACGTGGTCTCCAAGGATCCGAAAACAGACTCCGCACGACTCCTGCGCGGCTTCATCCAGCACACCTACCGCCGGCCGGTCGCGGACAGTGAGGTGCAACGATTCGTCGCGCTGTTTACCGATCGGACGCGAGCCGGGCTGAGCTTCGCGGAAGCGATGATTGCGGCCTACACCGCGGTGCTGGCGTCGCCGGGATTTGTATTTCTCGAGGAGAAACCGGGCCCGCTCGATGACGACGCGCTCGCGACCCGCCTCGCGCTGTTTCTCTGGAATTCGGTGCCCGATGCCACCCTGCGCGCCCGCGCCGCCCGCGGTGAGTTGCGCCGGCCGGACGTCCTGCGCGCCGAGACGGAGCGCCTGCTCGCCGATCCGAAGTCACGGCGCTTTCGCGAGGCGTTTCTCGATTACTGGATCGATCTGCGGAAGTTGGAGGACTCCACGCCGTCGACCACGCTTTACAACGACTACTACCTCGACGACGCGCTGCTCGAGGCGGCACTCGCGGAAACGCAGCTCTTTTTCGCCGAACTGCTGGAACGCGATCTACCCGTGCGGAACCTCGTCGACTCCGACTTCACGTTTCTCAACGAGCGCCTTGCGAACCATTACGGCATTCCGGACGTGCAGGGGATCGCGATGCGCCGGGTGCCACTGCCCGCCGACCGCGTGCGCGGCGGCATCATGACGCAGGCGAGCGTCCTCAAGGTCACCGCCAATGGCACCACCACCTCTCCGGTTCTGCGGGGCAAATGGATCGTTGAACGCATCCTCGGCCTCGACATTCCTCCGCCGCCGCCGGTGGCGGCGGTCGAGCCGGACATCCGCGGCGCCGTCACCATCCGCCAGCAGCTGGAGAAACACCGCGACCACGCCAGCTGCGCCGCGTGCCACCGCAAGATGGACCCGCCCGGTTTCGCGCTCGAGAGCTTCGACGTGATGGGCGGCTGGCGCGATCGCTACCGCGGCGTGGCCGAGGACAAACCCGCCGAAAAAGGTCTCGGGAAGAACGGGCAGCCCTTTGTTTTTCACTTCGGCCTGCCGGTCGACGCCGCCGGCGAACTGCCCGACGGCCGGCCCTTCCGCGACATCCGGGAATTCAAGCGTCTGCTCCATGCGGAGGACGCCACGCTCGCCCGCAACCTCGCCAAACAGCTGGTCGTTTTCGCCACCGGCGCCCCGGTGCGTTTCAGCGACCGCGAACAGATCGAGAAGATCGTCGCGACCGCCAAGACCAACGACTACGGCGTCCGCACGCTGGTGCACGGAATCGTGCAGAGTGAATTGTTCCGGCAGAAGTGACCGGGGGGGGCGCAACGGAGCGGCGGCGGCGACGAAATCGTGCGACCGCTCGCCCACGCGATCACCATTCGCCCTCCACCGGTGGCGACGCGTTCCGAGGCAGGCTCGGGGCCAGACACAGGATTGCAGTCAGTAAACGAAGTCGTTTCCTGACCGCCATGCTTCTCACCTCCTCCCACCGAGTGCTGCCTTGTTTGGTCCTTTTGCTCATGCTCGCCACCTCCCTCCCCGCGCGGTCGAATCCGCTCCAAGCTCTCGCTGATCGCGCCGCGCGCACGGCCCTCGATCGTTTCGCCGCGGCAAAACTTCTGCCCGACCAACTCGCACTCACCCTCGTCGACCTGCGCGATCCCGGCCGGCCGCTACGCGCCAGCGTGCGGGGCGACGTGCTCATTTATCCGGCGAGCGTCATCAAGCTCTGCTACCTCGCCGCCGCGCACCGGTGGATGGAGGACGGCCGGCTCGCCGACACACCCGAATTACGGCGCGCGATGAAGGACATGATCGTCGACTCCTCCAACGACGCCACGCACTACGTGATCGACCTGCTCACCGGGACCACGAGCGGCCCGGAGCTGCCCGAGGCCGAAATCAAGGCGTGGTTCGAGGCGCGCAATGCCGTCACGCGGTACTTTGCCAGCCTCGGCTATGCGGGCGTGCTCGCGCACAAGAAGCCCTGGGGAGACGGACCGTACGGCCGCGAGTCGCAGGCCATCCGCCTCTTCGAACCCAAGCGCAACATGCTCACGACCGACGACGCCGCGCGGCTGATGGTCGAGATGGTCACCGGGAAATGCGTCACCGCGGCCCGGAGCGCCGAGATGATGGAATTGCTGGCACGCGACCTCGCGCCGAAAGATTCCGATCCCGACAACCAGTCCAAGTTCACCGGCCCCGCGTTGCCGGCGGGAGCGAAACTCTGGTCGAAGGCTGGCTGGACGAGCCAGACGCGGCACGACGCCGCGTACATCGAGCTGCCGAACGGCGCGAAGTTCGTGCTCGTCGTCTTCACCACCAGTCACGCCAACGAGCGGGAGATCATCCGCACCGTGGCGCAGACCGTCGCCGCCGGCCTGCCCGGGCGCGGAGAGTGATCTTACGCGGTTAGGTTGCCGGCGATGAACGCAGCGCCTCACCGTCACGATTCGCGAGAGCGTCGAAAAAGACCTGCCCCGTCGACTAATCCTCCGGCAGCGGCTTGCCCTTTGTTTCCGGAGCCCAGATCAACGCGACCAGGCCCAGCACAAAGATGAACGAGAGAATGGTCGCCGCCTTTCGAAAGGGCTCGTTCACCCCTTGCTCGAGGAGCTGGCGGTTCAGGTACATCAGGAGCGGCGGAAACGCCGCCGCGAGATAGCGCACCGTGTTGTAGCAGAAACCAACGCCCGTCCCGCGCAGCCGCGTGGGGAAGAGCTCGGGGAAGTAGATCGCGTATCCGCCGAAAACCGACAGCTGGGCGAAGCCCATCAGCGGCAGCATCCAGTAGGCGTCGGGGCCGCTCTTCAGGTTGTTGAAGACGTAAATCGTCACGCCCAGGCAGAGGAGGAAGGACACCAAAAACGCCGGCCGCCGGCCGAACAGCGTGGCCACCGCGGTAAACCCGAGAATACCGAGGAACGCCCCCACGTCCTGCAACGCGGTCCCGTAGCCGCGCACCACGTCGACCACCTGCTGCGGCTCGCCCTTGAGCGCCGTCGAGATGAGTTCCGGCGAGAAGAAGCCGATGCCCCAGAGCCCCGCCATGCCCGCCAGGCCCAGACCCACGCCGACGAGCAGGTTGCGGCGCCAGACCGGATGGTGCCACAGATCGCCGATTGAACCGATGTGGGCGGATTGATCGGTCGAGTTCCTTGCCCGCTCCTTGGCCGCCTTCCATTGCGCGGGCTCCCGCAGCACAAAGACCATCGGGACCACCAGGAACGCAGGCAGCACTCCGATGAAAAACATAATCCGCCAGCCGCTCAGGCCGAACAGCACGTCCGCACTGCCCGGCTGAATCTGGGTGCTCATCAGCGAGCCGATGATGTTGCCGCAGGCCGACAGCGCCTGCAGCGAGCCAAGCGCCACCGCGCGGATGCGCACCGGCACGCTCTCCGCCACCAGCGTCGTGGCGGCGCCAAACATCCCGCCGACCCCCAGCCCGACGAGAAAGCGATACCCCAGGAACGCCGTCACCGAATTAGCGATACCCGACAGTCCGGTGAAACCGGAGTAGACCAGCAGCGTGACCACCATCGTCTTCACCCGGCCGAGCCGATCGCTCATCATGCCGAAGATGATACCGCCGGTGGCCCAGCCGATCATCATCGAGGTCGTCGCCCAGCCACCCCAGTCTCGAATCACCGCGTCGGCCGTCCCTGGCCCGAGGATTTCCCGCAACGCCGGTTCGCGGGACAGGGCAAAAATCCGCTGATCCATGCAGTCGAACAGCCACCCGGCGGAGGCGATGATGATCACGAGCCAGTGATACATCGTGACGGGCTCGCGCGCGGCGGCGGCCGGAATCGGATCCGAATTCGAGGCAGAGGTGATCATGAGGCGGCAGGAGGGTGAACGAAGGGGAAACCGCCGCTTCGCCGTTCGGCCAAGCGGGTCGCGATGATCCACGGCCAAACGCGCTCACGTCCAGTTTTTTCCTGCCGGCCGCTACTCGAGCCTCAACCAGCGATCCTGCCGAATCCGCCAGGTGCGCTGAACCGCGCCATCGGCAAATCGCGCCGTGCACTCATAGCCATCGGACGTGGCCCGCAGTGTCGGCACGCTCGGCGCCGGCGCCAGGGTGCCCGCGACCGGGCCGAGTTCGTCCAACGTCAGCGCCCACCGCCCCTGCGCTTTCCGGAAATCGACCTGCGCGTAATAAACCGCCAGCACGGCGTCGCGTGCGGCCTTGCCAGGAATCGGTGCCACCGTCACGGCCTCGCCGGACGGCCGATGGGTGAACTGCAGCACGCCCCACATTTCCGGCCGATGCATGTCCACCACTCCTTGCGGCGACCAAACCCAGTTGTCCTCGGGCGTCTTCGGCACCTTGCGCGTGACCCCATCCTCCGTCGTGACGTGCCACTCGACGCGCGAAAAATTGAGTCGCCACCGCTCCCCTTCCCCGGGCGGGCCGCTCCGCCCCGGCGGCGGCCCCAACGCCGCCCACGGCATCGCGATCTCGAGCGTCCAGCCCAGGTCCTTGTCCGCCGGATTATTGATCGTGCCGCGGACGTGAACCGCCGTCTGGAGTCCGGGAATTTCCCACTCGTTGCGGGCCGGGCCGCCATCGATGTACGGCTTCACCAGCTGCAAATCCCAGCCGGTGTTGAGCGCGTTCATCTCGAATTCGTAATAGCCGTGCGTATCGCCGTCCGGATCGAGAAACACCTCGAAGTCCGGGTCGTTGAAAATCACGGTATCGTGCGTGGTGAGCGTTCCCCACACGTGGGGTTCCTCGAGTTCGGCGGCGATATAGAGATAGCGATCGTCCCAGAGCAGCTTGGCCCGCGTGCGAAAGCGCGGCTTCGGTTTCGCGTCACCCTCGATGTCCACGAAGTCGGCGGTCCAGGGCGCCGCCGCCCACGCCGCATCGTCCGGCCGGCCATCGATCACGATTGGCGTGGCCGCGGGCCGGCAGACATAACTCCGCGGAACAATCGACTGCATCCGATTGCGCCAGCCATCGAGCAGTCCGCCGCGCAGCGTGGGCAGCGTGGCGCAGAACACGAGCCAGCCGGTGACGGCGCGGAGGGAAATCTTGGGTGGGCAAGGCATGTCGACTGGTCCCCTTCAATTCAGATCCGCGCCACGCCGAACCGGGAGATGCCGGTCTGCAGGCCGCGCAACTCCGCGAGTCCGCGGAGCCGCCCGATCAATGGATAGCCGGGGCAGGCCGGGGCCGGTCGCTTGAAGTCATCGAGCATCATGTGCCCGTGATCGGGCCGGAGTGGCAGCTGCCAGTCGCGCCGCACCACGCGGCGGCGCGCGGCCTGTTCCTCGAGCAGGGCCTGGACCACCGCGGGCAGGTCCACGCTCCCTTCGAGGTGGTTCGCCTCGAAAAAGGTCCCGTCCGGCTCGCGTTGCACACTGCGCAAATGCACCGCGTGGATGCGCGAACCATTTCGGCGCACGATGCCCGCCAGATCGTTCTCCGCCCGCACTCCGAGCGAACCGGTGCAGTAACAGAGTCCGTTGGCCGGCGAATCCACCATCGCGAGCACCGTCCGCAGATCGTCTTCGGTCGCGACGATGCGCGGCAATCCCAGCACCGGAAACGGCGGATCGTCCGGGTGGATCGCCAGTCGCACGCCGGCCTTTTCCGCGACCGGCACCACCGCCTCGAGAAAATGCCGCAGGTGCTCGCGCAACCGCGCCGCATCGAGCGCGGCGTAGCGCCCGAGCATGGCGCGAAAATCGGCCACCGTGAGCCCCAGCCGCACTCCGGGAAACAAGTCGAGGGTCTGTTGCGTGAAGGCCTGCCGCTGCGTTTCAGTTTGCCCCTCCCAGAAAACCCGCGCGGCGGCGCATGCTCCCGCGCTCCAGTCGTGCTCCGCGCCCGACCGCGCCAGGGCGAGCAGATCGAAGGCGGCGAACTTCACCGGGTCGTAGAGCAGTGCCTCCGCGCCGTCGGGCAACCGATGCCGCAGATCGGTGCGCACCCAATCCATCACCGGCATGAAGTTGTAAACGACAACCTCGATCCCGGCCGCGCCCAGCCGTTCGAGCGTCGCACCGTAGTTGTCGATATGCCGCTCGAACTCCCCGGTGCGCGTCTTGATCGCCTCCGACACCGGCACGGACTCCACGACGCGCCAGGCCAGTCCCGCCGCCGCGATCTCCGACCGCCGCCGGACGATCAGCTCCGCCGGCCACGCCTCGCCATAGGGAATTTCATGCAGCGCGGAAAAAACCGCCGTCGCCCCCGTCTGCCGGATCTCGTTCAGCGCCACCGGATCCGCCGGACCGAACCAGCGCATGGCTTCCTCCATCAAATTGGGCAGGGACGACATTGGGAAAGCCCGGGAGCTTGGGTCGCACCGGCCGCCCCGCCAAGCCCCGACTTTGCCCCGAACTTTGCCCCCGGGTGTATCTCTCGGAGTTGTCGCCACATTCGATGGACTGAGGGAGCGGCGGTTGCCAGCCGCCGGAGGGCGACGAGACGCAGTGGGCGCTTGGCCATCGGTAAAACCGCGGGTATCGACGCTTGAGTTACCGGCCCGGCGGGCCACCGTCTCACCCGAAAGCCCTGATTTGCTCGCGTGAGCCATACACCTCCCCTGAAGACACCATGAACCCAAAACCCGTCAGCCTGCCTCGTGCCGTTTGCGCCCTCGCCACCCTGCTCCTGCTCGGATCGTTCGCCCGCCCCGCGCTCCCGGCACAGGTCGCCCCCGCCGCCACCCCGACCGCCCGCGTGCTGCCGGTCGCCGACGAGACCATCACCCTCTCGCCCTTCATCATTTCCACCGAACGCGAGACCGGCTGGTCCGCCAATGAAACGCTCTCGGCCACACGAACCAAGCAGGCGCTCAAGGACGTTCCGGTGAGTATCGACGCCATCACCGCGGATTTCATGGAGGACCTCGGCCTGTTTACCGCCGACGAGGTCGCCAACTATGTCGCCAACGCCTACGCCCCGCCCACCCTCGAGAATGACAACCAGGGCGGCGCCATCTCGTTTCGCGGGCTCAGTGGCTCGACCGCCTCGCGCAACTACTTCCGTTGGTACATCCCGTCCGACACCTACAACGTCGAGCGCATCGACTTCGGCAAGGGCTCCAACTCCCTCATCTTCGGCGATGTCGAGCCCGGCGGCCAGGCCGCCGTCTTCACCAAGCGGGCGATGATGAAAAATTTCGGCACGGTCACCGCCGCCTACAACAACGACGGGGCCTACCGCTTCCAACTCGACTACAATCGCAAGCTCCGCGATGGCCTCGCCCTGCGCTTCAACGCCGTCCGTCGCCAGGAACGCACTTTTCAGGATGCTTCCACCTTCGAACTCGAAGGTGAAACCCTGGCCGCCACCTGGCAGCCGCGGCGCAACACGCTGGTGCGCGTCGAATACGAGCGCGGCGATTTCGCCAACGTCCGCGGCTTCGGCGGCGTGACGATTCGCGAGCAATCCGGCCGCTCGCTCTCGTACACCACCGACCGGCTCTACTACACTTCCGATCGGGTGTGGTTTCCCCGTTCCGCGCTGGCCGCGGCGGATCGCGCCAACGGCCCGGCCGGTGGCTCGCCCTCCCTGCTCGAAGGCGAGTACTTCGACGTCACAATGCGCAACGCCGCCGGCGCGATCATCGGCACCAAGCGGTTCAACGGTTACCCCAAACACTACAACCTGCGCGGCTCCTTCGACCGCCAGAACCGGCCTTTCGACACCTACTCCGTCACGATCGAACAACGCCTCGGGCCGGTCGGCCTCGAGGTCGCCTACAATCACCAAAAGCAGAAGGCGATCCGCAATGACAACTTCTTCGCGAGCACGATCAGCGTCGACGTGAACGGTCGCCCCTACATCGAAACCGAACTGGACGAGAAACAGTTTGGCAACGAGGTCGACGCGCTGCGCGGCATCGCCGTGTACAAATTCGACCGGTGGCGGTGGATGCAGCAGCTGCTGGTCGCAAGCGCCGAGTATCGCGAAGACTCGGTCATCAACTATCGCTTCAACACCTTCAACATTCGCAACGTCGAGCGGGGCACGGCCACCGCGCTCAATACCAACACCGACCGCGTGCGCCTGCGTCTCTTTCTTGACGATCCCCGTTTCTATTCCCGGGCGCTGTTCGATTTCATGAAGCCCGCGAACCTGCCGGACACGGACGACGTCAAGCCGCGGAAACTCGCGTTTTTTCCCTCCGGCACGAGCGCGACCGACGGCACCCAGTGGCGCCAGGCCTCGGCGGTGTCGTTCTCGGCCAGCGGCCGTTATTTCAACGGCCGCGTCCAGACGCTCCTCGGGGCACGCCACGACTGGAATCGGAATTACGAGTACAACGGCACGCGCAAGTTCGGCTCCTATGCCGAGGACATCCCACCGCCCCTCAAGCAGGACGCCCGATCTGGCGAGTACGTTGAAAACCTGCAATTGCACCTGCAGAACACGAGCCTGACGGGCGGCCTCACGGTTCAGCTGACGAAGGATCTCAATTTCTATGGCGTGTACTCGGAGTCGTTTCGCTTCCAGGGCCTGCGCACGTTTGACCGCGAGCGTTTTCCGCCCATCACCGGGGTCACCAAGGAAGTCGGGCTCAAGGGCAGCTTCTGGCAGGATCGCGCGAACGTCAGCCTCGGCATCTTTCACATCGATCGGCAGAACGTGGCCCTGAGCTGGAACGGCGTCACCGGCATCGATTTCACCACGGCGGAGATCGAGAATCTGATGAATCCCAACAACATTCTGCCCGGTGACCCGAGCTACAAATATGGCGAGGAAGGCACCGCCAGCAACGCGCGGTACTACAAGTCGACCGAGAATTCCCAGGGCGCCGACCTCACGTTGAATCTGCGCCTGGTGAAGGGCCTGCAACTCCGCTTCACGTTCGCACGCACCAAGGTGCTCGGTCAGCCCGATCTCTCCTCGTTTCGCGGCTACTATGAGGCGGCGGTGAAGCGCGGCGACGAACCGCCCGCCCTCCTCAACGAGGCGAAAAACCTGCTTGATTCACTCGACATCGACACGAAACCCACCGGTGCGCGCGCCTCGCCGTGGTCGGCCAGTTGGGTGATGGATTACGCGTTCCAGCGCGATGCCTGGAAACCGCTGCGCGGCGCGCGGGTTGGCCTCAACGGCAGCTGGCGCGACGACTATCTCTTCGGCATTTCCGGGGGTCAGCAACTGGCCGGCGGCACCACCCACTTGGTTCACGGGTACATCATGCGCGACCAGAAAATCTGGAACCAGAACGTGCGCGTGCGTCTCGGGGTGCGCAACCTCCTAGACCTTGAGAACCGCCAGATTCGCAAGACCAGTTTCACCACCATGGCCGACGGCCGGAACGTCTATCGCTACAGCTACGTCGTGCCCGTGCAGTACGATCTCAACCTGACCGTGCGATTCTGAGCGGGCCGCGCCAGTTAACGATTAAAGCAAAATAGTCGCCGCCCGCGGCGGCCCGGCTCCAGCCGCGCGGGAAACGACGCGCGGCGGCCATCCGGAAGTGACTCCCGCCCTCGTAGTCCGGTCATCGGACGGCGTTTTCGACCAGCGGATTGGCGGATTCACGCGCCATCAGTTCAAGACCGCCGGTACTTCATCGGGCGTTCTACCCACCCCCACGAGCAAGTGCGGGTTTGCGGTGGTCGCCGGCTTTTTGTTAGTTTCATCCGATCATATCCGACCATTTCCGTGCTGCACCCGCCCGGCCATCCACCGCATGAAAACCACCACCACGACACGTCCGACCGTCCGCCCCGCGATTTTCGCCGTGGCGCTGTTCGCAATTCTCTCCGCCGGGCGGGCCCAGATTGCACCGCCGACGCCACCGGCTGCCAGGGAAGAAGTTGTAGCACTCTCGCCCTTCATCATCTCGACCGAGCGCGAGACCGGCTGGTCTGCCAATGACATCCTCTCCACCGCCCGACTCCTGCTCGATTCGCTCGACATCAAGAGCAAGCCCTCGGAGCCCGCGCCTCGCCGTGGTCCGCCAGTTGGATCGTCGATTACACCTTTTCCCGCGGCGCCGGTCAGCTGCTTCGCGGCGTGCGCCTGGGCATCAACGGCAGCTGGCGCGACGACTATCTCTTTGGCCTCCCCAACGGCCAGGAAATGATCGGCGGCTCCTCCCATCTCGTGCACGCCTATGTGATGCGCGACCAAAAGCTCTGGGGCCAGCAGGTGCGCCTCCGCGTCGGAGTGAAAAACCTCACCGATTTCGAGAACAGTTATGTCCGCAAGACGCAATTCACCACCATGTCCACGGGAGAAAACGTCTACCGCTACTCCTATGTGATGCCGCCACAGTACGACCTCAGTCTCACGGTGAAATTCTAACGGCCTCGTCGCAGCCAAGTCCGATTCCGCTAACGATCCCCTTCCGTTGCCGTCATTCCCCTCCGCTCCTTCGTGCAATCACCCGCGGCTGACCCCGACCGCATTTTCTCACCAAACAAAATCACACCATGACAACCCAACCACACCACCGCTCCCGCCGCATCCCCGTCGGCGGCTTGCTGTTGTTTTCCGCCACGCTGTTCGCCCAAACGCCGGCCGTCCGCCCCGCCGCGTCCGAGGTCATCGAACTCTCACCGTTCGAGGTGACGGCCAACCCAAGCCGCGGCTATACCGCATCGGAAACGATGACGGGCAGCCGGGTGAAGACTCAGATCGTCGACCTGCCCTATTCCGTCAACGTGATGACGAGTGAGTTTCTCGAAGACTTCGGGCTGTTGGAGCTTAATGACAGCCTGACCCACGTCAGTGGTTTTACCGGCCTCGATATCGGGGGAAATTTCTTCCTGCGCGGCTTCGCGGCCTCGTATCAGCTCCGCGATGGGTTTCTGCGCCTCGGTCGTTACGGCTCGAGCAACATCGACCGCATTGAGATCATCAAGGGCTCCAGCGCCGCCATCTACGGCCGGACCTCGCCCGGCGGCATGGTCAACATGATCTCCAAGCAACCCAAGGCGGAAGCCAGCCAGAAGCTCGCGTTCAACTATGGCGACTACGGCACGCAGCGCGTGACCCTCGAGGTCACCGGCCCGCTGCTGGCCAGCAAGCTGGGCAAAACCAATTTCATCGTGACCGGCAGCCACTTTCAGCGTGAATTCGACATGGATTACGCTCGCAACCGAAATCAGGAGTACTATCTGGGCCTGAACCACGTTTTTGCCGACGGCTCGAAGCTCTTCCTCTCCGCCGAATACTTTTTTCAGCTCCGCCATGCAGCGTTGTCCGCCGCTCCGTTGATCGTCGACCAAAGGGGCACGGCTTCGACCGCCGACGATGTGGCGATCGGCTACGCCGCCAACCTGGCGAAGCATAACGCCAACGGACCGAACAGCGAACTCAACCGCGGCAACGACTCGTTTACGGCCTACTACGACAAGACCCTCAGTCGGGTGTTCAACCTCCGGGTGTCCGGCAACTATTTTCGGGGCCGGCGGTGGGACTACAATATCAACAACGGTTGGGCCGCCATCAACCTCAACCCCGCCGTCGCGGCCGCTCCCTCGTCTTTGCGCGGCGCCACGCCCCAGCGCGCCCGCATTTTCCAGGATGGTGGCGGCTCCCAAGCCGACCTGCTGGCCCATTATTTCACGCACGGCGGCAAGGTCGAACATCGCACGCTGCTCACCTTCGACTTCAATGATTTCTACAATTGGAATCCGCAGCAGCCCTACGGCGGCGCGGCCGACCTTGCGGCCTGGACCGCCGCGCTCCGCCGCGTCACGCTCGACGCAAACTTCAATCCCGTGAGCCCCATCGCCTATTTCCCGAAATGGTACTGGGACGCGCCCACTACGCCGTTCACCCGGAACAACAAGTTTCACACGCGGGTGCTCGGCAGCCTCCTCCGGCAGCAGTCCTCGTTCATGGAGGGGCGGTTGCTCGCCTACACCGGCGCGCGCTACGACTGGATCCACCACCAGCACCGCGACCGCACCACCGCCGCGACGGCCTTCGCGCCTTTTATCCCGGGCTACAGAGTCGGCGACGTGATCGAGAAGAAGGTTTCCGAGTTCAAGCCCAACGTCGGTGCCAACTACAAGATCCACCGCGACCTTCGGATCTTCGCCAACTATAGCGAAAGCTTCTTCATGGATCAGGGTGACACTCCGCTGGAGATCGCCAATCCGACCTACAAACCGGAAGTCGCGGACGGTTGGGACTACGGATTCAAGGGCTCGCTGCTCGGGAACCGCCTCACCTACACGCTGAGCGGTTTCTACATCAACCGCCACAATGTCACGGTGCGGGATTTGGCCGAATTCCCCGTCGGCTCCGGCTCCTTCGTCGAAGAATCCCGGCGGGACGGCGACCAGCTCGTCCGCGGCTACGAGATTGATGCGAGCTGGAGCATCACCGACAATTTTTCCGCCCTCGTGAGCTACGGCTCCGTGCATTCGATTTATTCCGACTACGGTGCCGCCAACCCGCTGGTGGTCGGCCGCCCCGTGCAGTTCGTCGCTCCCTACAACGGCAGTGTGAGCATCAAGTATTCGCCCGGTCGCGGAGCCTGGAAGGGCTTCGCGGCCAACTTCGGCGTGACCTTCGTGGGCGCCACTCCGCTCGCGCCCCCGGAGGCGGGCGACGTTTACACGACAAGTTCCAGGGGCGTGCGCACCCTGGTGAGCTCAACCGGTCAGTGGAAACTCAAGTCCCCCGCCTATTCCCTCTGGAGCCTCGGCCTCCGCTACACATTGAAAAGCTCCGGCAGCTATAGCCACTCCCTCGCGGCTAATGTGAACAATATATTCGATGAAGATTACCTCCGGGCCGGTTCGGGCGGATCCAATTCCCGGTTTCCCGGTGAAAGGCGCGCCTTCTACTTCACCTACACCCTGAGCCACAAGGGCGCAAAGTTTTGAGCACCGTATCCGCTGCGCGCGATTCCAGGCTCGGGCTTGCGCCCGCGCTGTCGACGTCAACCGTTCATCCCTCACCTGTCTGACTCGCAACTTTCCTGCCATGAAATCACTCCACTCCGGCCTCGCGGTAATCGGCCTGTCGATCTTCTCGGCGGCGGCCCTCGCCGCCGCCGTACCCGCCAAGCCCAACATCATCTTCATCCTCGCGGATGACTACGGCGTCGGCGAAGTCGGCTGCTACGGGTCCGACAACTACAAGACACCGAACATCGACCGGCTCGCCCGCGAAGGCATGCGCTACACGCACGCCTACACGATTTCACTCTGCGGGCCCTCTCGCGCCATGATTCTCACCGGCCGCTACGGCTTCCGCACGGGTGGCAGCAATCAGGATGCGGTCGGCGAAATCTCACCTCAGAAAGAGACCCTCATCCCCTCCGTTCTGAAGCCGGCGGGCTACGTCACCACGATGATCGGCAAGTGGAGCCAGTTCTCCCTGCAGCCTTCCGATTTTGGCTTCGACGAATATCTGCGTTACGCCGGCAGCGGCGCCTATTGGAACACCCAGGAAAAGGTGAAGACCTATGTGGTCAACGGCGAGAAGCGGCCCCTGCGCGACAAGGAATACCTGCCGGACCTGATGCATCGGCATCTCGTCGACTTCATGACGAGACATCGCGACCGGCCGTTCTTCGCCTACTACTCGCTGTCGCATGTGCACGGCGAGATCCTGCCCACACCCGACAGCGCGCCCGACAGCAAGGACCACTACACCGACAACGTCCGCTACATGGACAAGCTCGTCGGCCAACTCATGGCCGAACTCGACCGCCTGAAGCTGCGCGAGAAAACCCTCGTGGTCTTCCTCGGCGACAACGGCACGACCGGTGGCAGATTGGATCGCGCCACCATCGGCGGCCGCCTGGTGGTTGGCGCCAAAGGCTCCATGCTCGAGGGCGGCAGCCTGGTGCCCATGATCGTCAGCTGGCGCGGCGTCACGCCGGCAGGCAGGGTCTCCGCCGACTTCATCGACTCGAGCGATTTTTTCCCGACCTTCGCCGAGTTGGCCGGCGCCAAGCTGCCCGCCAACACCGTCATCGACGGCCACAGCCTTGCCGCCCAGTTCCGCGGGGAAAAGGGCCGGCCGCGCGAGTGGGTCTTCAATCAGCTCGCCAAAATGTGGTGGGTTCGTTCCGACGGCTGGAAACTCAACCAGTCGGGCGAACTCTATGACATGAGCGACGCGCCCTTCGCGGAAAAACTCGTGGTCGCAGATACCCGGGACCCCGCCGCCATCACTGCGCGCCAACGCCTGCAGGCCGCCCTCGATCGGTTGAATCCCGCGGGCGGCATCCCCGACACCGGCGATCCGTCCGGCCGCCACGCCTCAAACATCGTGAAAAAGGAAAAGAAGAAAAAGGCCCCATGAAAACCACCCTCATCTGCCCCACCTCCCTCGCACGCGGCCTGGCCGTTGCGGTTGGATTCACCGTGGCTCACGCCGCCTTCGCCGCGCCCGCCGCCCGGCCCAACATCATCATCATTTTGGCCGACGACATGGGCTACTCGGATCTCGGCTGCTTCGGCGGCGAGATTGCCACGCCTCATCTCGACGCCCTGGCCAAACCAGGCCTGCGCTTCACCCAGTTCTACAACACCGCGCGCTGCTGTCCCACGCGCGCCTCGCTGCTCACCGGTCTTTACCCGCATCAGGCCGGCGTCGGCCACATGGTGGAGGACCGTGGCTCCGAGGCCTATCGCGGCGACTTGAACCGCCGCAGCGTGACCCTCGCCGAGGCCGTGAAACCGGCCGGCTACCGCACCTACATGACGGGCAAATGGCACGTCACACCGGGAAAAACCGCGGAGGCGATGGCCCAAAAGCAAAATTGGCCGCTGCAGCGCGGCTTCGACCGCTACTACGGCACGATCAATGGCTCGGGCAGTTTTTGGGATCCCCACGGGCTAGTCAGCGACAATCGCGAGATCACCATCGCCAACGATCCGAACTACCGACCCGCCGAATACTATTACACCGACGCGATCAGCGACCATGCCACGCGTTTCATCCGCGACCACGCGCGCGACCATGGCGGCAAACCGTTTCTGATGTACGTCGCGTACACCGCCGCGCACTGGCCGATGCACGCGCGGGAAAGCGATATCGCCAAATACCGCGGGCGCTACAACGCCGGCTACGGCCCGGTCGCCGCCGCCCGCTGGGCCAGGCAACAGCAACTCGGCGTCGTCAAAGCCGGGTGGGGCCTGGCCCCGCCGGCCGAGGACTGGGCCAAGGTGGAGAACCGCGAGTTCGAGGCCCGCTGTATGGAGGTCTATGCCGCAATGGTCACCGTCATGGATGAGGGCATCGGCCGCATCGTCGCCGAACTAAAATCGAACGGACAACTCGACAACACCCTGGTCTGTTTCCTCCATGACAACGGCGGCTGCGCCGAGACCAATGGTCGCATCGGCGCGTTTCGGCCGCGCGCGGAGCGACCGGCCATCGCTCCGCTCGAACCGAACGTCGCCCATTACGGCAACCTGCCCACCCACACGCGCGAGGGCTGGCCGTTGCGTCAGGGCTACGGCGTCATGCCTGGTCCAGCCGACTCGTGGGTCGCCTACGGCCGCGGCTGGGCCAATGTCAGCAACACGCCTTTCCGCGAATACAAACACTGGGTGCATGAGGGGGGCATCTCGACTCCGTTCATCGCCCACTGGCCGGCCGCGATGAAGACCGACGGACGGAAAGATGGCGAGCGGGGGAGAATCACCGCCGAGCCGTCCCACTTGATCGACCTGATGGCGACCTGCGTCGATCTGGCTGGCGCAAGATATCCGACCGAATTCAACGGCGAAAAAATCCAGCCGATGGAGGGCCGCAGCCTGAAGCCCCTGTTCGTCTCCCCCTCTCCCACTCCCTCCTTCGCTCCCGCAGTCCGACCGCTGTACTGGGAGCACGAGGGCAACCGCGCCATCCGCCTCGGGCAATGGAAGCTTGTCTCAATGCATCCCGGTGGCTGGGAACTCTACGACCTCGAGGCTGATCGCGCCGAACAGCGCAGCCTCGCAACGCAACAGCCGGAACGCGTCAAGACGATGGCCGCCCAATGGGAAGCGTGGGCGAAGCGCATCGGCGTGAGACCGTGGACTGAAATTCAAGCCGCCGCCCCGAAGTCGGCCATCACCAACGTGCGCGCAAAAATTGCCACCGGCGCCAAATAATCGCTTCCTCAATTATCGAGAGCCCGACTGCCACCTCCACAAACTCACCGCAATGAACTCCCCCCTCCGCCGCCGTCTCCTCCCTTGCTGGCTCGCGCTTGGGCTGGCCCGCGCCGCTGACACCGCGCCGCAGTCCACCAACGAGGAAGTCGTCCAGCTCTCAGCCTTCGAGGTCTCTACCAAGCAGGACGAGGGCTATCGCTCTAACAATTCCGCCTCGGGCAACAAGACCGGCACCGCCATCCGCGAGACACCGCAGTCAATTCAGATCGTGAATCAGAGTTTCATGGACGACCTGCAGGCCCGCTCGGTGGCCGACGCCCTCGCCTACACCAGCGGCCTCACCGAGGGGCAGAACTCCCGTGGCGATCGCTTCGAGATCCGCGGCTTCACAACGGGAATTCCCTTTAAGAATGGTTTTCGCGACACGGGTCGCGCCCCGCGCGACACCGCCAACTTCGACCGCATCGAAGTCGCCAAGGGCCCGGCCTCCGTGATCTTCAGCCGCACTTCGGCCGGCGGGGCCGTCAACATTCTCACGAAGCTTCCCCAACGGCGCCGCTTCGCCGAGGCCAGCGCCACCTGGGGTGGCAACGACTACTACCGCGGCACCCTCGACGTCACCGGTCCGCTCGCGAGCGACAAGATGCTCTACCGCGTGAATGTCGCCTGGCAGGACTCCGGCAGTTTCCGCGATCACGGTTTCATCCATCGGCTCTTTTTCACGCCCGCGATAAGCGTGATTCTCGGACCGCGCACCCGGCTCAACCTCGAGTTTGAGTATCTCTACGACCGGCGCGTGAATGACGGCGGATTGGTCGCCGTCGGCAACCGCGTCGTCAAGATGCCCGCCAACACCTTCTACGGCGATCCCGACGACGTGAACAGCACCTGGCAATACGCCGGCCGCTACGAACTGCTCCACACGTTCGCTTCCGGCCTCGCCTTGCGCCACGCCCTGCGGATCAACCAGACAAACGAGAAGGGCTTCGACACGCAGTTCAACGCCGTCAACGCCACCACCAGCGTGCTTACCCGCACCCGCCGCTGGCTCAACGCCGAGCAGGTGGACAACTTTTACACGCAGACCGAGGTCAGCTACGAACTGCGCGGCGCCGGCGGCCGGCACAAGCTCCTCGCCGGATTGGAAATCGGCCGCAACTACGACGGCGGCCTCACGAACTTCGCGCCGCTCACCGCGACCAACGTGCTCAACCCCCAACGCGGCGTCACCGGCACCTTTGTCAACAACAGCTGGAATTCCACTGCCATCTGGTATGACGAGTATTTCGTGCAGGATCAGTTTTTCTGTTTCGACGACAAGCTGACGCTCGTCGCCGGTGCCCGCCTCGCACGCTTTGCCTCCTACTCGACCAACAAGCGCACCGGCGTCAAAACCGACACGTCCGGCACGAGTCCCAATCCCCGCTTCGGCGCGGTCTGGCTGCCGCGCGACAACGTCTCCGTCTTCGCCAACTTCTCGGATATCGTCGCCAATGCCACCAACGTGAATCCCGACGGCTCGACGCTCAAACCCGTCGAGTCCGCGATCAAGGAAATCGGTGCGCGGGTGGACATTTTTCGCCGCCGAATCGCCGTCACCGGCGGTTTCTACGAGCTGATCAACGCCAACACGCTGAACCCCGACCCGCTGCGGCCGGGTTTCCGCGTCGAGACCGGCCAGCAACGCACCCGCGGCCTCGAGTTTGATTTCGTCGGCCGCGTCCTCCCTGGGTGGCAGGTGATCGGCTCGGCAAACTTCACGCGCGGTGTCGTCACGAAGGACCTCGTCAATCCCGCCGGCAACCGACTGGCCAACACGCCCGCCCGCACCTACAGCGTGTGGAACCGTTACCAATTCAGCGACGGAACACTCAAGGGCCTGGGCGCGGGCCTCGGCGTCATCGCGGTCGGCGGCCGCTTCGGCGATGTCGCCAACACGTTTTACATCCCCGCCTATGTGCGCTTCGACGCCTCGCTCAGTTACCGCCAGAAAACCTGGGACGTGTCGCTCAACGCGCAAAATCTCGCCGACCAGGACTACGTGCGCACCGCTTCCGGCCGGCTGTCCATCCGCCCTGGCAGCCCGCGCGATTTTTCGCTGCGCCTGCGCCGCCGGCTTTGACGCCCCAATCCCTGCACTCTCGCTCTTGTTTAAATCCGCCCTCGCCTTCGTTCCCTTTCACGCTTCACCACCATGAGACTCCATCGCCTCCGCGCCGTGACACTCGGCCTCCTGTTCCTCTCCTGCGGTGCCCTCGGGCTGCGGGCCGCCACGCCCCAGAAGCCCAACATTCTCTTCATCGCCGTCGACGACCTGCGCCCGGAATTCGGCGCGTACGGCAAGGACTATATCAAGAGCCCCAACCTCGACCGGATCGCCAGGGCAGGCATCACGTTCAACCGCTCCTATTGCCAGCAGGCCGTCTGCTCGCCGACGCGCTCAAGCCTGCTGACCGGTACGCGGCCCGACACCACCAAGGTCTGGGATCTCGTGACACATTTTCGCGACGCGCTGCCGAACGTCGTGACGCTCCCGCAGCACTTCAAGAACCACGGGTATTTCGTCCAGGGCATGGGCAAAATCTACCACGGCAGCCTGGATGACCCGCGCAGTTGGTCCGTGCCGTGGGTCACGCCGAAGGCCGACACCTATGCGCTGCCGGAGAATGTCAAACTCAACGAACGCCGCTACGGCGTCGAACCTGCCGGCGACAATGCCCCCGCGGGCAAAGCCAAGGGCAAAGGAAAAAAAGCCGCGAAGGACGCCGATGCCGCGCCCTCGCAAAAGAACATCCGCGGCCCGGCCTTCGAGGGCGCCGAGGTGCCGGACAACTATTTCCAAGACGGCAGGGTGGCCGACCTCGCCGTTTCCACGCTCCGCGACATCAGCAAGAAATCGGAACCGTTCTTCCTCGCCGTTGGTTTCGTCAAGCCGCACCTGCCGTTCATCGCGCCGAAAAAATATTGGGACCTCTACGACCCGGCGAAAATCCAGCTCGCCCCGAACAAGTTCCGTCCGAAAGACGCACCCGACTACACCATCCTCCCCGGCGGCGAGTTGCGGAATTACTTCGGCATTCCCGATGGCTCCATCCCCGACGACCTCGCGCGTCAGCTCAAGCACGGCTACTACGCCGCGATCAGCTACATGGACGCCCAGGTCGGCAAGTTGCTCGATGAACTCGACCGGCTCGACCTGCGCAAGAACACCATCGTGATCCTCTGGGGCGACCACGGTTGGAAACTCGGCGAACACGATGCGTGGTGCAAACACACCAACACCGAAAACGACACGAACACCGCGCTCCTGCTCTCCGTGCCCGGCATGAAAAACGCCGGCGCCAAGACGAACTCCATCGTCGAATTCGTCGACATCTATCCCACTCTCGCCGAACTCGCCGGCCTGCCGCTGCCCTCGCACCTCGAAGGCGCCAGCTTCATGCCGTTGCTCGAAGATCCGAAGCGATCGTGGAAATCCGCGGCCTTCAGCCAGTATCCGCGCACCGCCGGCAAATCGAACAGCGGCGCCTTGATGGGCTACGCCATGCGCACCGAACGCTACCGCTTCGTCGTGTGGGTCGGGCGCAACGATCACACCAAAGTCGACGCGATCGAGCTCTACGATCACCAGACCGACCCGCAGGAGAACACCAATGTGGCGAAGCTCCCGGCCAACGCCGCGCTCGTCGGGCAGTTGATGGCCCAGTGGAAAAAGGGCTGGCAGGGCGCGCTGCCGCGCGTCGCCGGTCGCTGAAAAGCCAACCCCATGAAGCTCCCCCTCCTCCGTCTCCTCGCCCTCGCGCTTCTCGTCGTCACCGCCGGGCGCGGCGCGGATGAAAAACTTGGCTCCGCCCCGCCGGCCGCCGCTTCGCCCCGCCCTCCCGCGGTGAGTGCGGCGAACCCCAACGTGCTGTTCGTCGTCGTCGACGATCTGAATCTGTCGCTCGGCTGCTACGGCGACCGCGTCGTGAAATCACCCCACCTCGATCGGCTCGCCGCGCGCGGCGTGCGTTTTGATCGCGCCTACGCGCAATACACCCTCTGCAACCCGAGCCGCGCGTCTTTCCTCAGCGGCCGCCGCCCGGAAACCACCGGTATCTACATTTTGGGCACGCCCGTCCGCACCGCCCTGCCCGCCGCCGTGATGCTGCCGCAGTTCTTCCGGCAACAGGGCTACTACACCGCCGGCGTCGGAAAGATTTTCCACAACCCCAGGACCAGCGACCCCGCCTCCTGGGATCGTTACGAGGATGGCGCGGGCGAGGACGACGGGGAGAAGGCCGCCATCGCCGCCCGCTACGGCGGGGGCGACGGCCGCCCGCGCTGGTCTGTGCTCCCGGGCGACGGTTCCAAAACCCGCGACGGTCTCAACGCCCGCTCCATTCAAACCCTGGTCGCCGAAAAAGCCGCGGAGAAAAAACCCTTCTTCCTCGCGCTCGGCCTCCACAAACCACACCTGCCCTGGACCGCACCGGAGCGCTTCTTCGATCTGTATCCCGACGGCAGCGTCAACGCACCGGCCGATCCCGCGATGCGCGACATTCCCGCCATCGCCCTCCAGACCGAACTTTCCGGTTTCGAGCAACCCGCGACACGCGCCGGGGCCATTCGCGCCTACTACGCGTGCATCTCGTTTATCGATCACCAGCTCGGCCTCGTGCTCGACGAACTCGACCGCCGCGACCTCTGGAAAAACACGCTCGTCGTATTCTTCAGCGACCACGGCTTCCACCTCGGCGACCATGGCGGTCTCTGGGCAAAACTCAGCGCCTTCGACGCCTCGACCCGTGTGCCGCTCATTTTCGCCGGCGCCGGAGTGCCCGCGGGCCGCGCGGTCGCCACGCCCGTCGAGTTGCTCGATGTGTATCCGACGCTGGTCGATCTCGCTGGTTTTGCGGCGCCGCCGGGTCTGGAGGGGAGGTCGCTTCGGCCCCTTTTCTCCAACCCCGACACCTCCGGTCATGCCCGCAGCCTCGTCTATCACTACGATGTGGCGGGCAAGCGCGACGTCGCCGGCCGCACGGTGATTGGCCCGCAGTGGCGTTACACTGAATGGGACGGCGGCACCGCCGGGCGCGAGTTCTATTGGCGTCCGGACGATCCCGCCGAATACCGCAATCGGGCCGCCGATCCCGCACTCGCCGCATCGGTCCAGACGGCGGCCGCCCTCCTGCGGGCCGCCTCGTCGCCGAAACCCGGCCCCGCCAACCGCCCGCGCGCGCTCGACCCCGACGGCCGCGCCAAAAAGTAGGCGGCCGCTTTGGCGGACGCGAAACTTCCTGCCGTCGGCCGGCCTCGACGGGGTCACCTCCTGATCGGCGGATTTCCCCAACCCCAGAAGCGTCAGTACGCCGTCGATGGCGGCCGCGCGATCTGCCAGAGCGTCCGGGCCGTGATTTGCAGGTCGAGCCACACCGACCAGTGGGTGATGTAATGGACGTCCCAATACACGCGTCGGCTGAGCATTTCCTTTTCCAGCACTTCCCCGCGAAACCCCAGGCTCTGCGCCAGCCCGGTGATGCCCGGTTTCACCAGGTGGCGTGTCCGGTAGCCGCGCGTCTGCCGCCGGAATTCCTCGTCGAGGAGCGGCATGTAGGGCCGCGGACCAACCACGCTCATGTGTCCGGCGAGCACGTTCCAAAACTGCGGAAATTCATCCAAGCTGTGCCGGCGCAAGAACCGGCCGAAGGGGAAAATCCGCTCATCCTCGCTGGTCGCCTGCTGGGACTCCGCCGCGGCATCTTCCGCCCCGACGCGCATGGAGCGGAATTTCAGCATCGGGAAAATCTCGCCCCGCTGGCCCCGCCGCTCGCGCACGTGCAACAGCGGCCCCGGCGCCTGGGTCCGCTGCCGGAGCCACACCCAGACGCACAGCGGCGGCAGCAGGATCAGCACGACCGGCAACGCGAGCGCCACATCGTAGCCTCGCTTGAACAGCCGGTTGACCGGATCTTCCAGGGGCTCCTCTTGCAATGTATAAAAATGCCGGCCCTCTTCGACCAACGGAACGATTGGGTGCGTGTAGCGCTCAGCCAGATTATTGTGCATCAGCAGCCGGCACCCGTGTTCCTGGCAAATTTCGATCACCTGGCGCGCCTCTTCGTCGGTCGCCGGCAGGCCCAGCAGCACCACCTGCCCGATCGGACGCTCCGCCAGCACCCGCGGAAGATCCGCCTCCCGACCCAGGCACGGGACAAACGGGGAGGCGGAGTTTGCCGCCTCGGGATCGTCGGACAACAGGCCCACGGGATGAATCCCAAGCGGCTCCTTGCGGGCAATCCAGTCGTTGAGCCGCGCGAACGAGCTTACGCGACCGATGAACAAGGTCGGCAGCCGGTGCCCGCGTTGAAACACCATGCGGGCCAGCAGGCGCGGCAGCCGGGCGTTGATCCCCACCAGCCCCAGCCAGGACCACACCAAGAACGTGCCGAGAAAGAGCCGGCTGATACTGCGATCGAGGGTGGCAAACATCATCGAAAACGTCAGGAGCGCCACCAACGCCACCTGGCGCGCCGCCAGCCGCGCGGCGTCACCCGTGTCGAGCAGGTGAAACCGCGTCGCCAGCGCGGTCAGTTCCCGCCGGGAAATCGCCATGCCGGCCACCACGCAGAGAAAATAAGGCAGCAAGTTGACCTCCCGGCTGAGCCGCACGTACGGCACATACCGCATGATCAGCTCCGCATAGACCCAGAAAAAGATGCTCACCCCCATCGTGGTGGCACCGGCATGGAGGTTGGCGAGTCCGCGCGCCCGGGTCGAAATCATTGGCGCGGAGTTTAGGCGGGAGGACCCCGGACTGGCAAGCGGCGGTTGCGGTCATACCCGATCGGGCGTCGCCCCCCGCCGCTGGACGCGACGCGGTCCAAACGTCGCCTGGCTCCGCGAACTTCGCGACCACCGTGTTTCAACTGCTCCGCCGTCACTTCGCCGCGCCCGCACCGACGATCGGCTGCGTCCACGCCGTCTCATGCTCGCCGTCCACGCTGCCGTTTACCTTGGGTTTCGAGGAAACGATCTTGGCCCGCACGTAAATCTCGTCGCCCCGTAAAACGTACTCCGCATTTCGGCCCTTCACCTCAGCCAGCACCGTGCCCACGTCCTTGCTATACCGGCGATGTGGCAGTGTGCGCCGCGGCTGGGACTCGCCGGTCGGGGCCGTGAGTTCCACGCTCGTCCGATCGAAACCGCGGCGCGTGCCGATGAACTGCGTCACATACGTCACGCCCGGTTCCGTTTTCATCTCCACCGCCAGGCGCGCCGGGGTGCGGCGCAGCTCCGTGAGGATCACTCCCGACGTGGCATAAAATTCACCCTCTTCCATCGCCCGGATGATCGACTCCGCCGTCAGATGCCGGGCCCGCACCATGATCCAGCCGCGCCCGGCGTTGCTCTGGCCCAGGCCAATCTTGTGATAGTTGTGCGAATCGTCGACGCCCACTCCGAACACGGGGTCGAGCTTCAATTCCGCCAGGCGAAACGTCAGCATCGCATCCCACATTGCATCCATGCTGAGCCGCGTCGCGTCGCCGTCATTGTTGACTCCGGGATGACCGTTGTAGACCTCAAAAAAACGCTCCCGCTCCACCTGCATCAGATCCTCCACGGTGTTTCCCCAGCGGAAGTTCGGATGGTTGATGTGGGCAATCATCGGCTGTCCCGTCTGCTCGCGCTGGGCGTAAACGTCGTCCAGCGTCCGGCGCATGACTTCGACTGCGGTGGCCGCCGAGTGAGGTTTGATGAATTCGCGCGGGTTGGTGACGTTGATGTGCACCGGTCCGCTCAATTCCGGGGCCGTCGCCGTCTTCGGGCGCGTCCACGTGCCGGTGATTTCCTCGCCGGGTATCATCAGGAATCGACCGGCCTCCTCGAGGAGCGAGCGATACTCCGCCAGCGGCTTCAGGCGCACTTCTTTTTTCGCACCGGTCTCGCGTTGTTCGACCCAGTCGGTGCCATAGCGCGCCAGATACTTTTGCAGCACCGCCCCGCCACCGCGCTGCACAACTTCACCCTTGATCGAAACCGGCTGCTTGATTTCGAACCAGCGCGTGCCGTCTTGCATCACGTTGTGATCGGAAATTGCGAGAAAGTGATAGCCCTGCTGCTTGTACCAGTCCGCAATCATCTCGGGATAATCGTCGCCGTCGCTCCACAGTGAGTGCGTGTGCAGGTTGCCTTTGAACCAGCGGGCCGGCTCCGCGGCCGACGAGCCGGCGGCGAGGGCCAGGACGACGACGGCGGCAAGCGATGCAACGGAACAATGGCGGAGATTCATGGCAGCGGGGCTGGTTGGATTCGGAGGAGGAGCACGGTCGGAGGCTTGAGGCCGGCGGACAGCCCGCGGCGACCCGCTGAATTCCCCGGTTTGCCTGCAATGACAATCGAAAAGCGTGGCGCGTTGACTTCCTTTTGCTGCCGAACCAGCGACGGGCGGAAATTAAAGGGACAGGTCATTTAGGCTCGTTAGAGCGTTAAAGGGACAGGTCGATTATACCTTAATTCGGGTATACCCATCGCTGGCTAGGCGGACCCAAGAAGGCAGGTTCGGGCGTATGAGACAAAGGCGCATCAAGATTTCGGCGACGGAAAGCGAGGCGGCGTATAACTGCATCAGTCGGACCGTAAACGGAGAGTGGCTGTTCGATGACGTGGCCAAGGAAATCCTGCGCCGACAGCTGTGGCAGGTGGCAGATTACTGCGGCGTGCGGGTCATAACCTACACAATCATGTCGAATCACTTTCATGTGCTGCTCAACGTGCCGCAACGAGCTCCCGTGTCCGACGCCGAACTCCTGCGCCGCTACAAAGTCCTGTATCCCACTCCCACCAAGTACCAATCCGCACGCCTCGCCGTCATCGAGGCCGAGTTGGCCACCAATGGGCCGGAGGCGCGCGCCTGGCGGCGGCGCCAGCTCGCGCTGATGGGCGACGTCTCGCAGTTCATGAAACTGGTGAAGCAACGCTTCTCGATCTGGTTCAACAAATCGCACAACCGTTTCGGCACGCTTTGGGCCGAGCGGTTCAAGAGCACGCTGGTCGAAACCAAGGATCGGTTGCGGCAAACCATGGCGGCTTACATCGATCTCAATTGTGTGCGCGCCGGCCTGGTCACCGATTCCAAAGATTATCGCTTCTGCGGGTACGCAGAGGCGGTGGCGGGTAACGTCGCCGCTCAGGAAGGCATCCGTTCCGTCGCCGGCGGTCGCGCGTGGGACGAGACGCAGGCGGATTACCGCGAGATGCTTTTCGGCACCGGGGCCGGACCTCGCGAGGGGGCGGCAATCATCTCGGCGGCCGATTTGCAGCGCGTGATCGACGAAGGCGGCCGGCTGCCGCTGGCGACGGTACTGCGCTGTCGGCTCCGGCATTTCACGGATGGCGCCGTGCTGGGCAGCCGGGCCTTCGTGGAAGTGCAGCTGGCCAAATACCGCCAAACAACCGGCCGGCGTGAGCGCACGGCGCCGCGAGCGTTGCCGGCATGGACAGGTTGGGGAGATTGGGCGACCTTGCGCGGGTTGCACCAGCGGGCAGGCGGATGACATCCGCCGAAATGAAAGCTTTCGCCATTCGCTTGGACACCCCGCCGTAGGCCCTCAGGCATCATGGACAACCGACCGCCACGCGGACGGGCTCCGCTTCATCGCAGGAAACAACGTGGCCAGCCACGAGGAATGGACCGGCCCGCTCTTTGAAGAAAGAGCGACCGACAAGCAAAGGGTTGGCGGCGGCGCTTCGCGCCCTTCGCTTCATGCTCCCAGAGCATTGCGGCAGCGTGGACGCGTTTGCCTTCACGAATGCGTCCCAGCGCACCGTCTTTCGTGGTCTTTTCATCCACCTCCGGCAATTCAGGACCAATCGGCATCAACGAAGCCAAGAACCAGTCGTAGTAGGGACAGGTCAAATTGCCGGATGAAGGGACAGGTTGAATTCCGAGATCCGAAGTAAAAGGGACAGGTCGAATCTTTGTGACGTTCGGGACACAGACGTCCCTCACGCAAACTTCCGAATCCGCTCCCGCACGTCGTCGTGCAGCCGGCGGATGTAGGCCGCCGCATATTCCTCGACCGAAATCTTCGGGTCCGCGACCAGCGCCGTCAGATCCATCGCCCAAGTAATGCCCGCCACCTGGTCAGTCGCATGCGAGGTGTGATACGTCGCGTGCGCCGAACGACGCCCCATCGTCGCGAGGTCGTAACGCTTGCCTCCAGTCACTTGCGAATCGAACGCCTTCAGCAAATCCATCGCCAGCTGCGGGTGGCGGCCCGCATCGAGCGCGACTTTGTCCGCATCCACCATCCAGTCGAGATCCCGCCATACTTCGCACCCGAGCACGCGGCCCGGACGCTTTTCCCGCGGCAACGCACGCAGGGCTTCGATGCACCGCAGCAGCACCGCGACGTGAGTGTCGTGCTTGTCCGCCGGGTTGTGCAGGTAAACCACTTCGGGGGTGCACCCGCCAAACAGGGCCGCAAGATCCGCCGCGACCCCGGCATGGCCGGGGGTCTTCACCACCGAACTCGGATGCGCCAGCTGCAGCTGGATCGCATAACGCCCCATCGCCGCCGCGGTCCGTTGCTCTTCACGCCGCACCGCCTGCATCTGCTCGTCCGTCAGGTGCGCGTAGGAACCGGTCCGCGGTGAGCCCGCTCCATTCGTGACGACCACGCCGCCAAACGCCTTGCCCGGGGTGTCGAGACAGTCGGTGATCCCGGCGTGCGCCATGATTTCGATATCATCCTGATGGGCGCCGACGCAAAGATGAGTCACGCGCGCGAGCGCCCGCTCCGGAGAAAGTTCGCCAGCGGGTACATAAATGTCGGCCTGCGGATTGGAGAGTTTCATGGCTGGGAAATTTCCGGGTTAGCGCAGCGCCGGCAGGCTCGCCGCGGCAATCGCCTGGCCATGGCGTTTGTCTTGCTCGTCGGGCGTGTGCAACTGGATCTTTTCCGCCAGCTCAGGAAACTCGGCGCGCAACACCTCGCGCGCCCGCGCAAGCATCAGATCGCCGCCCGCGCCGGAACTCACACGGCCGAGCACCAGCACATGCCGGAGTTCATAGAAGTCCGCCAGGTGCGCGATCGCATAGCCAAAGGCGATGCCAATCGAATCGTAGATCGCCCGCGCCCGGACATCGCCCGCCGCCAGCGCGGCTTGCACGGCGAGGAGTTGCTCCGGCAGCGGCAGAGCCGCGGGAAAATCGAAACCCGCGACACGCGCCAGCCGCCCCACCGCCTGTTGGGAAAAGTACTGCACGCCACAGCCGTGATCTCCCGACCACTCGTCGCTCGGCGCCGCCTCATGGTAATCGACCGGGACGAAAGCCAGCTCGTTCAACCACGGGGTGATGCCTCCGCCCGGAGTCACGTAGCCGGCCGCGAGGCTCGTACCCATCGCAATGCCGAGGACCGCACCGTCACCCAGCGACATCGATCCGGCGAGGGCGGTGACTTCCCCGTCATTGGCGACCTCGAACGGCACCCCGCCCCAGCGCTCCCGCAACGTGAAAAACATCCGCCGCACGTGCCGCTCAAAGAGATCCGGCGCGATGCCGCGGAAGAGCGAGCCCGCCCGCACCTCGTTGTTGACGTAGACGCCCGCGGCACTCCCGCCGATGGCGTCGACGCGCGGGAGATGCTGCGCCGCCCGCACCAGCGAATCATGCACTCCTTCCAAATGATACGCCGGATCCTTTTGGAAATAGGGATCCCACGCGATCTCCTCGGAAAACACCACGCGACCATCAATCACGGCGGCCGCCTTGCGATCGCTGCCCCCAAGATCAAAGCCGATCCGACACCCCGCGAGATGCCGCCCCAACGTGAGCGACGTCATCTTGCCCTCCGGCAACGACGCCAAGGACGCCGCCCGCACCGAAAAAATCTCCCGGTGGATATTTCCACCCATGAAACCATGATCGAAGGCCCGCCGCCCCGTCGGCGCATAAATTTGCGCGAGCCACGCGGCCAGCTCGTCCGCGCCGGCGATCCGCACTTGGCTGCCGCCTTTCTGCCAAAGGAGAAACTTCAACAGGCGCTCCGCATAGATCGCGTTGAGCGCCGCCGCCGCGTGGCCGGGGCCGAGCACGCGGCTGTCATGCCGCGACACGCCGCCATCCGGGGAACTCAGCACAATCGCAAACGGCCGCGCCGTCGCGTCCTGGGACACGAGCGCGCGATAGGCGCGATTCCACAACGCGGCCGGGCGGAAATTTCGCTCCAGTGGCGGGAGCAGGGAAGGATGGACCTCGAGCATCGGACAAAATGAAATCGAATCGTAAAGGTTGACGGCGTTACGCCCCGGCCGGACCACACGGCGCGCACCGTTTCAATCCCGCGTCAGTCGAAGCGGGCGCGGGCAAAGCCCTCGAGCGCCTCGTAGTTGGCGAGGCCCAGCAGGTCGTAGGTCGCGGCCAGATTTCGATTCTGCTGCTCCGCCTGTTGCCATGGCTCGCGCAACCCGGCCGCGACGGGCGTCTGGCTGCGCTGGCTCTTGTGGTGGAAGACCGCCTGCGTTTTTTGGGCGAGTTCACGCGGGCTCAACGGCACCGCCATCTCGATGTCGGCGGCGTCCCAGGGTGTCTCCACGCCCCGATACGCCCAGCCGCGGCAATCGCGGAACCACGGTTCGCTGGCGACCGCACGGCAGGCCTGGCGCACCAGTTCGAAACAGACCGCGGTGATCGACGACGGATCGTCGCGATCACCCGTGAGAAAAATCTGATTGGGTGTGATCTCCCGCAACGCCGCGGCCACCGCTGCGACATCCGCCTGATCCGGCGCAAACTGCCGGTACCGACCACGCTCATAGAACGCCAGATCGAGAAACCGGGCCTGCTCCGCGGTGTAGCCACAGTCGCGCAACGCCGCCCTGGCCTCTCCCCGACGCAGGAATCCTTTCAGCCGGCGGATCGGCGCGGAGTCGCCGGCAAAGTCCGACTTCTCCAGCAACTCCTGGCGGGTCGTCCGTGCAAATTCCGCCACCGGGCCCTGGGAGTGCGCCACCGTCCCGGCCAGTTCGCCAATCAGATCGGCCGCCATCACGGCTTCCTCGTCCGGCACCGCCAGATTGCCGGAGGACAGGTAGACCACCGTGACCGTGTGACCCTGGTCCTTGAGCCGGCGCAGCGTGCCGCCCATGCCGAGGACGTCGTGCGACGGCTCGGGGCTGAACACCACCACGCGTTTCGGAAACGGGGCCGCGCGCTCCGGTCGCGACGTATCGTCGGCGTTCGGCTTGCCGCCGGGCCAGCCCGTGATCGTGTGCTGGACTTCGTTAAAAATCCGGATGTTGAGGCCGTAGGACGGGCCGTGCTCGGTCAGGAGATCCGCCATGCCGTGCTCGCTGTAATCCTCATCGATCAGCTTCAGCACCGGCTTCTTCACGGTCTGCGCCAGCCAGATGACCGCCCGGCGAGTGATCGCCGGGTTCCACTCAAGTGAACTCACCAGCCACGGATGCCGCACGCGGGTGAGCGCCGAGGCCGCGGTGTGGTCGATGAGAAAGCGCACCGCGGGATGTCCCTGCAGGAAACTCGCCGGCAACGCATCCGTCGGCACGTCTTCCACCGCTTCGGCCAGGACCTCCGCCTTGGACTCGCCCCACGCCAGCAGCACGATGCGCCGCGCGTCGAGAATCGTGCCGACGCCCATGGTGATCGCGTGCCGGGGCACATTGGCTTCACCGAGAAAATCACGCGCCGCATCGCGCCGCGTGAGGCCGTCGAGCGTCACGAGCCGCGTGCGGGATTCGCGGGAGGAACCCGGTTCATTGAAGCCGATGTGCCCGGTGCGGCCGATGCCAAGCACCTGGAGATCCAGTCCGCCTGCCGCGCGGATCTGTTCCTCGTAATTGCGGCACCACGCAAACACCTCGGCCCGCGGCACCGTGCCGTCGGGCACATGCACATTCTCCGCCGGGATGTCGAGGTGGTTGAACAACTGCTCATGCATGAACCGCCAGTAGCTCTCCGGATGCTCGCGCGACAAACCGTGATACTCGTCGAGATTGAAGGTGATGACGCGGCGAAAACTCAACCCCTCCTCGCGGTGCAGCCGGATCAGCTGCTTGTAGAGCCGCACCGGCGTCGAGCCGGTCGCCAGCCCGAGCACGGTCGGGCGCCCCACCGCGTCGTTGGCCCGGATCAGCGCGCTGATTTCCCCGGCGAGCCGCCCGCAGGCCTCGTCGGCGTTGTCGAATATTTCGGTGGCGATGCGCTCGCGTTGTTGGGCTTCAATCGAGGAGGCAATCATGACGGGAAGCGGGTGGCGGAGGACGGGCGCGGCCGGTGGCCGGGCATGCCGCTGCACGCTGGCCTCCAGCGCGGCCTGCTGCGCCTCCATGCTGCGCACCAGAGCGAATTGCGCGCGGGCGCGGTCGAGATTATGCTCCGGGCGCTGGGTCTTGAAATAGACATCGCCCTCGAGGTGGTCCGTGAGGAACCGGAGCCCGATTTCCAACGTGATGAGCCGCCCGGAGAAGGCCAGGTGCGCGATCTCGACGGGGTTGAGGAACGACCGCGTCGCCCCGAGGTAACCTTCGGCCAGGGCGTCGAAAATCTCAGGCCGGGCCGTCACCCGCGAAAGATCCCGCTCGTCCTCGGCGGCGGAATTCGTGGCCGAGCGCACCATGTCCCCGAAATCGTACAGCGCCAGACCCGGCATCACCGTATCCAGGTCGATGACACAAAGGCCGGCCCCGGTGGTGTCGTCGATCAGCACATTGTTGAGCTTGGTGTCGTTGTGCGTGACGCGTTCGGGCATCGCCCCGGTCGCCTGCAAGTCCAGCAGAACGTCCACCATCGCCTCCCGCTCGCGCGCAAACTCCAGCTCCACCGCGACCGCGGACGCGCGCCCGGTCTTGTCTGCCGCCGCCGCCCGGAGCAGGGCGTCGAAGCGGCGGCGGGTGTGATGAAAATCCGGGATGGTCTCGTGCAGCCGGCCGCCCGGCAGATCGCTGAGCAGGCGCTGAAACTCCCCAAAGGCCCGCGCCCCCTCGCGCGCCATCGCCGGCGTTTCGATGATGTCGTGCGACCGGGCGCCCTCGATGAAAACATAACAGCGCCACGCGCCGCTGGCGTCGCGGTGCAGGTTTGCGCCGGTGCGGGTCGGAATGAGGGTGAGCGCGCGGCGGATGGCATCGGGCGCGCCCGACGCGATCGCGCGCCGGCCGGCATGGGCGGTCACCCGCGCGACATTCTCCATCACCGCCTCGACCTGCCGGAACACGTGCTCGTTGATCCGTTGCAAAATGTACCGCGTGGCGACGCCGCCCTGCTCAAACGACACGGCAAAAGTGTCGTTGATGTGGCCGTTGCCGTACGGCGCGCCGCCCCCGTAGGTGCCCCCGAGACGGAAGCAGGCGGCCACGGCACGCAGATCAATCGGTTCGAAGGGGCGGGTGGACATCGAACCCAGCAGACACAATATCGATCTGTTGCGCAACAGAATTTTGTTTGTTGCACTCCGCGCTTTGACCGGCAACGTGCCCCGCACACGCCATGGCCCGAGCCCGCTCCTCCCTCCCCCGCCCGGCCGCGCGCGCCCCGGCACCCGGCCTCGCCACCCGGGTGCGCCAATTGCTGGGGGAGTCCGCCGGCGACCAACCCCTGCCCACCACGCGCGAGCTCGGCGAGCGCTTCGGCGTGGCCAACACCACCATCTTCCGCGTCTTGCGCGGGCTGACGCAGGCCGGCGAAATCTGGCAGCATCCCACCAACGGGCGCTATTTTCCCAAGAACGCCCGACTGCTGCTTGACCGGCCCAAGCCGATCGCCTGCCTCATCCGCCGGCTGGAACTCGGCAGCGAACTCTACCGGGAATTGCTCGAGGGCATCAGCGCCGGTTGCGGGGCCGGCCGGCGCACGATGCTCCTCTGGCACGATGAACTCCTCGTCAATCACCCCGACCCGCACGAGCCGCCGGCTTTTGCCACCGTGGCGCAGCAAGGGGCGATCCTCGCCGACTTCCTGGCGCGCCATGGCGAATCGGCCGGCGGTTTCATTCTCGATCACGTCTGGAGCGACGCCGCCCTGCGCACCCACGCCCGCGCGCTGCGTCCCGCCGTCATGTTGTTTCGGCACTGCGCCAACCCCGCGTTTGGCAACGTCCGCGTCGATTTCCGCGCCGGCGCCCTGAAGGCCCTCGGATACCTGCTCGGCCGCGGCTACGAACAGATTATGCCGGTGAGCCCGTTCCAGGGGGATCCCGCGGTGGATGAATTTGCCGGCGTCTTGCGAACCGTGGCGGCGGAACTCAACTGCCAGACGCGCGTCGTCGCAACCGCTCCGGCGAGCACGCCGGCCGATCGCGCCACGCTGGCGCAGCGCCTCCGCCGCACCGCGAAGCGCACGGCCCTGGTCTGCCCGGAAGACAACATCGCGATGCTGCTCCTCCCGGCCCTGCGTGATTCCGGTGTCGAATGCCCGCGGCGGGTCGGGTTGCTGTCGGTGATGGGAACCGATTTCGCCACGCGCGCGGGCCTGAGCTGCCTGCGCCACGATTTTCGCCAGCTCGGCCAGGCTGCGGTCGCCGCTCTCAGCGCGGAACCGACCGGACGGGTCGCCGTCGAGCCCGCCCTGTGGACCGGCGACACCACCTAGCCCGGACATCCCTGAGGACCGCGAACGCAGAAGAAAATCTCGAACACCGTGTGGCTCCGCTCGCGAGCAGAGCGTGAAATGGCCGGGCTAGCAGTCTGTCGGACTTAGGCTGTCCAAGGCGTTTACAGCTCAATATTTGATCTTTTTGAAAATTATTTTTGCGAATGACGCATTGTGGACGCCATTAATTTCCAAGTCCGACAGGCTGCTAGCAATTCGAGCGTAGAGACCAACATGTTTGTCCTAGTGCTTAATGGCATAACCAGACCAATTTACCACAGAGGAAACTGAGAACACAGAGGAGAAGACCAAGAAATTGAAGGGAAAGTGCTTCACCCGGCAGTGATTCGCCTTGGCCGGGCTTTTCGGCAGGCGGTATTCTCTGGGTCCTCTGTGTCTCTGTGGTGCAAATCCGGCTGCGTGCGAAGCACGCCACTTTTTTCGCGCGCAGTCTCGAAAAAGGCCGCGCTGCTATCCGCCGGCATCGTGCATTTCTGCGACGATTTTGATCGTTCCACCAGGAGCGGCGGTTGCCGAACCGCCGAAGAACCGTCGGCCGACTGTCTGCGGGCGGTTGGGCAAGCGACCCTCCTTTGGTTGCGGCCGCAGGCCGCGGTGCGAAATGTCCGGGCTAGGCCTGCGCTTGCCCCTAAAAAAATGACGGGACTTTTCTTCGGCGTTCTGCTACACAGCGGGGAAGATGCCAGCGGCCCCGCCGATCAAACAAACGCTTGAACTGCCCGAGAACGCGATCCTCGTGCGACAACT
>SXSC01000255.1 GCA_005792355.1 Opitutaceae bacterium
ATCCTGGATACGAGTGCCTGTGGAAAGGCTACGCGCAGTTTCGCGCCATGGTTCAAATCATCGGCCTGACCCGGAAGCGCGCCCGCAGCGCCGACGATTGATGCGCTACAGCCCCTTTTGTGGGGCAAGTGCAGGCCTAGGCTCCGCGATGGCGATGTATGCGGATCCCACCGGACGCGACGAGGAACATACCGACGGCATGGTCGCAACCGAGGTCATCCGGTTGCTGGAAAAGCACCGTGGCGAACCGTTCTTCATCGCAGCCGGCTTCTACAAACCGCACACGCCGTACATCGCGCCGAAGAAATACTTCGATCTGTATCCGCTGGAGAAAATCGACGTGCCAGAGATGCCCGCCGGCTATGCGAAGACGGTGCCGGAGGCCGCGCTGTATTCCACGCGGCCCTGGCCGAATTTTGGCGTCACGCACGAACAGGCCCGCCGGAGCAAGCAGGCGTACTACGCTACCATTTCGTTTGTCGACGCGCAGATCGGGCGGGTGGTCGACGCACTCGATCGCCTCGGGCTTCGCGACAACACGGTGATCGTCTTCTGGAGCGACCACGGCTATTCGCTCGGCACCCACGGGCTTTGGATGAAACAGAGTTGTTTTGAGGATTCGGCGCGCGTGCCGATGATCATCGCGGGGCCGGGAGTAAAGGCCGGCGGCGTCTCGCCGCGCGTGGTGGAGTTTGTCGATGTCTATCCAACGCTCGCGGATCTCGCGGGCCTGTCGCTGCCGGCGGCGCGGCCGGGCGCGTCGTTGCGTCCGCTGTTGGCGAAGCCGGAGGCGGCGTGGAACCGGCCCGCGTTCACGCAGGTGGAGCGCGGCGGGTTTCCGGGGCGCAGCGTGCGCACGCCGCGGTGGCGTTACACCGAGTGGGACGAAGGCCGGCAGGGTGTCGAGCTTTACGACCACGACCGCGATCCGGGGGAGATGAAGAATCTCGCCGGTGACGGGAGCCGCGCGGCGGTCATCGCTGAGTTAAAGGCGCTGGTGAAGCAGAACTGGCCCGTGCGGGTGACCGGCGGAAAAGCGGGCGAGGGAGAGAAAAAGGGCCGGAAGGCGAAAAGCGAGTGAGGCTGTGCTTCAGACCACGAGACGACGGACCACGGACGACGGACAACGGACAACGGACACCCTTCGACAGGCTCAGGGCAGGCACGGGACTTTTCGGAGACTTGGCGTGCGCAAAACGATTTCGGGCAGTCAAGGACTCGAGCCCGGATTTTTCGCATCACGGCCGCCGCGACCAAACTCGACACGTGTGTCGGTGATCTTGATGCCGCGGACGAGTTCCATCACGAAGAACGGCCGGCCGGTGTCGGTCGCGCCAGCGTCGAGCACGCGCGCGATGTTCGTATGGTCCATCAGCGCGAGCGCCTGCCGCTCGGCTTCGAAGCGGGCGATGACCTCCTTGGTGTCCATGCCGAGCTTTATGACCTTGAGGGCCACGCGCCGGCGCACGGGTTCCTCCTGCTCCGCCATGTAAACGGTGCCGCAGCCACCCTCGCCGATCTTCTGAAGCAGCTTGTAACGGCCAATCCGCTCGCCCACCGCCTCCTCCGGAGGCCGGGAGGCGCGCAGCAGAGTCGCGAGATCCGCTGAGCTCGCGGCGGCCGGCACCTCCATGAAGCCACCGCCGCCCTCATGGGCACGCAGCAGACCTTCGACGGCCCGCCGCAGCCGGTCATTGGCGCCGCACTGCGCGGCAAGATACGAGGCGCGCTCGGCGGTGGGCAACGCGAGGGCGTGGGTAAAAATCGTTTCCTCGGAATTGGGCGATGGGGGCGGGTTCATGGGGATGTCTGTGGGGGTGTTCGCCAGACAGTGCGGGATTCTCGGGAAAAGGGGCTCACCCAATATGGCAGGATTCTGCCAAATGCCCAGACTGTGTCGCGGGCCAGCCGATGAACTAAACCCTCTGGTCCCAGCGCGGCGGTCGCCGCAACCCGCCTTGGAGAATTCCTCACGGCGCAACCTGAATCACGAACTGAATAATTCGACGGACCAACCTTCGCCGCCGGAGCGGTGCGCATCACCTCGCAAATTGATGGTCAGCCACCTGGCAGGCAGGCGCAAAGCTTGCCCGCCGACGGCGGGAGCGCTGAGACCATATCGGATTTGAATCTCTGCGATCCATGCGTTCTCTGCGGTTTACTGGTCAGGGCCAAAATCGTCACTGGTGTGATCGTAGCGGATCACGAAGATCGGGATCTGCCCTGAAGCCGCCTGGGCTTTGACGCAGGGGTTGGCGCATCTCCGTAACGGGCTTGATCTTCATGCGCGAGCGCGGTCTTGTATTCGCGTCGCGCTGATCTGCGGGCGACGCTCTCGATGTTCGAACGCAGCACCCCGGGATCGAGATCCGCGCCGTTGGGCCAGCTCGGGGCGCCGTAGTCGAGAAATACCCTAGCAAAAAATGCCGGGTCCTTCATTGGCTCGAACACCTCGCCCCACAAAATCGGTTTGCAATCGTAAACGCCCCGTACGCCGTCGGCAAACGCGAGACGCAATTTAAAGCCGGGCAGTGGTTGAACTTCGACGACTTTCGCCAGGGCGTATTTCATGGATAGGCGATGGAGCGGACAGATTGATGGTTGCGGCAGAGCTTCCATTTGTCGAGCAGTTCACTTGGTGCCGATGAGCCCAGGCGAGAACGTCGCTCAGAACCGCTGGAGGTAGTGAACCTACGCCGACCTTGATGGATTTGATTTTGATCACGGCTTCCTGGTCGCCGTAGAAGGCGTGGAAATGCGGTGGCTGATGGTCACGGGGATAAAACCTAATCGCGACGCCGTTGAATCTTGCGACGGTGGGCATCTGCGTTGACCGAATGGAAGTACGCGAGAATGCCAAGCCGTTACTGGCCGCCGTGTCGACTTGAGAGCAGTCTGGGAAATCACACCGAGTGCGCACCGGCCGTAGGGTCGCTTGATCGCGATGCTCGGCTTCCCAACACGCAGTGTCGCTAAGGAATTTGGCGAGTTGGAGCGTCCGCTTCGTCGCCATGGCCCCGGAGTTTTCCCGCAACCTGCGCGGCGCACCCGACAAATTCCTATCGGGTCTGCTCAATCGGCAGCTCGTGCATCTTCAGCTCGGGATTCTTTTCCGAGAAATACCGCATCGTCCAATCGTTGGGGAAGAGCACGATCGGCTGATCAAATTTGTCGGTGCCGAAACTCACCCCGGTCGCGACGATGAGTGACGACGGATTGGCGAGAGCGGGGTGCGGATCGAGCCAGCGGAGCAGGGTCCACGGCGTGGGCGTGAGGCGGGACTCGGCGCCGTATTCGCTTTGCAGCCGCCATTGCACGACCTCGAACTGCAGCGGGCCGACGGCGGCGAGGAGCGTGGCGCCGGGCGGGGAATTGCGCGCGTTGAACGCCTGCACGACGCCTTCCTGCAGGAGTTGTTCGACCCCGGCGCGATACTTCTTCGCATCGCCGGCGGTGGGGTTCGAGATGTAGGTGAAAACTTCCGACGGGAAGCGCGGAATCTCGTCGTAGACGATGCCACGATCGGCGGACAACGTGTCGCCGATGCCGAATTCGCCGTGGCCGACGAGGCCGATGACGTCGCCGGGCCAGGCCTCGTCGACGGTTTCGCGTTCCTGCCCGAAAAGCTTGTGTGAGGACGAGAGGCGCACCTGCTTGCCGGTGCGTTGGTGCGTGACGACCATGTCGCGCTCGAATTTGCCCGAGCACACCCGCAGAAACGCGATGCGATCGCGGTGTCGCGGATCCATGTTGGCCTGAATCTTGAAGATGACGCCGGAAAACTTGTCGTGGGTCACGGGGATGCTGACTTTCTGCTGGACGGAAACCGAAGTGGCGCCGCCGACCTCGTCGGCGAATCGCGACGAGAGCGTCGCGGCTCCAGCGTTCAAGCTGCAACGCGGCGCGGGCGGGACGGAATCGTGCAGGAAACCATCAAGCAGCAGCTGAATGCCAAAGTTGTTCACCGCGCTGCCAAAGTACACCGGGGTCTGCTGGCCGGCCCGGACCGCCTCGAGATCAAACGGGTGGCCGGCACCGTCGAGCATCGCGAGCTGATCGTTGACCTCGCGGTAGGTGTATTCGTCGAGTTTCCCTCGCACGATCGGATCTTCGAGCGACGCGACGCTGACCGGGGCTTGAAACTTGCCGCCGGGCACACGCTCGAAGAGGTGGACCTGGCGGCTGCGCCGGTCGAAGACCCCGCGGAAGCCCGGCCCGCTGCCGAGGGGCCAGATGACCGGGGAGGATTGCAGGCCGAGCACGTTTTCCAGTTCGTCGAGCAGCTCGATCGGATTGCGCGTGGGCCGGTCGCACTTGTTCATGAACGTGAAAATCGGCACACCGCGGCGGCGGCAGACCTCGAAGAGCTTGCGCGTCTGCGTCTCGACGCCCTTGGCCGCGTCGATGACCATAAGGGCGGCGTCGACCGCGGTGAGGACGCGATAGGTGTCCTCGGAAAAATCCTTGTGGCCGGGGGTGTCGAGCAGGTTGACCGCAAAGCCGGTGTAATCGAACTGAAGCACGGTCGAGCTGATCGAGATGCCGCGTTGTTTCTCGAGTTCCATCCAATCCGAGGTGGTGGCGCGCTGGTTTTTGCGCGCAGTGACGGAGCCGGCGAGATGGATGGCGTTGCCGTAGAGGAGGAATTTCTCGGTCAACGTCGTCTTGCCCGCATCCGGGTG
>SXSC01000256.1 GCA_005792355.1 Opitutaceae bacterium
CGAAAAGGGAAACATCGTCTCCGCCCACTACGCCAAGATCATCGGCGACATCAGCGTGGAGCCAACGGGATCCATGCGATTCTCCTACTATTTCAATCCCGTGCCGAACGATCGCAATCTGGAGTTCGACCCCAAGAAAAATCTGTTTCCGGAGGATGCCCTCAAGGGCACCAATATTGGCGATCCGTAACGCGCGTGGCAATGATTGACCACGTTCCAACAGCGGATCCAGGCCGAAGCGGTCGCGGATTCACTCCACCCACGCGGCACCGCTCGAAGCTTTGAAACAATTCATGAACTCATCTCTCATCCGACTTTCTCAGTTCGCAATCTTACTGTCCTGGTTCGGCACGGCTGATTTTTGGTTCTTCCGGAAAGTTTCGTCATTTCCTCGGGATCGAAACGGGTGACGGAACCAAACCGGCTGTGGAAGGGGCGGGTTTGGCTAGAGGCGTTTGCGCCTGCCAGATATCTGGTAACGCAAGGGAGACGTCTTGATTTTTTTATCCTTCTCCGCAGCGAGTTGCGTAATCAAGACATCTGGTAACGCAGAAGTCTGCTTGCGCCCCCGCTTCCAGTATCCCGGGTGCGCCGCGCGCCACGCGCGCACCTTCGTCACCCTTACCGACCCGCAATAGCAGTCTCGATTCTCGGGCCGACTCTCCCATTTGCGCTGGCTCGTCGCCTTGCTCTCCTGGCGGCACGCCGGCTGGCCGCAGTACCGCTGATGATGACGGTTGCGCGGATCCGGCAGGAAGAAGTCTTTGCAATTACGACAGCTACGTTGCCCGGCGGGATGCATGCCGCGCACCCTTCCCGCTGCCGCCGACCACGACAAACCCGCTGTGGATTATCCAACTCGATTCACGAGGGAAGAAAATCAACCCGGCCGAAGAAGAGCTTTCTTTTCGGGAAGGGAGAAGGAGATCGACCCGAAGAAGATCTCGGTTTTCAAACGGCCCGCTCTTGGTGGGTATCATCTCGCCGCTCGCGCTATACCCAAATTATGGGGCAAGACGTGTGTGCAATCTGCGCCGAAATGGCGCGTTTCCATACCCACCCTTTTGGAGACAGTGCCGCGCCGAGCGTCCGGTAGAGGTAGGGGTTTGTCCCGGTATGAGCCCCCGTTTTTGGAACGGCGAATCCCGCGTGCTTTCGGCCCGCCGGCAAAGTCGAGCGGAGCAGACGACGTGGAAAACCGGCCTGGCCCAACCGCGCAATTAGAGCGCGGAGGAAACTGGAGCCGATTCCACCAATCACCGATGATGGATGGACTCCTCAGTGGCAGCCGCCTTTCAGAACAAGATAGAGGGGCGCCATGAGATCGGGAAAAGTGTGACGAGGATCCCAGGCGGAAGAAATGCTTCCGAACTTGACCCCATAAACAAAGGGGCGCGCACGCTGGCCGGCCTCGTTTGTGGCCTATTTGGTCACCTGATCCTGCGCCTTGGCGGCGCCCAGCGTCCGGGTCAGCACGCGAATCTCGCGGCCGGCTTTCCAGCCCACGTAGAAGACGAGAAACCCATACCACGCGATCGAGGCGAAGATCAGTCCGGCCCAAAAATATCCGAGGAGGGAGTTCATGCGGTGGAAGCAGGCGGGTGGGCCGGGGCGGCGGAGGCGGGTGGGGCGGTGACGAGCGAGCCGACGATCATGCCGGCGGCGGCGAGGGCGAACGACGAGGCGCCGGCGATTTCGGGGGCGATGGCGAATTTTTTCCCGAGCAGCAGGAAGGTGATCGGGCCGATCGCGCCGAGGACGAGGGCCGCGGCGGCACCGGTGGCGTTGGCCCGGGGCCAGTAGAGCCCGGCGACGAGCAGCGTGAAAACGCTCGCGAGGTAGATGTTGCCGGTGACGGCGAGATAATCCCACGCGTTGCCGGGCAGCTCATACCAGAGCCCGTAGAACAGCAGGAAGACGCCGATCGCGATCACAAGCGCGCGGGTGAGCAGGAGCTGGTTTTTCGGGGTGAGCGGCCGGCGCAGGCAGGGCGTGACGAGGTCGTTGTAGATCACCGTCGCCCAGGTGAGCATGTAGCCGCTGTCGGTGGACATCTCGGCGGCAAGCATCGCGGCGACGACCAGGCCGATGACGCCGGCCGGCAGCACGATGCTGAGATAATGTGGCATGGCGGTGAGCGTCGTGAGGTCCTTCGGCAGGCCGCCGTGTTGGGCGAACCACACGCACGCCGCGGCGCCCCACAGGCCCGGCAGCAGGAATCGCCCGACAAAGTAGAACGACGTCTGGCGATACATGCGTTTCGCGGTGTCGGCGTCCTTGGCTGCGAGGACGCGGCTGATCTGCGTCTGCCAGGTGGTCGCGGCGGCGATCTGAAACACCACCTGCCAGAGCAGATAACCCCAGCCGAAGCTCGAAGGGTGAAACGGGTTGAACGGATGCGGCGTGGGGGTGGCCCCCGCGAGCGCGGCGTTCGCCTCCCACGTCCGGCTCATGGTGTCGACCAGGTTGCCCCAGCCGATGTGCAGGATGACGAGCGCGGAAGTCACCACGAGGCCGATCCCCATGACAAGGAACTGGAGGTAGTCGGTGATGAGCACCGACAGCATGCCGCCGAGCGCGGTGTAGAGCAGCACGAGCCCGAGCAACGCGGTCATCACCCACTCGAGCCAGCCCGGCGGCAGGCCGGTGGCGTAAACGAGAAACTCCCCGCCGAGCCGCAGGAAGATGCCCATGTTCAGCAGGCCGCCGAGCACGACAAAAAGTCCCGCGAGCCAGCGCACCCGGGTGCTGAAACGTTTTTCGAACAACTCCGGAATCGTCATGACGCCGGCGGTGCGGAGGGGACCGATGACAAAGCCCGTGCGGCCCACCGACCAAATCACGGCGCACATGATCACGCCGATCATCGCGCCGGCGAAGCCCTTCTCGTACCCGAGCTGCGCGGTGTACATGATCGTCACGAGGCCGAGTTCCGTCGCGGCGAGCGAGGCGATGCCGAGGTTGACGTCCATCTCGCGGCCGGCGACGGCAAAGTCCTGCACGCCGCGCACGTAGCGTCGCATCCACAAACCCGCGGCCATGCAGCCGACGAGGTAGACGGTGATGATGATCCAGTCGACGGGGGTGAGCGTCATGGCGAGGCGGTCGGAGGCGAGGCGGGGTCGGCGCACCTTGACCACTCGCGCGCCGCGGGGGAAGCGGAAAGATGGGGGTGCCGGGTTTGGGGTGCATCTCCGACCTGACCTTTCTGGAAAAACAACTGAAGCGGATGAACGAGCGCGTGGCGGCGCCGGCGGCCGTGGCGGCGAAAGCGGAAACGCATCAGCGTCGGGCTGGGGAAAATGTCTCCGAGGGTAGGGCCCGACCTCCGGGCGGGCTGGCAGACGTCCGCACGCACGCGGCCCGCCCGGAGGTCGGGCCCTACCGGCGCGGGTGAACCAAAGACCACCCCCATTACCGCGCCAGCGCGGCCTGCACGGCGAACAAGTCGGGATACACGCCCTCCGCTCCGGCGCCGCGGAGTTGGTCCGCATCGTGGGTGCCGGTCGTGACGCCCCAGCAGGCGAAGCCCCCGTTGTGCGCGGCCTGCACGTCGAACGGCGAATCGCCGATGAGCAGCGTGGTCTCGGAGCCCGCGCCCAGCTGGGCGAGCACGTGGGTGGCAAACTCGGGTTGCGGCTTCAGCCAAGGTGTGTCCTTGGCCCCGAAAATACCGCGCAAGAACGGGGTGACACCGAGATGCGCGCAGACCTTGCGCGAGTGGTCGCCGCGTTTGTTGGTGAAGGCGGCGAGTGTTACGCCGCCGTCGTGCTGAGCGCGCAACAGTGCCATCGCGCCCGGCAGGAGTTTCACGTCCTCCAGGAGAATCGAGTCGGTGTGGGCGATGTGCCGGCGGACGCCCTCGGCGATGAGTTCCTCGGGGAGGAAGTGGCGCATCGCGTTTTCCAGCCCGCCACCGACGGCGCGCCGCACCTGCTCGATTGTCGGAGCGGGCCGGCCGAAGTGCGGCAGCACTTGGCAGTAGCTGCGGTGAATGGTGGTGAAGGCGTCGACGAGCGTGCCGTCCAAGTCGAGGAGGAGCGTGGCGAAGCGGGACATGAAGGTGGTAAAATTGATTTGGCGGCGGGCCATGTCACGGGTGAAGTGGAGGCGATGCCGGTCCGTCCCGAAACCTTGAAACCCACCGCCCGGGCCGATCTGGCGGACGGGGTGCTCGAGGTGTTGCTCGGCGGCACCTGGCAGATCACCGAACCGCGACTGTCGTGGACCGCGCTGTTGGCGGGAGGCACCCCGACGCGGGTGCGCCTGCGGACGGAAGGCCTGGGGCGGTGGGACAGCTCGCTGCTGTTGTTTGTGTTCGAGGCGCAGCATTGGTGCCGGGAGCACGGGGCGTATTGTGACGTCGAGGGGTTGCCGGCGAAGCTGCGGGAGCTGTTGGAGCAACTGGCGATGTCGCACGAGAGCAGCGTGCCGTTCGACCGTTCGGAGAGTTTTCTCACGAGTGTCGGGCTCGCCACGCAGGATGTGACGGTGAAGACGCGTGAGATTCTCGATTTTGTGGGCGAGTGTGTGCTCAGCACGGTGCGGCTCGTGCGGAGTCCGCAGAAATTTCGGTGGAGCGACTGTTTGGGCGAAATGCAGCAATGCGGGGCGATGGCCCTGCCGATTGTCAGCCTGGTCAGTTTCTTGGTGGGGGTGACGCTGGCTTACACCGGTGCGATTGTGCTGCGGCAGTTTGGCGGCGACATCTGGATTGCCGACATGATCGGGCTGGCGATGGTGCGCGAGATGGGGGCGGTGATGACGGCAGTGGTGCTGGCGGGCCGGACGGGGGCGGCCTTTGCGGCCACGCTCGGCAACATGAAGGCCAACGAGGAGATCGACGCGCTGGAGACGCTGGGCATTCCGCCGGTGCAATTCCTCGTGCTGCCGCGGCTGCTCGCGCTGGGTGTGATGATGCCGGTGCTCACCCTCTACGCGAATGCCATGGGTATCCTCGGCGGGATGGTGGTGGCGTTCGGGTTGCTGTCGATTCCGCCGACGGCGTACTGGGTGGAGATGCTCTCGATCGTCGATCTTTCAGACATCGCGTCTGGCGTGATCAAGGCCGGGGCCTTCGGGCTGATTGTGGGTTTGTCGGGCTGCCTGCGGGGGCTGCAGGCGGAGCGCAGCGCCGCGGGCGTGGGCCGGGCGGCGACCTCGGCGGTGGTGACAGCGCTGATCATGCTGGTGGTCGCGGATGCGTTGTTTGCGGTGGCGTTCAATGCCCTGGGAATTTGAGCAACGATGAGCCTGCCGGACAACCTCGCCGACGACAACGGGCCCGCGATCGAGGTGACCGGGCTGGAGTGCGGCTACGAGGGAAAGGCGGTGCTCAAGGACGTGACGTTTGCCGTCGCGCGGGGGGAAATCTTCTTCGTCATTGGCGGCTCGGGCTGTGGCAAGAGCACGCTGTTGCGGCACCTCGTGGGCCTGCACGCGCCGGCCAAAGGTACGGTGAAATTCCTCGGCTGTTCCTTCACGAACGCCGACACGGCGGGCCGGCGGGCGATGTTGAAGACGTTTGGACTGCTTTATCAGGGCGGGGCGCTGTGGTCGTCACTCACGTTGCGGGAAAACGTGGCGCTGCCGTTGGAGGAATACACCACGCTCACGCCGCGCGAGATCCAGGAGATTTCCGCCTTGAAGCTCGCGCAGGTGGGCCTGCGCGGTTTTGAGGATTATTATCCGGCGGAAATCAGCGGCGGGATGAAGAAGCGCGCCGGGCTGGCGCGGGCGCTCGCGCTCGATCCGGCCATCGTGTTTTTCGACGAACCCTCCGCCGGCCTGGATCCGATCACGTCGCGAAAACTGGACGAACTGGTGAAACACATCCGCGACACCTTCGGCACGACGATTGTGGTGGTGTCGCACGAACTCGCGTCGATTTTCGACCTCGCCGATCGCGTCATCATGCTCGACCGGGCGCAGCAGGGCATCATCGCGGAAGGGCGGCCGCGGGTGCTGCTGGAGGAGAGCGGCGACCCGCGGGTGCGCGAATTTCTCAGCCGCGGGGAAAAATGAGGCGGGACCCCGGATGAACCCCCGACGCTCCGCCCCATGAAGACGCTCGCCATCGAACTTGTCATCCCGGATATCTTCCCGCCGTGAAAACCAAGGTCAGTCCAGCCGTCATCGGGGCGTTTGTGATCGGAGGCTTTGCGCTGCTGTTTGTGGCGCTGATGGCCTTTGGCGGAGTCAGTTTTTTTTCCAAACCGCCCCGGTTCGTGGTGCTGTTCAACGAGTCAATCCAAGGCCTTAACCTGAGTTCACCGGTGAAGCTGCGGGGCGTCTGGGTGGGCAAGGTGGTGGACCTCAACATCCGCTACGATGAGCGGAGCAACCGCTCGGTGGTCGCGGTGGTGTGCGAGTTCAGCAAGGACGCGATGACCGATGCGACCGGCACGGGCATCAATGTGGCCGGCCGCGAGGAATTGCAGGCGATGGTGGACCGGGGTCTGCGCGCGCAACTCGGAGTGCTCGGGCTGGCGACCGGCCTGCTCTACGTGGAGCTCGACATCGTGAACCCGGAGGAGTTTCCGGCGGACAAGAATGCGGCCGATCCGCGCTACGTGATTGTGCCGGCGCTGCCGTCGGCCATCTCGGCGTTTCAGGCGAGCGCGTCGGAAATTCTCTCAAAGATCAGGAAGATCGATTTCGCCGGACTCTCGGAGGAGATAAAATCGCTGGTGGCGCAGACGCGCAAGCAAGTCGCGGGGATCGATGTGCGCGGCGTGGTGGACCAATGGAAAAAGACCGGGATGGCGGTGGAGTCGCTGGCGAACCGACCGGAAATCAAGCAGACCTTTGAGAATCTCAATGCGACGATGGCGGATCTGCGCGCGGCGATTGCCCGCCTTGATGCCCACGTGGATCCGGCGGGGAAGGATCTCGCGGCCACGTTGCTCGAAGCCCGCCGGGCGATGCAGGCGTTTGCCGACGCCGCCACGGCGGCGCGCGGCTTTGTGACTTCGAACGTGGGCGTGGGGGCCGACCTTGGGGTCACGCTGGGGCGCCTGAACGAGGCGGCGGAGGCCGTGGCCCGGCTGGCGGAGTATCTGGAGCGCAATCCGAATGCGCTCCTCACCGGCAAGAAGCGCCCCGAGTGATCTTGGCGAAACAGGGAGAACTCTCGATGAAAACACGTGTGGCAAATTTTCTTGGGCCGCTGGTCCTGGGTTGCTGGCTGGCGGCGGCCGCCGGCTGTTCGTTGCTGCCGGTGGCGAAACCGGATCCCACCCGCTTCTATGTTCTGACCACGCGCGCGACCGCGGCGGCCGCTCCGGCGGGTGCCCCGGCGGTGCAGTTGCGTCCGGTCGAGGTGGCGGGCTACCTGCGCAGCCGCCCGTTGATTGTGCGTCGCGGCGGCAACGAGCTCGAGTTCCGCGAATACGCCCGGTGGGGCGAGCCGTTGGAGCAAGGCATCGGGCGGGTGTTGCGCGAAGAGTTGCGGGCGCGGGGCGTGGTCGTGCCGAGTGGCCCGGGGCGGGACAGCCCGGCCTTTGATTACCACCTCACGGTGCGCGTGCTCGCGTGTGAAGGCACGGTGGCGGGTGCGGTGGATTTTCGGGCGGTCTGGGAATTGACCAGGGCCGGGGAAAAGCCGGTGGCGGCAGGCGGCGGCGAATTTCGCGCGGAGGCCCTGCGCTGGGATGGGAAGTCGGAAGCTTCGCTCGCCGCTCAGCTGAGTGAGGCGGTGGCGGGACTCGCGGCGGAAATCGCGGTGGCCGTGGCGAGAAAAGGCTGAAGGGCGGAGAGTTTTGATCACCTCGCAATTTTCATCGCGTCGGAGCGCGAAGATCCCACAGACGCGCCAAAACCGCAGGGAAAAACTCCGCGCGTTTTTCGTCCCCTCCACGTTCCCGCGGGCTGGCTCCCGCTCAGGCGTAACGATTCAGTCCGAGGTGGAGCCCGTTGTCCCCAACGGGCTGATTGGAGAGCGTACGGCTCAAAACCCGATGAGGACATCGGGTTCCACCATTCAGTGGTTTCGTTTTCATAGGAAAAACGCCCCTCGATTGAATGGAGACGGCTCAGGCGAGGCGATGGGCGATTCGATCAGACCAGGTTCAGGGCAGTTCGCGGAGGCGGAGGGTGCGAAAATGGATCGGTGAGCCTTCGGATTCGAGGCAGAGAAAACCGCGCGCTGGGTCGGCGCCGTTGCCCCCGGAGACTTCCTCGCCGTTCACCCAGAGGCGAAGCTCGCCGTTGATCGCGCGGATGTAGTAGTGGTTCCATTCGCCGGCGCCCTTCGAGAGATTCTTCCGCGGGAAACTCCGGCTGCCATTCGGCGAACGCGGCTCGAAGTGATTCAGCTTCACCCGCACGGCAAAGACGTCGCCGTTGGTGGTGAACCAGTCGGCGGCCTTCGCGGGATTCCGTCGCTTGAACATTTCCGTGTAGCCGTGATCGAGGATTTGCACCTCGATGCCGTCGGGCAGACCGGGTTTTCCCGCGGTGGTGAGTTTCGCAATCGAGGCTGGCGTGGCCCATACGAAGACGCCCGAGTTGCCGGCGGGTTTTTGGTGCATCCACTCGACGATCATCTCGAAGTTCGCGAATTCCTTCGCCGTGCGCAGCACGCTCACCGGCTGGCCGGTGCAGTGCAGGCCGTCGTCGCGCCACGACCAGGTGTCGGGCGCGCTGTTCACCGGCTTGAAGTCATCGGGGCCGAGTGCGCGCCAGCCGGGGCCAATGCCATCGATGAAGGCGCGGGGCGCCGTCGTGGGTTCGGCTGCCGTCGCGGCCAACGTGGCAAAACCAATCAGGGAAAGCAGGCGGAGGAGGTTCGAGTTCATACCGGGCGAAGGTCTTCGCAGTTTGGCGTGGTTGCGGTGTTCTTTTCCAAGGTGGCGGCGGTGGCGAGAAAAGGCGGCAGGGCGGAAGGGCGGAAACCAGCCAGCGGTCGCTTGCGGGCCGGTGGTCTCAGCCCTTCAGCGTTTGAGTCTTTCAGCCCCTACTTCAGCGCCGCCGCGATGCGGGTGAGGGCGGTCTCGACGTTTTCCCGCGAGTTGAACGCGCTGATCCGCACGTGGCCCTCGCCGCACTTGCCGAATCCGGCGCCCGGCGTGCAGACGACCTGCGCCTGGTTCAACAACCGGTCGAAAAATTCCCACGAGTCGCGGCCGGTGTTGATCCAGATGTAGGGGGCGTTGTCGCCGCCGATGCAGGAGAAGCCGAGCTTGGTCATCGCCTCGCGGATGAGCTTGGCGTTCGCGAGGTAGAAATCGATCAGCGCGCGGGTCTGTTGTTGGCCGGCGGCGGTGTAAATCGCGGCGGCGGCTTTCTGGATCGGGTACGCCACGCCGTTGAATTTCGTGGTGTGGCGGCGATTCCAGAGCGCATGCAGCGCGTGCGGCTGGCCGGCGGCATCGTAGGCCATGAGCGATTTCGGCACGACGGTGTAGGCGCAGCGCGTGCCGGTGAAGCCGGCCGTCTTGGAGAAGCTGCGGAACTCGATCGCGACCTCGCGCGCGCCCGGGATCTCGTAGATGGAGTGGGGGATTTCCGGATTCCGGATGTACGCCTCGTACGCGCTGTCAAAGAGGATGACGGCCTGGTTTCGCTTCGCGTACTCGACCCACGCGGTGAGCTGCGCCCGGGTGGCCACGGCCCCGGTCGGGTTGTTGGGGAAGCAAAGGTAAATGAGGTCGGTGGCGACGCCCGGAACCGACGGCACGTAATCGTTCGCCGGCGTGCACTCCAGATACGTGATGCCCTGGTAGCGGCCGTCGACGTTGGCGCCGGTGCGGCCCGCCATCACGTTGGTGTCGACATAGACCGGATACACGGGGTCGGGGATCGCGAGCCGGACGTCCGACGCGAAGATTTCCTGGACGTTGCCGCAGTCGCACTTCGAGCCGTCGGAGATGAAGATCTCGTCGGCCGCAATCTGACAGCCGCGGGCGGTGTAGTCGTGCTGGGCGACCGCTTCGCGGAGGAAGGCGTAGCCTTGCTCGGGGCCGTAGCCCTTGAACGAGGCGCGTTGCGCCATCTCGTCGGTCGCGGCGTGCAACGCCTCGACGCACACGGCCGGCAGCGGTTCCGTCACATCGCCGATGCCGAGGCGGATGACGGGCTGCGTCGGATGGGCGGCGACGTAGGCGCTGACGCGTTTGGCGATGTCGCTGAAAAGGTACGACGCCTTGAGCTTGGTGAAATTTTCGTTGATGCGGATCATGGGTGAAAAACTTGAACAAACGCGGCGGGAAGGGTTTGTTCAAGCCCGACCTTTCTCTCCCCGCCCGCTTAACCCCATGCAAAAAATCGAATCCGTCTCCGCCCTGCGTTTGGCCGCCGCCCAGTTGAAACAGGCGGGCCGGACGATGGCCCTCGTGCCGACCAGTGGCGCGCTCCATGCGGGGCATGCCGCGCTGATCGCGACAGCGAAGTCGCGGTCGGAGGTTGTGGTGGTGTCGGTGTTTGCCAATCCGCTGGCGTTTGGGCCGAGCGAGAATTTCGCCCGGTATCCCCGCACGCCGGCCGCCGACCTCGAGCGCTGTGCGGAAGCGGGGGTCGACGTCGTGTTCATGCCGGCGGCGGAGGAAATGTTCCCGCGGGGATATTCGACCTATGTGACCGAGGAGGCGGTCAGCCGGCCGCTCTGTGGCGTCTCGCGACCCTCGCATTTTCGGGGTGTGACGACCGGGGTGGCCAAGCTGCTCAACCTCGTCCGACCCGACGTGATCGTCCTGGGCCAGCGCGATGCGCAGCAAGTCGCCGTGGTGCGCAAACTGATCGCAGATTATTGTTTTGGCACTGAGGTGGTGGTGGCGCCGATTGTGCGGGAGAGCGATGGCCTGGCGGTCACGGTGCGAAACGCCGACCTCACGGTCGCCCAGCGTCAGGATGCCGCCACGTTGTATGTCGCACTCCAGCGGGCACACGAAATGGTGGGTCAAGGGGTGCGCAGCCCCGACCAGGTCATCGCCGAAGTGACGCACCTGCTCGGCGAACGCCGGCGCATCCGGGTGATCTACGTGGCGATTGTCGATCCGGCGACGATGGAGCCGTTGCGCGAAGTCGTGCCGGGCCGGACGCTCCTGGCACTCGCCGTCTGGATCGACGAGGTGCGCTTGATCGACAACATTGCGCTGTGAGGTTTTTGTCGCGCAGGGCCCGGACGACGGGAGCGGCGCTGGCCAAGCGCCCGGATTGGGTCAAGGAGCGGCGGCGGTTGGAAACCGCCGATCCGTCGGACGCGAAAGCCACCGCCAAGGATAAACGCCCCTACGCGGCGGGCGCCGGCGCGACGACGACTTCGATTCCCTTGCCGCGCAACTCCGCGATTAGTGCGGCGGGGGCGTTCGCGTCGGTCACGATCACATCGACGTCGGAAAAGTCACAGAGGAAGAACGTCGAGCGTCGGTCGAATTTCGTATGGTCGAAACAGAAGATGACTTTGGCCGCGCCCGCCATCATCGCGCGCTGGATGTCGACGAGCAGAGCGTGGGAATTGTAGATACCGTCGGCGGTGAGGCCGCTGCCACTCAAGATCGCGACGTCAGCGTGCATGCGCGAAAACGTTTCGACCGCATGCGGCCCGACCAGCGTGCCCAGGCGCGGATAGATCACTCCGCCGGAGAGATGGACCTCGTGGCGGTTTGAGCCGGAGAAGAGGTTCGCGACCGGCAGGGAGTTGGTGATGATCTGGGCGACTTTTTCGCCGAGGTGCTTGGCCACATGAAAACAAGTGGTGCCGCTGTCGATGATGACGTTCTGGCCAGGCTGGATCAGCGCGGCGCAGGCTTCACCCAGACTCTCCTTCTCGGCGACTTGGTGGGTGTCGCGCACGTTGAAGACGAACTCGTCGCTCTTGGACGGTTGAAGGGATCGGGCACCGCCATGGGTCCGGCGAACGAGCTTTCGCACCTCCAGGGCCGCAAGATCCCGGCGCACGGTCGAAATAGAGGCGCTCACATTCTGCGCAAGCTCCTCCAACGAAGCGAATTCAGCCTTTTGGAGATAGGCCTCGAGCTTCGCTTGACGTTCTTCCGGTTGCATACGGCTGGAGTCTTTTGGAATAATTTGGAATAATTTGCAACTCAAACTTGACAGTTTGGAAGCTTTCCGGCGTAAATGGTCATCCTTTCTCGCCAAAGCCTGTCATGTCGCTGCCACCGCCACTCCCTCATCGAGTTGAGATCGAGCACCTCGTTCGGCGGGCGATTTATCAGCGCACGGGCCGATCGTTGCCGTTCACGGCGCGGGCGCCGAATCCGCTTTTGGTCAATATCAGCGCGCGCCATTGCCACCTCACACCGGCCGCGGTCGAGGCGCTCTTTGGCCAGGGTGCGAAGCTCACCCCGATGAAGTGGCTCTACCAGAAAGACCAGTTCGCGGCGAAGGAGACGGTCACGCTGATCGGGCCGCGCAGCCGCGTCATTTCGAACCTCCGCATTCTCGGGCCGTGCCGGGACCTCAACCAGATCGAGCTCGCGCTCACGGATTCGATCGCGCTCGGGTTCGACATTCCGATCCGCGCGTCGGCCAACATCGCGGGCACCCCGGGCTGCATGCTCATGGGACCGGCCGGCTTTTTCGAAATGAAGGAGGGTGTCATCCGCGCCGCCCCGCACGTGCACATGCACCCGGACGACGCCGCGTTTTACGGGGTGAAAGCCGGCGAGTATCTGCGCCTCCGCATCGGCGGTCCGTGTGCGACGACCTTCGACCGCATGCTCGTGCGCATTCACGCTGATTTCAAACTCGAGGTCCACATCGACACCGACGAGGGCAACGCCTGCGCGCTGCAACCCGACACCACGGTGGAACTCCTGAAGTAGTTCATCCCTGCTTTTTCCTCCCGCTCATCTCAGTTCAACGAAACCAACAATGAATGAATCCATCGGCATGGTAGAAACCCGTGGCTATGTAGGCAGCGTCGAAGCCAGCGACGCCATGGTCAAAGCCGCGAACGTCACCCTCGTTCGCCAAATCCAAATCGGCGGTGGCTTTGTCACCGTCATCGTCAAGGGCGATGTCGGCAGCGTCAAAGCGGCCGTCGAAGCCGGCGCCGAGGCCGCCAAGCGCGTCGGCGAACTCGTCTGTTCGCACCTCATCGCCCGTCCCCACGGCGATCTCGTCCGCACCCTCAGCCTCTAAGCCGACCCTCACCGCCACTCCCACTCAGCACTCTCACTTTTTAACTTTTCTCCACCATGGCACAAGAAGCAGTTGGTTTAATCGAAACGAAGGGATTCTGCGCGATGCTCGAAGCCGCGGACTCCGCTCTCAAGGCCGCCAATGTCACGATGACGGGCTACGAAGCCGTCGGCAGCGGGTACGTGTGCGGGTTTTTCCGCGGTGATGTCGCCGCGGTGAAGGCCGCCATCGACGCCGCCGCCGAAGCCGCCGCCAAAGTCGGCGAAGTCGTCGCCGTCCAGGTCATCCCGCGTCCGCATGAGGAACTCGCCGGTCTCGGCAAGTGGCTCGTGCAGCCGTCGACCTCGGCGTAACGTGGCTTCTCCGTGAGCCTGCTGGCGGGCGGGTCGCCCGCCACGCCGCGGTCAAGTCGACCGGCAGCGGGCGCTGGCATCGGTGCGCCGATGCCTGATCGGAAATCGCCAGTCGAGAATCGAAAATCGAAAATCCCGTGAACATCCTCGTCGCCAATCTCGGCTCGACCTCGTTCAAGTTCCGGCTCTTTCGCTTTGGCGGGGCCGGGGACGCGACGTTGCTGGCCAAGGGCGGCTATGAACGCGTGACCGATTACGGCCAGGCGATCGACGATTGTCTCGCCGAGCTGAAGGCGGGCGGCCACGCCCGCTCCGCCGCCGATCTCCACGGCGTGGGGTTCAAGACCGTGCTCGGAAAGAATCTCACCGGCTGCGTCCGCGCGGACGATCGCGTGATCGCGGCCCTCGAGGGTTTCAAGGAGATCGCGCCGGCGCACAATCCGCCCTACGCGCTCGGCATCCAGCGCTTCCGGGAAAAACTGCCGGGCGTGCCGCTCGTCGCGCTCTTCGAAACGGCGTTTTATCAATGGGTGCCCGAGGCCGCGACGCGTTATGCCGTGCCGCCGACGTGGCACGAGGCCGGCGTCCGCCGCTATGGTTTCCACGGCGCAAGCCACAAGTTCGCCGCGGAGCGTTCCGCCGAGCTGCTCGGTCGCGCCGACATCGCGGAGCGCGTGCGCCAGCTCTATCTGGCCGGACCGGTGCCCGTCGCCGCGGGCGCGAAGCCGCTCCGCGTGATTTCCTGCCACTTTGGCGGCAGCAGTTCCGTCACCGGCATGCGGGATGGCGTCGCCGTTGGCACGAGCATGGGCCTCAGTCCGCAGTCCGGGCTGCCGCAGAACAACCGCGTCGGCGACCTCGACTCCGCCGCGGTGCCGTTCGTGATGAAAACCCTCGGCCTTTCGCTGGCCGAGGTCGAGCGGCAGATGACCAAGGAGGGCGGGCTGCTCGGACTCTCCGGCGTGGGCAACGACATGCGCGACGTGCGCGCCGCCGCGGCCCAGGGCAACGCCCGCGCGCAGCTCGCGCTTGACGTTTTCATCCACTCGGCGCGCCACTGGATCGGCGCGTTTCTCCTCGAGCTCGGGGGCTGCGATGCCCTCGTGTTCACCGCCGGCATCGGCGAAAACAATCCCGACCTTCGCGCCGCGATCTGCGCCAACCTCACCGACCTCGGGATCTCCCTCGACGTGACGAAGAACGACACGCTGCGCGGCACCGAGGGCGAAATCTCCGCCGCCGGCGCGCGCACCCGGGTGTTCGTGATTCCCGCCAACGAGGAACTCGTGGTGGCCCGGGAAACCCTCCGCTGCATTTCGGCGGCGAACTGACTTTCTTTCAACCGCAACCTCCACTCCCAACTCAAAAATCCTATGGCCTCCAAAGCAATTGGTCTCCTCGAAACCCGCGGTCTCACCGCGCTCGTCACCGGCGTCGATGCGATGCTCAAATCCGCGAACGTCACGCTCGCCGGCCCCATGAAACAGGTCGGCAATGCGCTCGTCTCCGCCGTCGTGATCGGCGACGTCGCCGCCGTCAAGGCCGCGACCGATGCCGGCGCGCAGGCCGCCCGCACCGTCGGTGAAGTCGTCAGCGTGCAGGTCATCCCGCGCCCGCACGACGATGTCGCGTTGGTGCTGCCGAAGGCCTCCGTCGCCGCACCCGCGAAAAAGTAGTTTGCCGTCGGCGCTCGCTTGAATGCGAGCGGGTAGGGACCGACCTCCGGGCGGTCCGCGGCCCGCTCGGAGAGCGGGCCCTCCCTCGGCACTCCACCTTCACTTTTACCTTCACCTTCATTTCTCCATGTTCCTCGCGCGTGTCATCGGCTCCGTGGTCTCGACCAAGAAGGACGAGGCGATGAAGGGCCGCAAACTCGTCGTCCTGCGTCCGCTGCTCGTCGATGAATCCAATCCCGCGCAGTTCCGCCCCGGCGCCAACACGATTGTCGCCGTCGACGCGCTCGGGGCCGGCTTGGACGAAGTGGTGCTGTTCTGTCAGGGCAGCTCCGCCCGCCAGGCCAGCGGCATGAAGGCGCTCCCGGTCGACGCCGTGATCGTCGGCATCGTCGACGCCGTCGATGTGCTGAACCAAAAAATCTATCCCGCCAAGCAATGATCAAACCCTGGAGCCGTGACGCCCCCGTCGCGGTGCTGAGCGCGCCGTGAGCGTCGCGTCCCCAGACTGAATCAAGACCCATCCATGAGCACCGCCCTCCAGCTTGATGAACAGGCTCTGCGCGCGATCGTCGAGGACGTGATGCGCAGCCTCGGCCGTTCGCCGGTCATTTCGCCCGCGCCCGCGCCGTCCGTGGCCTCCGCCGCGGCCTCCGCCCCGGCGGCCATCCGCCGTGGCAGTCCGCGCTTCGGGGTGTTCGACGACGTGAAGGAAGCCTGCGCCGCCGCCCAGGATGCGTTTGAGCAGCTGAAGACCAAGGGCATCGCGGGCCGCGCCAAGGTGGTGGAAATCGTCAAGGGTCTCTGCACGGAGAAAGCCGCCGAGTGGGGCAAATTTGAGTTCGAGGAAACAAAGATCGGCCGGCTCGAACACAAGATCGAGAAGCTGCAAATTGTGAAGCTCGTCCCCGGTGTCGAGTGGATCAAACCCTTCGGCCTCAGTGGCGATCACGGCATCACCCTCGAGGAGTACACGCCCTTCGGCGTCATCGGCGCGATCCTTCCGGTCACGCACTCCGTCCCCACGCTCAGCGGCAACGTCATCAACATCGTCGCGGCCGGCAACGCCGTCGTCTTCAACCCACACCCGGGTGGCGCGCGTTCCGCCGCGCTCGCGGTCCGCACCTACAACGAGGCGATTTTCGCCGCGCTCGGCATCGAGAATCTCGTCTGCACCATTGAGAAGCCGTCGCTCGAATCGTTCGATGCGCTGACGAAAAACGAATTCATCCGCCTGCTCTGCGTCACCGGCGGTCCCGCCGTCGTCGGCGCCGCGATGAAGTCGGGCAAGCGCGCCATCTGCGCCGGGCCCGGTAATCCGCCCGTGCTCGTCGACGGCACCGGCTGTCTGAAGAAAGCCGCGCGCGACATTTTGCAGGGCGGCGCCTTCGACAACAACCTGCTCTGCATCGGCGAAAAACAGGTTTTCGTGCTCGAGCAGTATTTCGACAAATTCCTCGACGGCCTGAAGATCGCGGGCGCCCACCAACTCAACGCTCCGCAGCTCGCGAAGCTCACCACCGCGGCGTTTGCGTTCTCGAAGGATGCCGGCGGTTGTTCGCACGCCGCCGTCAACCGCAAGCTCATCGGGGCCGACGCCTCCGTCCTGGCGCAGCATGCCGGCACCAGCGCGCCCGCGAACACGCCGATGCTCTTCGCCGAGACCGACGTCGATCACGCGTTTGTCATGGAGGAGCAGATGATGCCGATGCTGCCCGTCGTCCGCGTGAAGAGCATCGAGCAGGGCATCGAATTCGCGAAAAAGTCCGAGCACGGCTACAAGCACTCGGCGATCATTCACTCGCTCAACGTCGATCATATGACGATGATGGCGCGCGCGCTCGACACGACGCTCTTCGTCAAGAACGGCCCGAGCGTCGCCGGCCTCGGCCTCGGCGGCGAGGGTTACCTCAGCTACTCGATCGCGACGACCACCGGCGAGGGCATCACCACGCCGCAAACCTTCACCCGCACGCGCCGCTGCGTGATGGTGGACAACCTGCGAATCTACTGAGCCATGATCCTCGCGCGCGTTGATGGAGTGATCGTCTCGACCGTCTGTCATCCGAGCATGACCGGCCATCGCACGATCATCTGCCAGCCGCTCGACGACCAGGGCCGGGACGATGGCGCGCCGATCCTCGCCCTCGACCCCTATGCCGCGGGGCAGCACCAGCGCGTGCTCATCTCGTCCGACGGCTCGCAGACGCGCCTGCACGTGCAGGATCCCAAATCTCCGCTGCGCAACATCATCCTCGGGATCATCGACGATGACGACGCCAGGGCGGGCAACGGATCACCGGACCCCCAGACGACAAGACTACAGGACAACCAGACGACGTGACTACACACTGCCAGTCCCGCGGACAAATCCGCCTTTTAACCGTGACTGCCGCTGACGTGATGCAGGGTCCAGTGGTCCGTAGTCCCGTAGTCCCGTAGTCCCTTTACCCTCATGCGACTCGGACACGTCATCGGCAAGGTTACGCTTTCCCAGCAGGATCCCGCGTACCAGGGCGGCCGTTTCCTGCTCGTGCAGCCGTTCGCGAAGGAGCAGTTCAAGGGCGCGGGGATGACGCCCCTGGCCAAGGGCAACAGTCTCGTGGTGTACGACAATTTGGGCGCCGACCTCGGTCACGTGATCGGATTCACCGAGGGAGCCGAGGCGACCGCGCCCTTTGATCGCCCGACGCCGGTCGATGCCTTTAACGCCGCCATCATCGACGAATTTTTCTACAAGCCATGCCAAAAGTAATCACCGCCCGCGAAGCCGAGGAGATGTTGCGCAAAGGCGAAACGCCTCCCGCCGGATCGATCCTCACGCCGTCCGCCCGCGACGTTTTCGGCGGCGGCAGCCTGAAATCCTCGTTCCGCGGATCTGGCGCGCCAGCCGCCCCCACGGGCGCCGCGAAGAAATCCGCCGCTCCGTCCATTCCCGACTACGAATTCAAGTGGACCCCGGGCTCCGACCCGAAGACGCCGGCGGAAATCGAGAAATTTTTCAACTCGCCCGTGATCCATTTGTTGAAGGAGCGCATCTGCGAGATGGGTCGGCGCCTCTGGCAGAAGGACTACACCGACGGCAACGGTGGCAACATCACCATCCGGGTCGGTGACAACCTCGCGCTTTGCACGCCCACACTCATCTGCAAGGGCTTCATGAAGCCCGAGGACATGTGCCTCGTCGATCTCGACGCCAACCAACTCGCCGGCACGCGCGTGCGGACGAGCGAAGCGAAGACGCATTTCGGCATCATGAAGCGCCAGCCGGCGGCGAAGTCGTGCGTCCATGCGCATCCGCCCCACGCGACCGCCTTCGCCATCGCCAACGTCAACATCCCGTCGTGTCTCATCCCCGAGGCTGAGGTGTTTCTCGGCAAGATTGGCGTCGCGAAATACCAGACGCCCGGCACGCCCGCCAATGCCGACGAAGTCGGCGAGGTCGGCAAGATTCACCAGGCTGTGCTCATGCAGAACCACGGTGTGATTTGCTGGGGCAAGGACGTCGAGGACGCCTACTGGAAGATGGAGAACATCGACTCGTATTGCCGCACCGTGTGGATCGCGGCCGGTCTCGGTGGCGGGCTGCATCGTTTCACGGGCGGCCAGGCGAAGGAGCTCATTGATCTCCGCCAAAAGCTCGGCATGCCCGATCCGCGCGCCGGCCTGAAGGAATGCGAACTGTGCGACAGCGCCGATTTCCGCCCCGGGGCGGTGTGTCAGGCGCCGGCCGCCCCCGCGAAGAGCGACTGCGGCTGCCAGGGGACGGAAGGGGAAAAACCCGATCCCGCGATCGAAGCCATCGTCCAGGCCGTCACCGCGCAAATTTTGAAGCAGCTCAAAGCCTGACCGCTGGTTGTAGGAGCGGCTTTACGCCGCGACGGAATCGCACCGAATCGCGGCATAAAGCCGCTCCTGCAGTTTTCCGATCCCTTTCCCTTTCCCTCTCCCTTTCCCACTCATGAAAGTCTCCATCATCGGCGGCGGTGGCCGCGTCGGTTCCAATGCGGCGTTTGCCCTGCAATGCGCCGGTCTTGTATCCGAGATCCAGATTCTCGACGCGAATGCCGACATGGCCGAGGGCGAGGCGCTCGACCTGCTGCACGGTTCCTCCGCGATCGCCGACCAGCGGATCTACGCCGGTGACTACGGTCGCGCGAAGGACAGCGATCTCTTCGTCATCACCGCGGGCCTGCGTCGCAAACCCGACGAGTCGCGGCTGGATTTGATCAACCGCAACGTCGCGCTGTTTTCCGGCATACTCGACAGCATGAAGGCGGCGGGGTTGCGCAAGGACGCGCTCGTGTTTGTCGTCTCGAATCCCGTCGATATCCTCACGCAGCTCGCGGCGGCGAGACTAAATCTCCCCTGGTCGCAGGTGCTTGGCCTTGGCACGATGCTCGACACGGCGCGTTTCCGTTCGCTCCTCGCGCAGGAACTCAAGCTCGCGCCCACCCAGGTGAAGGCGCTCATCCTCGGCGAGCACGGCGACTCGATGTTCCCGGTGTGGTCGTCCGCGACCTATGCGGGGCTGCCGCTGGCGAAAGTCGCCGGCTGCACGCCGACGTTTCAGTCGCAGGTTTTTGAGCGCACGAAAGGCAGCGGGGCCGAGGTGATCCGGCGCAAGGGTGGCGCGGGTTGGGCGGTTGGTCTCACGATTGCCGAGGTCGTCCATGCGATTGCGCACGACAAGCGCCAGGTGCTGCCGGTCTCGACGGTGCAGCAGGGCGCGTACGGACTGAAGGGCGTCGCGATCAGCGTGCCGACGGTGGTGGGCCGGGCGGGTGCGCTCGCGCACGTCGAGGTCGAGCTTTGGCCGAAAGAGCAGCAGGCGCTGCAAGCGTCAGCGCGGGCGCTGCAGGACACGTTTGCGAAAGTGAAGGGCTGAGCGCGGGGCGAATTTTGGCCCGCCGCCAGCGCGCAGCCAGTGTACGAAGGGTTTATGGGTAAATGGTAAAGCATGACCCCTTCTATTATTTTCCACCCACCTGGCTGCGCACGTCGAGATAGCCACGATTGTTTTCGCCCACCATCTGGCGATCCAGCAAGAGTGACACCGTGCCGAGCCGCTGTTTCAGCCGGGCCTGCACCTTGGAAAGATCGCCAACGGTGCCTGGAGCACCTGGGTGTTGGTTGCTGGCAGAAGGAATGGATCTGAGTTCGGAGACTGGCGGTGCGCCCGGTTCTTCCGCCCGGGCGGCGGGCGTGGTGTGCATGCCGTCAGTGACGGGTTGTGGCGATCGTCCGCGCAGAGCGGACGGGCCGGCGTTTGCCACCGCACCGCCGGATTTCCGAAGCGCAAAATCGGCCAGCGCGCGGTCCATGACAGCCGCCTTCGGATCGGCGCGGACAGCCACGATGTAGTGGTTGATGGCCGCACGAATCTCGGCCTCTGGAAGCATTTCGCGTTGTGCGACGGTGGCCACGACGCGACTGAAGAGTTCGTTGTCGGAGATCTGCGGTTTTTCGAGTTCGGTTTGCTGCTTGAAGGCTGAAACGACGAACATGACATAGCGCGCAGCCAAAAGGGGTCATGCTGTACCCTTTAACTTATTCGGTTCGTGCACCGCTGGTGGGAGCGGAAGGCAGACCTTCGAGGGTTCAGACCACTCGGACAGGAGGTCAAGCGATTGATGTTTGTGTTCGCGACAGCGAGTACCGCCGAAAGGTAATCAGCATTCGGAAATCCGGCATCAGTCATCCGTGGTCGTTCAACCGCGATTCGTCATCCCCGTGCGACGGGTCGGCAGGCCCACCGGAGGCAGGCTCGAGGTGCCGAGCGGCGGCCAAACCAAGGATCAACCGTCAGCGGCTGAGGTGAAACCGGTCATGCCGGCTGACGAAGCCGGTGGGTTTTGCGGGCGAAGGCGGAGGCCCGGCTTCGCCCGCAGGGCTGCGGCTCGACATTTTTCTCCCCGGAAAGGGAGAAAATGGTGGAGGTGGCGGGAGTTGAAATCGATTTGGGCGTATCCGAAAAGTCACTATTTTCCAGTCTGTAGAGGGGAAATCACGCTCAAGATACCGGGAGCGTTTGGAACCAAATGGCACGAAAGGGCACGAAAAGGCATGGAAAATCGATACATGATCGATACATGCCGTGGGTGTCGTCAGAGAACCTCATATGCCGGCCATCACTTGCTTATTCTTGCCTTGGCTCGAGAGCGATGTCGCGCGGCAGCGAGGCAGCATCGCTGACGCCAGCGACGGGAGAATCGGATCTCGCTCCGAAGAAATGGTTCGGGAAATCCACCGCGCTCCCAAAGGGCTACCCAATCGTCTGGGTCAATTTCGTGCGGCGGCCGGATCGGCGCTTCCAGCAGATTCAGCCCGACGCTGCTGGCCAGGAATCCCGCGAACCGGCTGCTTGCGCGCGGCCCACGTTTCCGCATGGACGAAGAAATGCTGCGCGACAGCGCGCTCGCCGTGTCCGATCTGCTGGTGGAAAAGATCGGTGGACCGTTCGCGAAGCCCTATCAGCCGCCGGGCCTTTGGGAGGAAGTGGCGATGCCCGAAGCGGCGTGACGATTGACGCCGTCAACCAGCTCAACCAACGGCTTTCCGAACGCGGCGTGCGCTTCACGCAGATCTTCCTGCGCCCGTGGGCCAACCACGTGAACCTGCCCACGAACATCAAGCCGGTCTGCGACGAATGCGATCGCCGGGCATCGCGTACGGCGAAAACCTGTCGATGGGGCCGCTTTGGTCCAGTTATCCAGACCGATTCATCTGCGTCGAAATAATCGTCCGGCGTTCATTTGACACGCCCCGCCGCCGCCGACAGCCGTTGGCGTCAGCGCCAATCCTCCAGCCATGTCCCGTCCTATCACCCGCCGGCGCTTCTGCCAAACCCAAGTCGCCGCCCCGGCGGCGCTCCCCGCCGGGGAGCCTTTTGTGAGCGCGGGCGAGCCGCATCGTGCGACCCGCCGGCAGAATCTCCTTTTGGTCATGGCGGACGAATGGCGCCGCGACACGCTCGGGGACATGTTCAGGTCGACGAAATTCATTTGGTGAATATGACTTCCAACGCGGTCATCGTCTGGTTCGCGCTGGCCGCGGTGGCCGTTGGCGCGGAGTTCGACACGGAAAAAACCGCGGGTGCACCGATGGCGGCGGAGAAGGCGGCCGCGAGCATCGCGCTGCCGGCCGGTTTCCATGCCACGCTGTTTGCCGGCGAGCCGGATATCCGCCAACCAATCGCGATGGCGACGGATGCGCGCGGGCGGTTGTGGGTGGCGGAGAACTACACGTATTCGGAACGCGCCGTCAGCTGGCACGCGGTGTTCCGCGATCGCATTCTGGTTTTCGAGGATACGGACCACGACGGCCGCTTCGACCAGCGGACGGTTTTCTGCGAAAATCTGGAGCGACTCACGAGCATCGAAGTCGGGCTCGGCGGGGTCTGGGCGCTTTGTCTGCCCAATCTGGTCTTCATTCCCGATCCCAATGGCGACGACCTCCCCGACGGCCCGCCGCAGATGATGCTCGATGGGTTCGAGTACCTGAAGTCACGTCACAATGTCGCGAACGGCCTGCGCTGGGGACCCGATGGCTGGCTGTACGGGCGCCAGGGAATTCTCGGCGCGTCGCGGATCGGCGCGCCCGGCACCCCGGAAGCGCAGCGCACACCCGTTAATGTGGGCATCTGGCGGTTTCATCCGGAGCGGCGAGCCTTCGAAGTCGTGGTCGCGGGGACGACAAATCCCTGGGGCATGGACTGGAACGCGCACGGCGAAGGGTTTTTCATCAACACGGTCATCGGTCATCTCTGGCAGGTGATCCCGGGGGCCCATTACCGCCGCATGTTCGGCCCTGATCCCAATCCGCACACCTACGAGCTGATTGACCAGCATGCCGATCACGTGCACTGGGCTACGGGGGAAGTGTGGACGGACGTGCGGAAGGGTGTGACCTCCGCCACGAGTGCGACCGGCGGCGGGCACGCGCACACCGGTCTGCTGATTTACCAGGGCGGCCAGTGGCCGGCGGAGTGGGAGGGCAGGTTGCTCACGATTAATTTTCACGGACGACGCTTGAATGTCGAACGGCTCGAGCGCAAAGGGAGCGCGATCATCGGGCGTCGCGAACCGGACGCCTTTCAGTTCGCCGACACGTGGTTTCGCGGCATCGATCTTCTCGCGGCACCGGACGGCGGGGTATTTGTGAGCGATTGGAGCGATGCGGGCGAATGCCACGACAACGATGGCATCCAGCGATCGAGCGGCCGGATTTTCAAGCTGACCTTTGGCGAAACCGCCGAGCGGCGGGCATACGACTTGAGCAGGATGGACGCGGCCGCGCTCGTGGACTCCCAGCGCAGCCGCAACGATTGGATTGCGCGACAGGGCCGTCGCGTTCTGGCCGAGCGCGCTGCGGCCGGCGCCAACCTCGCGAGCGAGCATGCCGCACTCCACCTCCTGCTGCGCAGCGCCGAGAACCCAATCCACCGCCTGCGCGCCCTGTGGAGCCTGCACGTATCGACCGGACTTGCGCGCGAGCAACTGGCAGCGCTGCTGTCCGACCGCGATGAATACATTCGCACCTGGTCCATTCGCCTCCTGACCGACGATCGCTCAGCGCCAAACCCGGAGGGTGTGATCGCCAAATTGAGCACGATGGCCGAACGCGATGCTTCGGCGAGCGTGCGGCTGGCGCTCGCGGCAGCGCTGCAACGGCTGCCCGCCGCCGCGGCGGCGCGGATTGCGCGGCCCTTGCTGATGCGGGAGGACGATGCCGCGGACCACAACCTGCCGTTGATGCTCTGGTACGGCATCGAGCCGCTCGCGACTGCTCCCGAAGTGGACTTTGTGCAGCTCGCCGGCGGCGTGCGCCTCCCTCAAATCGCGAAGTTTGCCGCCCGAAGAGTGGCCGAGGACCTGGATTCCTCGCCGGCGCGGCTCGATACATTGTTGACGTCGTTCGCGGCGGCGGCCCCCGGAATGCGATTGCCTCTGCTCGACGGCGTCGCTGAGGGCCTCGCCGGCCGCCGCAAGGCACCGAAGCCGACCGCCTGGGACACCTTGCGCGCGCGGTTCGCCGGCGGCGCCGACGAGGCACTGGCGCGGCGGATACGCGACCTGAGCGCACTCTTCGGCGACGGTCGCGCACTCGATGAAATCCGCGCCGTCATCCTCGATGAGCGCGCGGATATTCCGCAACGGCGGGCGGCGCTGCAGGTGCTGATCGATACGCGGGCCGAAGGCTGGCGGGCGTTGTGCGAAAACCTTATGCGCATGCGAGATCTCGCGGCGGCGGCGGCCCTTGGGCTGGCGGGGAGCGGCGATCCCGCCGTGGGCGAGGCGATTCTGGCGGCGTGGGGCAGCTATTATCCGGCCGATCGGCCGGTGGTGGCGGGAACGTTGGTGTCGCGGCCAGCGTGGGCGTCCAAATTGCTCGACGCGGTGGCGGCGGGCCGCGTTGACCGGAGCGATATCAGCGCGGCTCACGCGCGACAGATTCGTTCCTTCAACGACGCAGCGCTCACGCGAAAACTCGCGGAGACGTGGGGACAATTGCCCGGCGAGACCGGCGCGGAAGGAGCCTCCGCAATTGCGACGTGGCAGCGAAAACTCACGCCCGCCGTGGTGGCCCGCGCGGATGTGGCGAACGGCCGCACCCTGTTCCAGCGGCGCTGCGCCGCCTGCCACAAACTGAATGGTGAGGGAGCGGCCGTCGGTCCGGATCTCACCGGTGCCGCGCGCGACAATCTGGCTTATCTGCTGGAGAACATCATCACGCCAAGCGCGGTCGTGCCGGATGAATATCGGCTCACGACTCTCACGATGAAAGACGGCCGCGTCCTGGGTGGCATCGTGCGTGAGCGCGCCGCCAACGGCCTGCTGCTGCAGTCTCTCACCGGGGCAACGACGGTCCCGGTGGCCGATATCTCCAAGCAGGAAACCAGCCCCGTGTCGCTCATGCCAGCCGGCTTGCTCGACGACTTGTCGACGTCGCAGGCGCGCGATCTGATCGGTTATCTGATGGCGCGGAATGGCACGAGCCACTGACGCCCGCCGCCGTGGCGTGACGGCAGCCAGCAGTTCCGCGGCAACTGCATGATCTCGGCCGGGGCGCGCCCGAGTTCCAGGAGCGCGGCGATCGTGTTCATGGCGGGATCGACGTGCGTGAAGAACTTCCGGTAGCCGGCCGCGATCCACGCGATAGGCGTCGAGCAGGTGCGCCGGGCCGTCGATGCTCACCCCGACGAGAAAACGGTGCTTCGCGAGAAACTCGCCCCATGCATCGTCGAGCAGCGTGCCGTTGGTCTGGAATGCGTTCTCGATCGTCCGGCCTTTTGCAGTGGCGGGATTATGGCGCCGTCACCGAACCGGAGCCGGAGAAGCGCTGCCAGGTGCGGGCGAAGGTCTCGTCCGGCAGCCAGTTGGCGGTCGGCTTCTCGCCGTTGAACCCGCGGTACGGCGCAATAGGTGGCGACTGCAGGCCGCCGGCGGCGCGGTCATAGTGGCCGCCCAGCCACCCGCCGGACACGGGCACGGGCGCCAGGGGCTGGCCGGGGGCGAGGCCCTGCGGGGCGCGCACGCGGAGGCACGCCTCGGCGAAGGCGATCACCATCTCGTACATCTTTGGGCGGTCGGCCGGCCAGTGGGCGGCGTCACCCGCGACCAGCAGGGAGACGGGTGCGTTTCGCTCGCTTCGTAGCGTCGCGACGGTCCGGTCCTGGTCGACGAAGAGCTTGTCCTTCTGGCCATGCATCACGAGTCCGGGACAGCGCTCGATGCCGGGGAACACCAGGTGCCAGCTCGCGCCGGATTGATAGGAGACCCAGCCCAGGGCCCGGTCCGGCTGCAGCGCTGCCTGGAGAACGGAAAAGCCCGTGCCGTTCGAGTGGCCGAACGTGAGCATCGGCACCGTGGCGATCTCAGGATGTTGGACCTTTTCCCCGACGTTGGCCAGCAGCTCGTCGAGCGCCGCGGACGGGTAGATTCCGCGCTGGATGGGATCGCCCAGCACGCCCACGAGCGCGATCCCGTGCCGTTCTGCGAACTGGCGGAAGAACGGGTGCTCCATCATCGGTCCGCCGACGCCGTGCTCGGAGATCAGGAAGATCGCGGAGACACGGGTCGCGTTGGCGGGAAGATAAACCCGGACCACCACCTCCTCGGCCGGTAGTTCGCCATGCCTGGCGACGAAGGCGCGATACACCTCGTCGGTCAATGGCTGCTGCAGGAGTGCGGGCGCCTTGGACTGCACGGTCGTGAGGCTGTGCGAGAGCGAGATCTGCGTCGAGTAACGCACGAGCCCGGCGTCATTCTGGTTCCGCGTCATCGTCACCTCCATCGGCCCGGGTCCCGCCGGCAGGTCCAGGTGCTGCTCGCCGTAACCTGGCCGCGAGACCATCACCTTGCCCGTGGGTTTCTTTTCGGAGGTGAGCACGAACTGCCCCTGCTCATCCGTGAAGGCCCGGGCGGTGGTACCCTGCAGGACGACCTTGACGCTCGGAAGCATGTTGCGGCTGGGATCCCGGACCGTACCGCGGATGACAAACGTTTCGGCTGTGGCGAGCAGCGGGATGCGTTGGCCGAAGACCGCGCGGACCGGACCCACCAAGCCTGAAGGCGGCAGGGAGGTGCTCGTGTTGACGAAGGGGAAGACCGTGAACGAGTAGGTCCCGGGCTCAGGATTCGGGGCGCCACGACGGACCCAATCCGGCACCGGATATTCGTCGTCCGACCCGCCGGTGTTGGCGGGCGCGATCCGCGAAGTCGTGTCGCCGGACAGCATCCGGTCGGCGAGGCGGGCCGCGTCGTCCGCGGTGAAATTGCGCGCGAACGCGTCGCCGACGAGCCGGTTGCGCCAGAGGTTGGTCACTTTGACCGTCACGGTGTTTGCGCCGGGCCGGAGCAGGGCGGTGATGTCGCGGCGGAAGGGCGGCTTCCACAGGATGCCGGCGGCCTGGCCGTTGACAGCCAGTTCCGCGATGACTTGCACGTCACCCAAATCGAGCGCAATCAAACGTCCGGTTGCGAGCGCATCGGCCGGGATGTCCAACGTACGCGAATACGTCGCGGTGCCGGAAAAGTGCTTCACGCCGGGCGTCGGGTGTTCGGAAAGCGACGAAAGTCGCGGCAGCGTGACCCGCACCGGCGCTCCCATCCCCGCGGGGAAGGTGATTTCCCAGTCCGCCGAGTAGTTGCGTGTCGCCGGCAGCGAGTTTACGGTGGCGGAGCGGACTACGCCGGATGCGTCGGCCGCTTCATACCGGCCCGGCGCGAACACGTCGGCCTGCAAGGCGCCCGCGGTCCATTGCAGGTCCGCGACCGCATCGTCCGTCACCAGCTGGCCGTCGCGGGCGAGCTGGTGTAGCCCCGGTGGCGTGGGGGCGGCTGCATGGTCGCGGAAGACCACGAAGCAGGATTCGGCCGGCTCGAGGTTCAGGCGCACCGCAGTGCGGCCGTCCGCTAGCCGGCGCCAGAGGGGGAGTAGACGGATCTCGCCCGATTCCGGCAGCCACAGCTCGGGGACTCGGCCGTCGACGCGCAGGACGCATTCCACGGCGGCCGGTTCGTTGCGCTGGTTGGAAAGGAAGTAGAACTCGCCGTCGGCTACGCGGCGGTGGATGTAGTCGACCCGCGGGGCCGGCGACCCAGCGGACGGCGCGACCGGGCGGTATTCGAAGTCCGGTGACAGCCCGATCTGGCGGAAGACCTCCGCGAGCTCCACGCCATGGAAAACCCGCCCGCGGCCGACAGTGTGGACGATGGGGGTGCGGCCATCGTTGTCGGTCCAGATGCGCGCGGCGAGCGCCGCAATGCCGGCGTCCTGTTCCCGCGTGTCCCGCAGACTCGGGGAGCGCTTCGGGCGCGGGCCCACGACGGTGGCGCCGGCCTCGACCAGGCGGGCGAGGTGTTCGAGCACGGGCGCCTCCATGCGGTCGTCGCTGGACAGCACGAGCACGGCGTAGGTCTGGCCATTCGGCAGCACGAGAAGACCGCGGTCGTTGACCCGGAGGTCGAGGATCACGCGGCTGTGGCCGACGTGGAAATCACGGCCGGCCGGCAGCGCGAAACCGAAGTCGGGGGCGACGTCGGCCTCGATGTCCCAGTCGACACCCTTCGGCCCGCGGGCGGTGACGCGCGGGGCGGGCCGGATCGTGGCGGGGGCGTTGTTGCCGTAGTCGACGTAGAGGTCGGTGACCAGGCGGCCGTGCTGGAGCATGAACTGGCTCCTGGCCTGGTAGGCGAGCCAGGCGCGCGCCGGCGAGAACCACGTGTTGTTGCGATTCATCTGGATGCCGTGCGGCCCGAGCGTCATGCCCGGACGGATATGGTCGGCCCAAGGCTGGTGGGCGCCGGCCTGGAGATAGAAGCGGTTGATCCCGCGGCAGAGGAAGTAGTCGCCCTGAGCCTTCAGCGTGTAGGGATGCCACTTCCAGGCGGCCAAGTCGTTGCCGGCGGTGAACGCCTCCGCGCCGACCACGTGGCGGCCGGAGATATCGGCGGCCGAGGCGGCGAGCTTGCCGGACCAATGGTGCCACTTGACGACGCCGGCCCAGAATTCGCCCATCGGGATGTCGGCGTGGAGGTTGTTGGCGAACTCGTCGAAGAAGGTCCCGTAGTAGCCGTAGCCTTCGAGGGCGAGCTTCAGGTGGCGCTGGCGGCACTTCTCGGCGAAGACCTCGTAGTAGTTCTCCGCGACGAGGTCGGCGAGCGTGCGGCGGTAGTCCCAGAGAAAGCGTTCCGTGTCCCGCAGGTCGCCGACGACCCGTCCGGTTAGGCAGGGCAGGAAGCGGGTCAGGTCGTACGCGCGCAGCCGCCGGAATTCCTCGGGCATGCGCGGCGTCCACGTCTGCGTGAGCGCCTCGTAGCTGTCGATCATGACAGTGTTGACGCGTCCGCCGGACGAACGCGTGGCCGCAGCGAGGATGAGGTCGACGAAATGCCGCCAGTGGAACTCGGTCGCCTCGCGACTGAGCTTGTCGGATTCGAGGCCGCGCGCGCCGGTGGTCGGCGATTCCCGGTTGGTGTGGCCGGTCAGGGTATAGCCGAAGCGCAGGATTGTCCACTCGCCCGGCGGCGCGTTCCAGTCGAGCGTGCCGTTGGGACGCATGTGTTCGGTCAGGAGCACGATCTTTGTGGAATCGATGACGGCGCCCGCCGGGGCGGGGCCGGCCTGTTCACGCTGGTTGCGCGCCGTGCGGAAGCCCGCCTTTTCCTGCCACTGATCGAGTCTCCAGCCGGGCTCGGCGGGAGTAGGGAACGCCAGCACCGTCACGTCGCGGTAGTAGTCGTGGCCCTCTTGATACCGGCCGGGCGGGCCGACCTCCTCGAGTGGGCGGACTCGGGTGGAGGGGCGCGGCAGGGGGACCGACACGCGGCGGCCGCCAGCGACGGCCTGCTCGCTCCAGGTCAAGTGTTTCATTGCCTGATCCTCGGTGATCCACGGGCCGCCAGACGACGACCAGCCGGGGCAATTGTGGAATCCGAACTCCAGTCCGAGCCGCGCGCACTCGGCGCTCGCGAAAGCGATGAGGTCGAGGTGCTGCTTGCTGAGATACCGCACCGGCCCCTCGGGGATCCGGTCCGATTCCTCGAACAGTATTACGCCCCCAAACCCGGCGTCGCGGAAGGCCTTCAGGTCCTTGACGATTCCGTCGCGCGAAATGTTGCCGTTCATCCAGTGCCACCAGAGCTGGGGCTTGGCGGCGTCGGGCGGGCGGGGAAAACCGCGCGCCAGCTCATCGACCGTGGCGGCTTGCAGGCCGGCCAGGCACAGCGCCAGCGCGACGAGCACGGCCGGCCAGTGGTCGCGGCGAAGGAATGAGGCAGGGGAGAGGCACGACATCGGAGTTCGTGAGGGGACCGGTCCGTGAAATGAGGAGAGATTCGCTACGGAGCTGTGCGGATGTTTTTGGGAATGGGGCCGAGCCAGGTGCTGGCAGCGGGCCGGGAGCGTGGAATGACGCGGTGATTCACGAACGGGATGAAGGCTTGTCAACGGTCGGACTTTCTCAAGTCCCAGGCGCCGGATCAGCTCGGCGGGCGTTCAGGGAGTAGATCTTCGTGAGTTCCTCGGCGGACAGCCCGGCGCGGTCGAGGCAGTCGGTGATGACCACGGGCTCGACCCACGGGTGGTCGCTGGCGTAGAGCATGCGGTCGGCGCCGGCGAAGTCGCGGCAGAAGCGAATGGCCAGCGGCAGCGGCGTGAGCGGGACTTTTCGCGGAGGCGAAAACGGATGACATGAAAAGTGGCGGCGGACCCTACGCGGACGGGGCGGTGTCGCCGGCACCGCCCCGCATCGGATAATCGCCCCAGCGGCGGGCCGGGCTGGGCAGGTCGAGCAGGTCGAGCGCGCGGAAGACCACGGTGTCGACGACGTCGTCGATGCTCTGGGGCTGGGAATAAAAGGACGGCGTGGCCGGGCACACGATACCGCCGGCGCACGTCACCAGGCGCATGTTGTCGATATGCACGAGGCTGAGCGGCGTTTCGCGCAGGACGCAGACGAGCCGGCGGCGCTCCTTCAGCATCACTTCCGCGCCGCGGGTGATGAGGTTGTCGGTCACGCCGTGCGCGATGCGCGCCAGCGTGCCGGTCGAGCACGGAATGAGGACCATCCGGTCGAAGAGCGACGAACCCGACGCGAACGGCGCGCAGAAATCACGCTCGTCGTAGATGCGGAAGGGCGCGGCGGCTTCCGCGCCGAGCTCGTGGCGCCAGATCTCCCGCGCGTTGCGGGAGAAGACGACGGCGACCTCGAGAGCGGGAACGCTCTCGAGGTGCGTGAAGAGCCGGCGGGCGTAGATGCTCCCGCTGGCCCCCGTGACGGCGACGACGAGCCGGGCCTTTTTCATAAACGCGGAGGCGGCAGGAAAGCGTCCGGCCGCATGCGGGCGACGACGGCCGGGTCCATGTGGAAGCGAGGCGGGAAATTCTCGCCCTTGCGGGTGCAGTCGAAGCCGAGCTTGGCGCCGGTGGGGCCGGGATAGCCCGACGGATCGAGCGAGCTGCCGGGCATCTGATTGACGACGACGAGGTCGCGGTCCCCCTGAAAGCACGTCGCCCAGGCGGAGAGGACGGCGGCGTCGTCCTCGACGTTGATGTCCTCGTCGACGACAAGCACGTGCTTGAGGAAATGGTCGTTGACGAAGGCCGCGAGCATGAGTCGCCGGATGTCGGACGGGCGGTGCGGGCCGACCGAGACAATGAGGTGGAAGCGGCCGCGGCCGGAGAAGGGCATGTGCACCCGACGGACCATCGGGAACGTGCTGCGGAGGTAGCGCTCCTGGGTGGCCTCCTTGGGGATTTTCCCCATCAGCAGGTGCTCGCGCGCGCCGGCCACGACGTCCTGGTAGATGGGGTCCCGCCGGTGGGTGATGGCACTGACGTGCACGGTGGGCTGCAGCTCCGCCGGCAGCGCATAGCCGGTGAACTCGCCGTAGGGTCCCTCCGGCACGCGTTCCTTCGGCGCGATCTCGCCTTCGATCACGATCTCCGCCCACGCGGGCACCTCCAGGTCGACGGTCCGGCACTTCACCAGCTCGACCGGCTCGCCCAGCAGGGCGCCGCAACAGTCGTACTCGTCGATGTCGAACGGCACCTTGGCGAGTGACCCGAGCGCCATGGCCGGGTGGTAACCGATGATGATTGCCGCCGGGCAATTGCGGCCGCGCCGCTCGGCGTTCCGGATCACGATGTCCGTGTGCTGAAAAGGGGCGGCGTTCATCGTCAACGTGCTGCGGCCAGTGACCATGAGCCGGATGTAGCTCAGATTTCGCACGCCGGTCTCGCAGTCCTTCACCACCATGATGCCGCCGCTGACATATGGCGCCGGACAGTCGGCGAACGGGGTGAGAATCGGCAGCCGCGAAAGGTCGACGTCGGCACCCGTGAGCACGCATTCCTGGACCGGACCGGAGTCCACCATCACGGGGGGCACGAGCTTCTCCAGCCGGCGGACATAGGTCGCGTTGAGCTCGTCGCCGGGGACGCCGAGGGCGAAACCCAACCGCTCCTTAGAGGCGTGCACATTGGCCACGACCGTGCCGGGCCAATCGCGCACGGCGCTGAAGCTGAACACCGGGTGCCGGCCGGCGGCCTCGGTGTTACGCACTAGGGCAATCGCCTCCTGGTCCGGCGAGACCGGCTGTGAGACGTCGACAATGTCGCCGGGGCGCTCGGCGCGGAGGCGGGCCAGGAAGGTGCGGAGGTCGGGCTTCATGGGGAGGAAGGTTGCGCCAACCTCGCGCGGGCCTCAAGTACTCGCTGTTCGGTTACGGCATAGCGGCGGATGAAGACGGCGGCCAGCACGGCGAGGACCACGGTCCCGAGGCTGAACGCGATGCGCATCGCGAGGTAGGTCGAGGGCGACTGGTTGACGGCCAGCTCCGTGTGCCAGCCGCACAGGACGAGGAGTGCGCCGGCGCCGAACGCGGCGCCTGACATCGAGAGCTTGAGGAGCCAGCCGGCGGTGGCGTTGAACATGCCCTCGCGGCGGCTGCCGTTCGCGGCCTCGTCGAGGTCGCAGATATCCGCAGTCATCGATGGAACCATCACCATCACGGCTACGAGTCCCGGGGCCAGCAGCAGGGAGGGCAGGACGAGCCACCAGCCCGCGCCCGGCACATAGCAGAACCATTTGGCGATGCCCGCGGCCACGATGGAGGCGGTGCAGAGCAGGAAGGCGCGCTGCTTGCCGAACCGCCCGGAGAGCCGGGTGATGAGCGGGATGCAGAGAAGACCCCCGACCTGGAAGGCCGTGCCGCTTGCTCCCTTCAGGAGGGCGGCGTACTTGATGTGGCCGCCGTTGACGTAGAAAACGTTGAGATAGAACCCGACCGTGTCCACGAGCAGCACGCTCGCGTAGATGCATACTTGGGCGAATACGATCCGGCGGAAGTCGGACTGGCGCAGCGTCTCCCGCCACGTGCCCCACAGGCGGATGCGCCGGCGGGGCACCGCGGCGAAGTCGTGCGGTTCGCGCACGCGGAGCACGGTCCAAAGGCCCAGCCCTGCGACGATGAACCCGATGGCCACGCCGCACACGCGGCTGCCGACGATGGCCCCGGCGAACACGCCGAGCTCGACGATGCGGAGGAGCCACTGGTTCACGATGCCCGACGTCTTGTGGAGTGCCGACTTAACCGCCATCAGTCGCGTGCGCTCGTGGTAGCCCGAGGTCAGCTCGAGCCCCAGCGCGCCATAGGGCACGACGAACAGCGAGTAGGCCGTCGCCATCAGGAAAGACGCGCCGACCAGCCACCAGAAATAGAAAGTCGGGGACTGGCCCAGCGGGAAGAACCACACCCCCGCGGCGCACAACCCGGTGAGGATCGCGCCGACCGCGATGAACGGGCGGCGACGGCCCCAGCGGGAGCGGAGGTTGTCGCTTGCCGAGCCCACCCACGGGTCGACGACCACATCCAAGAGCCGCGGCAGCGCCAGCGCGGCGCCGATGAGAGCCGGGTTCACGCCCAGGATCAGGTTGAAGATCGGGTTGGCGAGCTGGACGATGGAATTGTATGCGAGATTCTCCGCGAAGGCGGACGCGCCGTAAGCCACGCGGGTCTCGGTCGAGAGCACCCCGGCGGCTGCGACCCGGGCCGGCGCGGCGGGGGCGGCGACCGCGGACGGATGGCTCATGAAGGACGCCGGGCGGCCGGCGGTAGAGGGGAACGCATGCGGGAAGGGGGGCGAAAAGGGGCGACGAACCGCAAGCGTAGGTCGGCACTTTCGGAAAGGAAGAAACGAATGTCGCGTCGCGCCGCGAATCCCGCCGGCCGCCACCACCGGTCCACATTCTTGGACAAATCGTGGAAGCGCCGAGCGAATTGAACAGTCGGGGATGGTCAGACGGAGAGGCACATGCAATCAGCAAGGCAGCATGGCCGCGTTCATTCCAGCGTTCCTCTGAGCCGTTCCCCATCCGGTTGCCATATGCTCCCCTTCCAGTTGAATTTGTCCTGTCGGCCGGTGCTCGCGGTCCTCGGGCTGCTGGCCGCGGTCCTGGCCCCAATCTTCGCGGGTGCCGCGGAGCCGAAACAGCCCAACATCGTCATCCTTCTCGCGGACGACCTCGGCTGGAACGATGTCAGCTGGAACAACCCGGCCATCAAGACACCGAACCTCGACCGGCTGTGCCGCGCCGGCGTCCGGCTCGCCCGCCAGTACGTGCATTCGATGTGCACCCCGACGCGCGCCGCGCTGGTGTCCGGCCGGTTCGCGACGCGGTTCGGGATCGACGTGGCGCAGAACGAGCGGGCGCTGCCCTACGACACCACCACGCTCATGCGGGTGCTCGACGAGCGTGGGTACGACACGGCGCTGATCGGCAAGTGGCATCTCGGCTCGGCCTCGCAATGGGGGCCACAGAAATACAATTTTGACTACAGCTATGGGGCGCTTTCCGGCGGTTGCGGGCCCTACAGCCACCTGTACAAGGCGGGGCCCTACACCCGGACCTGGCACCGGAACGGCACCCTGATCGAGGAGACGGGGCACGTGACGGACCTGATCGCCCGCGAGGCGGTGCAGTGGCTCGGGCAGCGCGGCGACCAGCCGTTTTTCCTCTACGTGCCTTTCACCGCGCCACACGTGCCGGTGCAGGAGCCCGCGCGCTGGCTGGGCGAGTACCCCGAACTCACGAACCCGGCGAAGCGCGAGTTTTACGCCGCTGTCACGCACATGGACTGGGCCGTGGGCGAGATCATGCAGGCCCTCGAGCGGACCGGCCGCCGCGCGGACACGATCGTGATTTTCCTGAGCGATAACGGCGCGACGCCCGACCAGCCGAACGAGAGCTGGCTGAACGTGAACGATCCCCGCGACCATTTCACGCCGGGGCCGGCCGGTGGCAGCAACGCTCCACTGCGCGGACGCAAGACGACCGTCTACGAAGGCGGATTGAGGGTCCCGGCATTCGTCAACTGGCCCGGCCTCCTGAAGCCCGGCACGTTCGGGGGCGTGGTGCATGTGGTCGACTGGATGCCCACGCTCTGCGGCCTGGTCGGTTTCCAGCCGGCCACCGATCCCAAGTGGGACGGACGCGACCTCTGGCCGGCCCTGACCGGCCGCATGCCCGCGACGTCCCGGCAGCTTTATTGGGTGAGCGCCCGCGCCACCGTCGCCGCCGTGCGCGATGGCGATTGGAAACTGGTCGTCACCAAGGAGGGCGACCGCGCGGAGCTATTCAACCTGGCTGCGGATCCCAACGAAAAACGTGATCTCGCCGCGGCGGAACCGAAGCGGGTGGCCGCCCTGCGGCGGCTCTGGGCCGAGCTGGCCGCGCGTGATGGTGATGCCAAGGTCACGGAGACCGGCCCCAAGGTTTCGGACTAAACCCCTTCTGATGATCCCCATGCGCTCCGCTTTCCTCGCTGTTCTCGCGCTGCTCGCGCCGCCGATCATGTTCGGCGCCGTCCAGGTGGTCCCGGGCGACGGCGCGTCGCTCCAGCGCGCGATCGACGCCCATCCCGGCCAGCAGGTCTTCGTTCCGGCCGGCGACTACGTGATCGACCAGCCGCTCCGGCTCAAGGCCGACCAGTCGGGCCTCTGGGGTCCGGGACGCATCATTCAATCCAACCCGGAGGCGGACATCGTAAACGTGGAGAACGTCAGCGGCGTCGTGCTGCGCGACCTCACCTTCACGCGGTCGGAAGGGAAGATGGAGACGCATCGTCCGGGCCTCCGACTCGTGCGCTGCGCCGACGTCACGATCGACAACGTGCAGATCCTCGATAACCGCGGCGACCTCGCGGCGATCTTCGCCGCCTACTGCCGCAACCTGCACATCAAGTACTCGTACATCGAGAACTACTCCCGCATCGCGATCGACGACCGGACCACGATCCCGTTCTTGGGCTACGCCTTCAATTGCATCAACGGCACGGGCATGCTGATCCGGCATTCGGCCGGCACGCGGATCGAATACAACCGGGTCGTCGAGCTCCGCATGCTCCCGACTCCGGAGCTAAAGGCGAAGTACAACCTCGGGAAATTCAGCAAGAAGAACCCCGTGCGCGGCGCCAGCGTCTCCGAGGAGATGTGGGCGGCCGAGTATTTCAACGGCTGGCACCAGGGCGCGGCGATTCAGATCACCAAGGGCGAGACGAGCGACTTCGTGCAGCTCCTCGGCAACTACGTCGAGAACGCCGCCCAGGGCATCGACATCCACGGCGACCACGTGATCATGAGCCATAACACGATCAACAACGCGTTCATCGGGATGAAGGCCATGCACGGCTCCCGGAACGTGATCATCGCCGGCAATCAGTTTTCCCGGAATGATCTCTGGAGCATCCAGCTCCAGCCCGGTACCGCCTCGCACGTGGCCATCCCGGAGAGCGCGGCAAGCAAGGCCGACCCGGCCGATCCCGAGGCGCTGACCTGGCCGATCACCCGCGCGGGCGCGAACATCGACGGGCATTCGATCGTCGCCAACAACATCATCTCCGACTTCGGCTACGGCACCGCGCATTGGATGTGGGACTCGGCGAACACGGCGCCCATCCAGTTCAACGCGGGTCCGCTCGGAGGTCCGAACGGCAAACCGCCGCCCGAGACTGATGTGATCGTCACCGGTAACGTGCTGCACGATACGGGGCGTGACGGCGTCATCGTCGACGGCCAGGTGCGTAAGGAGCCCCCGCGCTACCGGTACGCCGTCCGGATTGGCACGGGCGAGCTTGGGCCCCGCGGCCTCCGTTTCTCGAACAATATCCTTCACCCCGGGACGGACGGCGTCTCGAACGTCGAACTCACGCCATGACCCTCGTGCGCTTCGTGCTCCTTCTGGTCTGCGCCGGCTTCGCGGCCCGCGCGGCCGACCCTGCCGCCGACCCGCTCGCGCTGACCCCCGCCGTTACGAAGTACGCTTCGATTCAAGAGGCGCTGGACCGGAACCCGGGCCGCCAGGTGTACCTTCCCACCGGCGATCACGAGATCAGCGAGGTCCTGAAGATCACGACTCCCAACTCCGGACTCTGGGGCCCGGGTCGCATCATCCAGACGAACCCCGAGGCCGCCATCATCGATGCGCGCGGCGCGAAGGGGATCCAGCTCCGGGGGTTCACGCTCACGCGCGCCGAGGGCCGGCAGGAGTCGCGCCAGTCGGCCCTGGTCGTCGAGCGATGCGAGAACGCCGTGATCGACAGCGTGCAGGTCCTCGATAACTGGGCCAACGCGAGCGCGGTCTCCGTTACGGAGTGCGACCGCGTGCAGGTCAGAAACTGTCTCGTGCGGAACTACTCCCGCATCGCGATCGACGATCGCACGAAGACTTCCTTCCTCGGCTACGCGTTCCGCTGCATCGACGGCACCGGCATCACTGTCCGCCACTCCCAGGGCGGACTGATCGCGCACAACCGCGTCGTCGAGCTGCGCATGCGCCCGACGCCGGAGCTCAAGGCCGAGCACGACCTCGGGAAATTCGTGAAGAAGAACGCCACCAAGGGCTGGCGCGTGTCGCAGGAGATGTGGGACTCCGAGTACTTCAACGGCTGGCACCAAGGCTCGGCCATCGTGGTGACAAGCGGGGAGCGCAGCGACCACACTCGCGTCATCGGCAACTACATCGAGAATGCCGCCCAGGGGATCGATATCCACTCCGACCATACGATCCTCGCGAATAACATCATCAACAACGCCTTCATCGGGATGAAGGCCATCCACGGGTCGCGCAACACACTTATCCTGGGGAATCAGTTTTCTCGCAGCGACCTCTGGGCCATCGGGCTGATGCCCGGCACGGCCTCGCATGAGGCGGGAGTCGAGGTCGAGCTCTCGGGCGGGCGCAAATCGAGCGCGGTGGCGAACGTCGATGGCTATTCAGTCGTCGCCAACAACATCATTTCCGACTTCGGTTATGGCGACGCCCACTGGAACTGGAGCATCGACACCTCCGGGCTGGCCCCGCTGCGCTTGGGTTCGCCCGGCTTCGCCGCGAACGGCAAGCCGCCGGTCCGCGACGTCCTCGTCCTCGGCAACATCATCCAGGACACCGGTCGTGACGGCGTCATCGTCGACGGCCAGGCCAAGATCGAGCCCCCGCGCTATCGGTACGCCGTGAAGATCGCGCCCGGCGCGGACGCCCCGCTGGGCGTCAGGTTCGGCGCCAATATTTTCCATCCCGGCACCGAAGGTGTCGCCGACGCCCCGTTGACTTCTCCTGATCCCCCACTCGGCGTACGGCCCACTTCACCCGTCCCATGATTCCCGGTAACCTCACCGTCGCCGACATCCTCATCGTCGTCGCGTATTTTGTCGGCACCGTCTGGCTCGGTGCCCGCTTCAGCGGGCGGCAGAAGAGTTCCTCGAACTACTTCCTCGGCAATCGCAACCTGCCCGGTTGGGCGGTGGGCTTGTCGATGTTTGCCACCATCACTTCGAGCTGGGCTTTCCTTGCCCTGCCGGCGAAGGCGTTCGCGAGCGACCTCCAATACCTGATGGCGGTCTCGGCGATCCCGATCGCGGCCTGGATCTCGGTCCGGTGGATCGTGCCGCTTTTCCGCGAGCGCATCCGGCTCAGCGCGTATGAATACCTCGAGCACCGGTTCGGTCTCGGCGCGCGGATCTACGGCAACCTGGCTTTCCTCATCGTCCACTTCGGCAAGATGGCGGCGATTTTGTACCTCCTCTGCCTCGCCATCGCGGGGATCACTGGCTGGAACATCTTTTTGCTCATCGCCGTGGTGGGCATCTCCACCGTGGCCTACACGATCGTCGGCGGCATCGAAGGCGTCGTCTGGACCGACGTGGCGCAGGGTTTCCTGCTCCTGTTCGCCGGCGTGGTCGCGCTCGGGTTCATCATTTTCGGCGGCGTCGCCGACGCCGGGACCGTCCTCGGCACCGCTTGGGACGCGGGCAAGTTCAAGCTGATCAACACGAACTTTTCTTGGACCAGCTCGAACACGCTCGTGCTCGTGTTCTTCGGGCTCAATTTCTACCTGCAGAAATACGTAGCCGACCAGACGGTGGTGCAGCGCTACCTGCTCGCCTCGACAACGGCGCAGGCGGGACGCGCCCTCTGGCTGTCGTCGTTCCTGCTCATGGGCGTCTGGCTCCTGTTCATGTCCGTGGGGGCGGTGCTCTGGGCCTATTACCAGGCGGGCAATGGAACGGTGCCGCCGGAGGTGCTGGCCAAGCCGGATCGCGTCTTCCCGTACTACATCGGCCACGGCATGCCAGCGGGCATGCCTGGCCTGATCCTCGCCGGCCTGCTGGCGGCCACCATGTCGACTCTGGCATCGGACCTCAACAGCTTGAGCGCGGTGGCATACGACGACTATTATCGACGCCTTCGGCCCAAGGCGAGCGATGAGGAGCACCTGAAATTCTCGCGGCGCGTCGTGCTAGTTGCAGGTCTCTTGGGGGTGGCGGTGGCGATGGCGATGACCCGCGTCCATTCGATGGCAGACGCGGCGTTCGATTTCGTCTCCCTCGTCGGTGGTGGCGTGCTCGGCATGTACCTGCTCGGCATCCTCGTGCCGCGCTGCTCGAGCCGGGCGCTGTACGTCGGGTTGGTCGTGGGCGTGGCCTTCGTGCTATGGGCCACGTTCTGCGGGCGGGGCGAGACTGCGCTGCCGGCGTTGCCGCGCTTCCCGCTGCACACCCTCTGGGTCGGCCTGCTCGGCAACGTCGTGGTCTTCGCCTGTGGCTTGGCGACCAGCTTCATCTGGCCGGCGCTGGTGAAGGCGGCTCCAGCCCGCGAGGCCGTCCCGGCGTGATCTGCCAGTCTCTCTCCTCGATGAATCGACGCGCTTTCCTCCGCACGAGCAGCCTCGCCGCCCTCGCCACGGCCGCCGGCCCCCGACTCGCCGCGGCTCCCGCCGCGCCGCTCCGCGTGGTGCAGGTCGGGACTACGCATTCGCACGCGCCCGCCAAATGGACTACGATCAACCGCCTGACCGCTGACTTCGCGGTGGCCGGCATCTGGGAGCCCGATCCCGCGGAGCGCGCGAAGTCCAGGACCCGGCCCGAGTACGCGGGGGCGCGCTGGCTCGAGGAGCGCGAGCTTTTCTCGGATCGCACGATCCAGGCCGCCGTCGTCGAGACGGAGCTGCCCGACCTCCACGCCACCGGCCGCCGCTGCCTCGAGGCCGACTGGCACGTGCACCTCGACAAGCCGCCGGGACGCGATCTCGCGGGCCTGACCGAGCTTCAGCGACTCGCCGTGCAGGGCAAACGCGTGTTTCAGCACGGCTACATGTACCGGTATCACCCGGCCATTCGCTTTGCCGTCGAGCAGGCCCGCGCCGGGCTGCTCGGCAAGATCCTCGCGATCCACGGCGACATCGGCAGCGAAATGGCTGCCGATCGTCGTCCCTGGCTCGCCGAGGCCTACGGCAGCTCGATGATGCTCCTCGGCTGCCACCTTGTCGACGTGGCGGTGGCGATCCTGGGCGAGCCGCAGGCCGTGAAGGGCCATCGCCGCCGCTCGTTTCCCAAGCGCGACAACTACTACGACAACTCGACGGCGGTGCTCGAGTACCCGGAGGCGCTCGCGATCATCCGCAGCCTCAACTTCGAGGTGGGTGGCGGCCCCCGGCGGCAGTTCGCGGTGTTCGGCGAGACCGGCTCGATCGAGGTCCGGCCGCTCGAGCCGGGACAGGTGCGGCTGACGCTCAAGCAGGCGGCCGGCGGGTTCGCCGCTGGCGCGCAGGAGGCCAAGCTGCCGGCCGTGGCGGGCCGTTACGACGAGCAGCTGCAGGATTTCGCCGCGATGGTCCGGGGTAGTCCTTCTTCCATTTCGTATTACACACCGGCGCACGACCTCGCCGTCCATCGCGCGGTCCTCGCCGCGACCGGCTGAACTCAACTCTTTCCCTGATCCCATGAAACTTCCCCGCATGCATCGCCGTTCATTCCTCAAGCGCGCGGGCGTCGCCTTCGGAGGCACGCTGGCCGCGGTCCTTGCGCCCTCCGTCTGGTCCGCCGTGCCGGGCGCCAATGGCGACATCCGCGTCGCTATCATCGGCCTCGGCAACAAGGGCAAGCAGCACATCGAGGTCTTCAGCCAGTTGCCGGGCGTCCGCCTCGTCGCCATCTGCGACGTCGATCCGAAACGCCTCGCGGAGCAGGTGGAGAAGCTGAAGGGCCGGAACCTCCAGCCGATCGCCGTGACCGACGCGCGCCGCATCCTCGAACGCGACGACATCGACGCGGTGGTGGTCTCCGCTCCCAATCACTGGCACGCGTTGTTTGGCATCTGGGCCTGCCAGGCCGGGAAGGACGTCTATGTCGAGAAGCCGATTTCCCACACGATCGCCGAGGGCGAGGCATTGCTGAAGGCGGCGAAGAAGCACCAGCGGATCATGCAGTCGGGCACGCAGTACCGGTCGGACGTTGGCCTCCGCGCGGCAGCCGCCTGGCTCGGCGAGGGCCCCATCGGCCGTCCGAAATGGGGGCACGTGGTGTGGTTCGAGCGCCGCGACACCATCGGGCGCGTGGCGCCCTACACGCCGCGGGGACTCGACTACGATCTGTACTGCGGACCGTCGGCGCTGGCGCCGCTGACCCGCACGAACCTCCACTACGACTGGCACTGGGTCTGGTCGACGGGCAACGGAGACCTCGCGAACAGCGGCATCCACGCGTTCGATGTCTGCCGGTGGTTCGCCGGCGAGCCGGGTTTTCCGCGGCGCACCCGCACGATCGGCGGACGCTTCGCCTGGGACGACGCCGGGCAGACGCCGAACACGTCGCTAACGCTCCTCGAGTTCCCGCGGGTCCCGATGATGATTGAGATCCGCAACCTGCCGCAGCAGGCGGGTCTCCGGGCCATGGATACGCACTTGGGCATCCGCGAGGGCATTGCGCTGCATTTCGAGGGCGGCCGGTTTGTCGGCCTGCGCGGCGGCGGCGTGATCTACGACAACGACGGCAAGCGCGTCCGTGATTTCGCGGGCGACGGCGGCGCCGGGCACGCGGCCAATTTCATCAAGGCCGTCCGCAGCCGGCGGGCCGAGGAACTCCAGGCCCCGCTCGCCGAGGGCCATGCGTCCAGCTCCGCCTGCGAACTGGGCAACATCTCCTGGCGGCTCGGCCGCGCCGCCACCGTGGCCGAATGCCGCGAAGCAGTCGGAGCGCACCCGGGTGCGGCCGAGGCGCTCGCGGCCCTGGAGAAGAACGTGGTCGCCAACGACGTGTCGCTGGAGCGGCAGCCGTTCGCGCTCGGACCCTCGATCGAATACCGCGACAGCCGCATCCAGTCCGTGACCGGCGGGAAACGGGACGCGCTGGACCGGGCCCGCGCCTTGGCGCGCGGTGCGCCGCGCAAGCCTTATGAGATCCCGTATCTCTGAGCCCGTGGACACGACGTGGTGATGGTTTCATCACAGTGCAGTGAAGCGCGGACGGCCGTGGGCCATCGCCTAAGGCTGCTTCCCACGGGCCGGCTCAAGGTGCCGGCGCCACTGGTGTATTGGATGCGCCGATTCGCGGACTGGGTCGATCTCGAGTTCCAGTTGGGGCTGATCCAGGGGGACGGCAAGACTGTCGTCGTCAACACCGGGTTTCCGCGCGACACCGACCAGCTGGCGGCCGGCTGGCGGGAGCGGCTCGGTCCGTCCGCCGTACTGGAGCGCCGCCCGGAATGGGAACCGGCGACGGCCCTGCCGGCCGCCGGGGTCGATCCGGCGACGGTCGATTTCGTGGTCATCACGCCACTCCAGATCTACGCCACCGGCAACCTGCGGCTTTTCCCGAAGGCTCGGATCTGCGTGTCGCGCCGCGGCTGGATCGAGGACGTGATGGCGCCGTCGACGCCACGGCACATGCCCCGCGCGCGCTGCATCTCCGACGACGATTTCCACTGGCTGCTCGGCGAGGGACGGGACCGGCTGCTCCTGCTCGATGACGTGCATGAACTGCTGCCCGGCCTCGTGTGCCGCTGGGCGGGAGTGCACCATCGATCGTCGCTGCTCGTGGAGGTGTCGACCGCGCGGGGGCTGGCGATCCTGTCGGATTGCGCGTTCCACTTCGCCAATGTCGAGGAGGATATCTCGCTCGGCATCGCCGAGAGCGTCCTGGAGGGCCGCGCCGTCTACGCCGACATTCGGCAAAGGGCCCGACACTTTCTTCCGCTCTGCGAGCCTCTGCTGCGGCAGCGTTACCCGGACGGTGTCGTCGCATGAACCTGCCGTCCGGCATCATCCCGATTCTTCCGACGCCGTTCACCGCGGACGACCGGATCGACGTCGCCGCCTTGCGCGGCCTGGTCGACTTCGCGGTGGAGGCCGGCGCGGCCGGCGTGGGCACGCCGGCGTTCGGCAGCGAATTCTACAAGCTCGATGCCGCGGAGCGGACCGAGGTTATCGAAACCGTCCTGTCCCAGGCGGCGAACCGGCTTCCCGTGATCGTGCAGTGCAACCACACCTCGCCGCGGGTGGCCGCCCGGCTGGCGGCGGACGCGGCGAAACGGGGCGCGTCGGCGATCAACACCGCGCTGCCGCGTGCCTTCGCGGTCTCGACGCGGCAACTGGAGGATTTTGCCCGGGAGGTGTGCGACGCGGTCGCCCTGCCGGTCATTGTGCAGGACTGGAATCCGTCGGGTGAATCGGTGGACGCGGCCTTCGCCGTCCGGCTGCATCGGCGCTGCGGGAACTTCCGGGCCTTGAAGCTCGAGGAGCCAGGCATCGGGCCGGTGATCCGCGCGATCGGGGAGGAGACCGCGGGGCACGTCGGCGTCTACTCCGGCTGGGGTGGCCTGCATCTTCTGGAACTCCAACCGGCCGGCGCTCGCGGAGCGATGCCGGGACTGGCGGTGGCCGATGTGCTGGCGCGGGTCTGGAACCTCGGCGCGGCCAGGCGCGATCCGGAGGCTTTCGCGTTGTTTGCCTCCGTTTCTCCTTACCTGCAATTCAGCCTGCAGACCTTCGAGCAGTTCCACCACGCCGAGAAACGGCTCCTGGTCGTGCGCGGTCTCCTGAAATCGGCCGCAGTCCGTTCCGTGACCATCGAGCTTGGCGAGGATGCCGGGCGCTATCTGGACTGGCTTCTCGTGCACCTTCAGCCGATGTTCAACGTCCCGCGCGCCGCCATCTGACCACGGCTCATCTTTCCCAGAATAGTAACCCCCACCATGATCAATAAAACTCTCCTTAGCCTGCTCCTCCCGGTTTTCGCCTGCGGCCTGCTGGCCGGGGCTCCGGACCGCAGCTCAACCAAAGGCGTCCGGACGCTCCGCTCCTTCGGCGCGGTCGGAGACGGACGGACCGACGACCGTGCCGCGATCGCGGACGCGTTGAATCGCGCGCAGGGCGAGCCGGTCGACGGCGAAGGGCTTACCTACTCGGTACGCGGCAACATCGAGGTGAAGACGAACGTGGACTTCCGCCACGCCACGTTGATCCAGACGATGGGGCCGCCCGACACGCGCCGGTTCCTCCAGGAAAGCGGGCAGCTGACGGTGGCGCCGGCGGACGCACTGCTAAAGGAAAACGTCAAGGGCCTGCCCGTCATGCGTGCCGACGGCCTCGGCACCTATTCCGGCACCAAGCCGCCGACCGCGGAGGAATTCAGCCAGCTGATGTCAGGGATCGCCCTGCGCACGCTCGACATCCGCGGCAGCGAAGGAAAGCCGGTTGCGGTGCGCCTGTCGAAGATCCGGATCGACCGCGGCCGGCACCCGAACTCGGGCGGACGCACCGATGGCGCCGGCATCCAGCTCAGCTACGCGAGCCCCGTGCAGGTGCGCGACACCGTTATCACCGGAGACGGCAAGGGCACCGGCCTGATGTTGTCGAACTGCGCGAAGGTCCGGATCGAGCGCATCCACATCCACGACATGACCTGGGCGCCGTACGACGGAGACGAGATCTTCTCGAAGATCTCGGCGAAGGAGGTCCGGGATGACTTTGGCTGGAATGTTTTCCCGATCTACGAAGTCCGCACCGCGATGAAGCGTTTCGTGCGGGTGCGCGTGCAGGAACAGCTGGTCGGCATCTTCGTCGGCCAGTGCAACGACGTGGAGATCGTCGATTCGCGAATCGAGCGGCTGCAGACGAAGATCGGCGACCGGCTGTATCCGCTGCAGTCGGACGCGATCACGATCGGCAACACCAAGGGCGTCGTCGTCCGCAACACCGACATGGCCAAGGCCTGGGAGGGCATCGATTTCACCGGGAAGTCCGGCCAGGATTTCCTCTTCGAGAACTGCACTGTCACGGACACGATCGGCTGGGCCTTCAAGCTCGCGCACGACAAGAAGAACGGGAAAATCATCGACTGCACCGCCATCCGCGGTGGCATTGCCGGCTTCCTCGTGGGCGCGCAGTCCGAGAACGTCGAGCTGATCCGCTGCCGGGCGATCGAGACCGCGGGCAACCGCTACTGGGATGCCTCCGACGGTCGGCGCCTGATGGCGATGTCCGGATTCCGCATTCAGGGGATCGAAGGCCTCGCGACACCGCGGAAGATCAAACTCGAGGATTGCCTGGCGATCAACCAGCTCCATGCCGGCGCGATCGACTACGGCATCCTGTGCGAAGCGGTCGGCCCCGAGCGCGAAATCACTTTGGGCAAGTTCACGACCTCCGGGGCGAAGATCCAGGACATAAAAGTCGGGCCCCGCGAGGATCAGGTCGCCAAGGCTGCGTCCCGCTGAACGGCCATGGGCGCGCGGTGTACTGAAGCGACGCATCGGCGCCGGCCATGAGGATCACAAGAATCGAGGGTTTCTACCGCGACAACGAGAACGCGAGGAAGGCCTGGCAGCGGAAGTTCTGGCAGTTCGGAGTCGAGGTCCACACCGACGCGGGCCTTACCGGGCTCGGAGTGGGCGGGGCCGGCATGGCGGGCCTCGAGGTGGTGCGCCACGCGCTGGCCCCGGCGCTGGTCGGACGGGATTCGTGCGAGGTGGAGGCGCGCTGGGACGAGATGTATCGCGCGACGCTGCCCTTCGGACGCCGCGGGGTCGCGCTGATGGCGATGAGCGCGATCGATCTCGCGCTGTGGGACCTGGTCGGAAAGGTGCGCGGCCAGCCGGTCTGGCGCTGTCTGAACGACCGCGCGCCGGCCCGTATCCGGAGTTATGCGACCACGCCGCACGTGGAGGCCTGCCGGGACCTCGGTTTCCAGGCGTTCAAGCTGCCCGTGAGCGAGGGGCCGGCGGACGGCGAGGCGGGACTGGAGCGGCTGGAGCGAAAGGTGGCCGCGGCCCGTGCGTCAGCCGGGGCGGATGTCCCGTTGATGATCGATTGCTGGATGGGATGGGACCTCGGCCATGCCAGCCGGGCGATCGAGCGGCTGGCGCCGTATCGTCTCGCATGGATCGAGGAACCCCTGCCGCCCGACGACCTGGCGGAATACCGCGAACTCGGTGCACGGGCGCGCGCCGCCGGCACGCGACTCGCGGCCGGTGAACACGAGTACGGCTGGGCCGGCTTCCGTGACTTGCTCGAATCCGACGCCGTGGCGGTCTTGCAGCCGGACGTCACGTGGTGCGGCGGACTCACGCCGGCGCTCAAGGTCTGGCGTGCCGCCGAGGCCGGAGGCAAGGTCATGGCGCCACACCGCGGGGGTGAGGTTTGGGGCCTGCACCTTAACTTCGCCTTCGGCGGACAATGGGCCGAATGCGTCTGCCTGGACGGCCACTCGGAGGACGACCCGCTGGTCGAGGGTGCGCCGGTCTGCTGCGACGGTTTCTTCGCGCCGCCCGAGGCGCCGGGCTTCGGCGTCCGCTGGCGCAAGGGCGTCTGGGGCTGAACGGGCGTCCTTCTGGATTCGGCGAGGACACCGCGTGTCGTAGACGCTCGCACCGCGGCGGACCTTTTCGATCAACGGAGAGGCCGAGTGCACGGAAGGGATCACGGGGCCGGCATCCGGCGAACGAGCCACATCTCGCCGACCTGGCCGAAGCCGACCAGCTGGCCAGCGTCGGGATTGACCGTCCACTTCAGCCGCAGCCGGCCGTCGCGGGTGGCCGCTGGTGGGACCGGGAAGGTCTGCGGTTGCAGCGTCGGGGCCGATTCCTGACGGCCGAGCGCCAGGCCGGCGTGGACCACGAGTCCCTCGTCCGTCTCCAGCCGGATTTCCGACGGCAGAAAAGTTGGCACGTAGACGACCCGGACGTCGTAGGTCGCGGCGGGATCGAGGCCGTTGAACTCGAGCTCGACGGACGACCCGTAGAAGGCGGAGAGATGGTCCCACCAGGCCGCGCGCCAGCCCTCGAACAATCGGCCGGTGCGGACGCTGAAGGTCGGCAGCGGGTGGGATCGAAACTCGGGGTCACCGAGCGAGTCGCCGGCCGGCGCAGCCTCGTGGCCGAGGTCGCGGTAGTATCCGCCCGGGCCAGGATCGGTCCAGTGCACGATGCCGCGAAGGGCGGCGAGCCGCTCCTCCTCCGTGGCCAGCGTGCGGATCTCGGCGAAACGGGCCTGCAGCCAGCCGCGGTTGTTCAGCGGGAAGTCGATCGCATCGAGATTGGCCCCGCGCGGCAGGGCGGTCGCGCCATAGAGCGGGACGCTCAGCTGCATCTTGGCGCTCTGGAAGAGCGCTTCGGCGAGCTGGAAGATCCGGGTACGGAGTGCGTCGCGCGCGGCGTCGGCGGGCGGCGCGAAGAGTGCAGTCTCCGCCGCAGCCATCGCTGGAACCGCTCCGGTGACGGCAGCGGCGTCGAGAAGGGCGAGGGCGTGCCGCTCCTGCTCGGTCTCGGCGAGCAGGCGGCGGCGGACATGGGCGTCGTAACTGGCGCGGTAGAGCGCCTGCTGGAAACGCCAGTTGCGGCGCAGGGCCATCGGCGCTGCTGCCTCCATACGCTGGAACGCGGCGAGCGTGGCCTCGACGCCCTCGTTGACCGCGAGCGCGCCCTGCCAGTTGCGCTCGAGGGCGGCCAGCCCGGCGCCGAACTCCGGGGCGAGCGCCGGGGAAATGAAGTAGCGGCTGTAGTCGGCGAGGATTTCGGCGACCGGCGTCGCCGGGTCCCAGGCCAGCGCACTCCAGACCGCCTTGTTGACGTCGTCGTTGCAGCCTTCCGAGTAGGCGATGAAGCCGTCCGAAAGGGGCAGCTGGCGGCGGGCGACGTTCGCCATGTTCTCGGGGCGCGGGTTGATCGCCTCGCGGCCGAGCGTGGACGCGAGCGCGCGGTCCCAGTCGGGCACCGGCAGCTGGCTGAGGAAGTTGTGGGTGATGTCCGGATACAGCCGCAGCGGGTAACGGCGCGGCACGGCCGCGCGCAGGTCGGGCAGCGACCGGCGCGTCCACGGGCCGTACACGACGCCCGTCATCCATGCGGGCTCCTGCCGGACGATCTGCAGCCATTCGTCGAGCCAGCGCGAGCTGAAGCCTTGCGGGCTGATCCACAGTCCGGCGGCCGGATGGTGCCGTCGCAGCAGCGCCGCCTGCTCCTCGAGGAGGCCCATCAGCACGCCGGGGGGAGTCCGCCCGGGATCGCCGCCGGGCACGAAGACCGCGTCGATCCGCGGCAGGGCACGGAACACTTCCTCCCACTCGGCGCGCGCCGTGGCGCGCGTCGCGGGATCGGTGTAGTCGGGGTCGATCGCCGGATACCAGATCCAGCATTCGAGGCCGTAGTCGGCCGCGAGCTGCGACATCGCGCGCATCATGGCCAACGGAGGGAGCGGGAAGTGCGGGCTCGTCGCTGCGTCGTCGGAGCGCGGCGGGACCAGCTCGATCGCGTTCAGGCCGAACACGACGAGGTCGCGGATGTACTGCTCCCAGTCGGCGACGTCCCAACCGTCGTAGGAATTGGTCTTCGGCCGGTAGCCGAGCTGGTGGCCGCGCCACCGGGCGGCCGGCGTCGTGGCGACGGCGAAGTCCCGGGGCAGGACGGCCCGGCCGGGTGCGAGCGTCATCTTGCGCAGTACGTGGCCCGCACCGAAGAGAACGCCGCGCGCGTCGCGCCCGACGATGAGGAGCGCCGGGCGACCCCCGAGTTCGGTCGAGCGGATGGCGAAGGACTCCGGCCGGTCGGGCGGCTCCGGCAGGGCGCGCCGCCAGGAGTCCGGCAGGCCCAAGGCGTCGCGCGAAGCGGCGGAAACGATCACGACAAGGGGCTTGGTTCCATCCCGCCATTCGCGGGAAACGGCGCTGCGCACGCCGGTGCGGCGGGAGGTTTCGTCGACCAGCAGCGCGAGCGCCTTTTCCTCGGGCCTGCTCCAGCCGGCCGGCGCGAAGATGTCGGCCCCTGCCCAAGAAATCTCCGACGGCAGGGCAGCGACGGCGGCATGGGAAAACAGGGCGATGGCGCCGAGTGCGACCGAGGCGAGCCGGAGGAATGTTCTCACGGGATCAGAGCGGAACCAGGCCGGACAGGTCATGGGGGCCGAGGGATTTTTACGCGCGCTGAGGCGAGCACAACCTCCATCCGGCGGGTCTTGGGCGGACGATGGAGGCAGTCTGAGAATTTAGACTGCGAGTCCGGTCCGAGGCCGGAGTGAAGGAGGGACGCGTCGTGGAGAGGCTCTGCCCAAGGCAGGGCTATTTCAATCAGGACGTCGGTATCAGCTCCGCCCGCGCTGCGCGGCGCCGCCGGGCGGCAGCCTTTGGCCGGCGGTGAGGCCGCCGTCGACGAGGAGATCGGCGCCGGTGATGAAGGCGGCATGCTCGGAGGCAAGAAAGACAACCGCGGGCGCGACGTCAGCTCCGGTGCCAGCGCGGCCGAGTGGCGTGCGCTCGTGCGGCGGGATGCGGCTGAAAACGGCGCGGAGGCGGGCATCCTTGACGATGTCGGTCGCGATCGCGCCCGGCGAGACGCTGTTCACGCGGACGCCGTGCCGCCCCAGCTCGAGCGCGAGCCCGCGGGTGAGGAGATTGATGCCCGCCTTCGAGGCGGAGTATCCCACCTTGTGGTCGCCGGAGAGCGTCGCGGAAATCGAGGAGATGTTGACGATGCTGCCCGCCCCTTGCGCGACCATCCGCCGGCCGGCGGCGCGGCAGAAGAGGAAGTAGCCTTTCAGGTTCACCGTCATCATGCGGTCCCATTCGGCCTCGGAAAGATCGAGCGCGGGCTTGAGCGTGGCGACGGCGGCATTGTTGACGAGGAGATCGAGCCGCCCCCAGGCCTTGACGACAGCGGCGACCGCTCGGTCGACATCGCGGGCGCGGGACGCGTCACCGGGCAGGGCCAGCGCACGGCCCCCGGTCCGGCGGATGGCGTCCGCGGTCTTCCGCACTCCGGTACGATCCAGGTCGAAGCACGCCACCGCGGCTCCGGAAGCGGCGAGCGCGAGTGCGGTGGCCCGGCCGATGCCGCGGCGGCTGCCGGCGCCGGTGACGAGGGCAGTGCGCCCCGTGAGGTCGATGTGCATGAAGGAATACGCGGGACGTGAGTCGAGGGACGACGCGGTGGGGCGGGAGTTCAGTTCACTTCCGCCGTCGGCCGGACGTTCCAGGTCGGCTCGCCCTCGAGCGGAACGCGGTCTTTGGAGGCGAAGAAGGGAACGCGGCCGGCCAGGAAGCTGGAAAGTGTCGCATAACTCCGGCCTAGCGCGAGAGGGCGGGATCGCCCAGCGTCTTGGGAATGGTCACCATGTCCGCGTTCCAGAAATTGGCGGACTTCGAGTAGGGACCGTTTACTTCGGCGTACAGGCCGCGCATGGTCGCCAGGAAACGGCTGGCGACCTCGGGGTAGACGTCCTTGAGGTTCCATTGCTCGTTCTGGTCGATGTCCAGGTCGTAAAGCTCCACCCGCTCGAACGAGGTGTTGCAGTGAAATTTCCAGCGGCCATCGCGCAGGGCCAGGCCCGGGGCCTCCATCTTGACGTCATTGCGGAGCGTGACGCCGCCCTCAAATTCCCAGTACAGCGGCCGCGGCCGTTGCGCGGTGCCGCCGCGGAGCACGGGCCTGAGGTCGATGCCATCGAAGGGACGGGTCGGATCGGGTTTCGAGTCGGTCGCGGTGGTGAAGGTCGTCATGAGGTCCGCGGTCCACGCGACTTCGCGGCTGTCGCGACCGGGCTCAGTGACTCCCGGCCAGCGGACGATGCCGGGCACGCGGATGCCGCCGTCATAGATGAAATGCTTGCCGCCGCGCAGGCCCCCGTTGGAGCCGCGGGCGCGGTCGCTCCACGGGATCAGGTGCGGTTCGGCGCCATTGTCGCTCGAGAAGACGACGATGGTGTGGTCCGTGAGCCCGTGCTCGTCGAGGTAGCGCAGCAGGCGGCCGTATTGTTCGTCCATCTGCGTGATGGTGCCGTAAAAGTACTGCTCGGATTCGGAGCGGTCGGCGTACATCTCGCGGTACTTGGGCGCGCAGAAGACCTCCTGGTGCGGCGCGAACGACCAGAGGCTGACGAAGAACGGCCGGGACGGGTCCTTCTCGATGAAGTCGATCACTTCGTCGACGTAGACCTCGGCCGACCAGCGACCCTCCGTCGTGATCGGCTTGCCGTTTCGCCGCCAGTTCGCGCTGAAGTAACTGCCGTGACGGGCGCCGGAGAGGAGAAGGGAGTGATCATAGCCGTAGTCCTCGGGTCGGGGCTCGTTCTTCCGGTCGGGGAAACTGATGTGCCACTTGCCCACATGGGCCGTCCGGTATCCGGCCTCGCGCATCATGCGCGGCATCATCGGCTCGTCGGTCGGCACATGGTGGAAGGCGATGGTGCGATCGGGGCTATCGTTGATGAGCTTCTTCATCCCGAACCGGTTTTGGATGCGCCCGGTCAGGAGGCCGGCGCGCGACGGCGAGCAGATGGGGGCGGTGACGTAGAACTGGGTTAGTCGCATGCCGGTCGCGGCCAGGCGGTCGATGGCGGGCGTGCGGAGGAAGGCATGCCCCTGCACCCCGAGGTCGCCCCAGCCCATGTCGTCTGCGTAGAGGATAATGACGTTGAGTGGGCGGCCGTCGGCGCCGCGGATCGGATGCGGGCCCTGCGTCTGGGCGAGCCCGGCTCCGGCGAAGGCCAGCGTGGCCCCTCCGAGCAAGAGGGCGGCGATGGTGCGGGTCAAGGAAGCGGAACGAGGGCTCATCCTGGGGTGGGGGCCGGAGTTGGAATCGACGCGGCGAACGTGGAGAATTTTACGGCAAGGCGACGTCGCAACGGGAGCAATCACCGAACCGCTCCGCGACCGGAGAAGGTAGTCTAATTTGGACCGCGCGTCGCCTATTTGGCGTTTGGCCGCAGCGCCGAGACGCGCAGGTTGCGGTATCGGCAGGCGGACCATTGCATCTGGCGGAATCCGATCCTGCCGGCGCCCCAGACCGGGCCCGCGCGCGCGCCGTCATCGGTGAAGTCGATGATGATCTCGCCGTCCACCGCCATGCGCAGCCGCGCTCCCTCCTTGAGCAGAGCGGCGCGATGCGACCGCCCGGTGCCTCCCGCGGGCAGCGCGACAGGACCGTTGGCGAGGAGGAAGAAGCCGCTGTTTTTCCGCAGGTTCGCGACCGCCCGCGGCTCGGCCGGGGCATTGGCGAAATACGAGATGTGGTAGCTGTCGATGTCGCCGTGGGTGTAGTCGATGAACGTGCCGTCGCGCGCTTTCAGGATCGGATCAAAGATGTCCCGGCCGCCGTGGCCACGGGCGCCGAAAAAAAGAATGTTGAGCCCGTGCTCGCTCAGCACCTCGAACTCGAACTCGACGAGCATCCGGTCGGGGAAATCGCCGCGCGGCCAGAAAACCAGGTGTCCGTTGGGCCCGTCGGGCCGCTGCGATTTCAATTCCATCCAGCCATCGCGGAAGCGAATCTCTCCGGGGCCTTCGAGGACCCAGTCCGCGACATCGGCGGGCTCCGCCAAGCGGCGGACATAGATCTCGGATCCGCGGACCGACTCCGGATCCAACTTCCCGTAGCCGGCGACGCCCAGCAGGCGGTCGAGCTGGCCCCACTGCGCGTCACCCACCAGCGATCGCAGGTCGGCCTCTGGGATTGGCGCGGTTGCGACCCGCACGTCCGCGAGTGCGAAACGCCCGCCGGGACGGAGCATGAGCCGGTCGGCCGACGGATTGCTCCAGAGCGCGATCCGTGTGCCGCGGATATGGTAGGGAGTGCCGTTGAGGTAGGCGTTGCACTCTCCGGCGCGGGCATCCCAGTTGATCGCCACGTGATGCCACGCCGGGCCCGGCCACTCGGGCAGGAGCACGCGGATCAGGCGATCGAACTGGATGCCCTTGCGCGTCCCCGCGGCTCCCTGGGTGACGGTGTCTTTCCGCTGTCCCCAGCCGACGTACAGATTGATCGAGGCCTGCTCGGTAACGAAGCTCACGCTGAGCACTCCGGGCAGCTCGAGCAAGACCTGCTCAGACTCCGCGGTCGCCGCGCCGCTCTGGTAGGCGCGATCGGTGCGGAACCAGAACGCCAGCGATCCCCGGTTGCCAATGGGCGACGTGAGGCGCGCGGCCAGCGTCACGGGATCCCCGGCATCAAAGCCCGGGATGCCGGCGCGTGGACCGGCCACGGGGCGCAACGGCAGGTCCGGCGCGGTGGCGAGGGTCGCGCCCGCGACAACGAGATCCTTCGGCGGCGTGATCGCGGCCGGCAGCGTGGCGGCGATCAGAAAGATGCCGACGAGGCGAAACCACCAGCGATCGGGCGCGGCGCGGTTGGTCATGACGAAAAGATGAGGCAGAGGACGACGGCGGGCGCGAGCCCTCTGCGCACGGCCGCCGCCAACGGCGCGCCCAAGTCCTTATTTTTAGACCGCCGGGAAGCGCGGGTGCTTGCCGCCATTGCATGGGACTCCCGGCACGGCAGGGTGGCACCGAGCTCTCTTCCCGCGGAGCCCCCACTTCGTTCAACCGCCTCGTTTTCTGCACGCGGATCGACCCCCACGCCCCATGTGCCGAAGCCCGCTCTTTTTCCTGGTCCCAGTCCTCGCGTTTTCAGTTGTTACCGCCGCGCCGGACGCAAAACGGCCCAACGTCCTCTTCATCGCGCTCGACGACCAGAACGACTGGATCGGCGCGCTGGGCGGCCACCCGCTGGTGCGGACGCCGAACATCGACCGGCTCGCGCGCCGCGGCACGGTCTTCCTCAACGCGCACTGCCAGGCGCCGCTGTGCAATCCGTCGCGCACGAGCGTGATGCTCGGTGTCCGCCCGACCACGAGCGGCGTGTACGGGCTTGCCCCGTGGTTTCGTACGGTGCCGGCCGTCCGGGAGCGGGTCACGCTGCCCCAGCATTTCCGGGCGAACGGCTATGCCACGTTCGTGACGGGAAAGATCTACCACGACGAGTGGGGCCCCGAGTCGCTGCGGTCGGAGTTCGAAGTGCTGGGTCCGGCCGGCGGCGCGCGCGAGCTGGGAGTGAAGCCCGCGCGGAAACTGATCCCTCCGACACCGATGGGAAACCATCCCTTGATGGACTGGGGCGCCTTTCCGCATCGTGACGACGAGCGGGGCGACTACCCGGTGGCGACCTGGGCGGCGGAACGGTTGCGGACGATGCCGGCCGACCGGCCGTTCTTCCTCGCGGCCGGCATTTTCCTCCCGCACGTTCCATGTTACGCGCCGCCGGTGTGGTTCGCGCCTTATCCCGACGACGATTCCGTGCTGCCTCCCTATCTGGCCGGCGACCGGGACGACACGCCGCGGTTCTCCTGGGCCTTGCACTGGGAGCTGCCGGAACCGCGGCTCAAATGGCTGCGCGAGAACCGCCAGTGGCGCAACCTCGTGCGCTCGTACCTGGCGAGTGTCAGCTACGCCGATGCGCAGATCGGACGGATCCTCGATGCGCTCGAAGCCAGTGATCACGCGGACAACACGATCGTCGTGCTCTGGGGCGACAACGGGTGGCACTTGGGCGAGAAGGACATCACCGGCAAGAACACCCTCTGGGAGCGATCCACCCGCGTGCCGCTGATTTTCGCCGGCCCCGGCGTGGTCCCGGGCGGACGTTGCACGCAGCCGGCCGAGCTCCTGGACATCTATCCCACGCTGGCTGAGCTGTGCAGGCTTTCGGCGCGGCTCGATCTGGAAGGACTGAGTCTCGGTGCCCAGCTGCGCACGGCCGGCACCCGCCGGGAGCGACCCGCGCTCACGACCCACAATCCCGGCAACCATGCCGTCCGTTCGGAGCGTTATCGCTACATCCGCTATGCCGACGGCTCCGAGGAGCTCTACGATCTTCAATCCGATCCCAACGAATGGGAGAACCTCGCGGGACGACGTGAGCAAGCGACGGTCGTGGCCGAGCACCGCAAATGGCTGCCGAAGACCGAGGCGGAGTTCGCGCCCGGCAGCGCGCTGCGCATCCTCAGCTACGATCCCGTCAGCGGCGATTTCGTCTGGGAGGGAAAGCGATTCCGGAGGGATTCGCCGATTCCCGAATAGCCACTACCGACTGCGTGTAGGGCCGGCTCTCCGAGCCGGCCCGGGTTTGATCAACGACTGCCCCGTCCTTCACGTCCGTTCGGAGAGAGGATCCTATCAACCGAAATATCCGACCCTGCCACAACGCCCGCGCGAAGCTTCAGCGCGTCGATGCCGCCGCGGCTGGGTCGCGGGCGAGCGCGCGCACCGAGGCGCCGCGCCGCACTTCGTCGAGCAACCGCTGCAACTCCGCGACGCGGGCGGGCTCTGAGGCGAACAGGTTCCGGGTCTCGAGCGGGTCGTTGTCCATGTGGTAGAGCTGCCCGGTGGGTTCCCCCGCCGCGGGATTGACTGTCTTCGGCGACGAGAAGCCGCCCGATCCGCGTGATTCGACGAATTTCCAGGGGCCGCGGCGTACGGCGAAAACTCCATGGAGCGAGTGGTGGACCAGGAAAGGACGTGCGAAAGACTGCGACGACGGGTTCTTGAGCAGGGGCAGCAGCGAGAAGCTGTCGGGCGCCGCCTCCGCTGGCAGCGTCTGGCCCAGGACATCCGCCACCGTGGCGAAGACGTCGGTGAGTTCGACCGGCGTCGTGCAGACGGAACCCGGCTTTACGGCGGCGGGCCAGCGGATGATGAACGGCACGCGATGCCCGCCCTCGTAGATGTCCGCTTTCGTGCCGCGGAGGTTGCCGTTGCTGCGGTGTCCGAGGCGGTCCAGGCTCAGGCCGCGTTCGTGGGGCTTGTAGCCGGCAACGTCGTCCGCCTCGACGGGATTCCAGATGTGCCACAGCCCGCCGTTGTCCGAGGTGAGGACCACGATCGCGTTGTCGAGCTGGCCGTGGCGCCGAAGGGCGTCGGTGACGGCACCGACGAAGTCGTCGGTTTCGATCATGAAGTCGCCATAGACGCCGGCGGGGCTGCGTCCCACGTAGTGCTTGCTGGGCGCCAGCGGCACGTGCGGCGAGTTGAGCGGAAGATAGAGGAAGAGCGGCTTCGAGTCCGGTCGGCGGAAATGGCGGTCGATGTGCTCGACCGTGCGCTTCGTCAGTGTGGCCAGCACCTCCGTGCGATCGAACCCCGCGTCGCCGATGCCCGGCGAGAGGTTCTGCATCTCGCGGCGGTCGTCCGCGACGAAACTGGGGAGCTCGATCAGGCACCGGTCGTTCTCGATCCAACTGTACGGTGCCATGTCGAGCGAACCGGCGATGCCGAAATACGTGTCGAAGCCGATCGTCGTCGGGCCAGCCGTAAGGCGTCGATGGGTGTCGACCTCCTCGCCGCTGCGAAATCCCTTGCGGGGTTGGAGCATCAGGTCGCCGGTCAGCGGAGATCCATCGGGTCGGAGCCACTGCATGCCGAGGTGCCATTTGCCGAAGCAGGCGGTGGCGTAGCCCTGCGCGCGCAGGAATGCGGCGAGGTTGGGGCGGTCCAGTTCGATCAGCGGTGGGGCGAAGCCATCGAGCACGCCCTCCTTCATCCGGGTGCGCCAGGCATACCGGCCGGTGAGCAGCCCGTAGCGGGTCGGGCTGCAGACCGCCGACGGGGTGTGCGCCTGCGTGAAACGCATGCCCTCGCCGGCAAGCGCGTCCATGTGCGGCGTGCGGATCACCGAACCGGGCTGATAGCAGCCGGGGTCGCCCCAGCCCATGTCGTCGGCCAGGATGACGACGATGTGCGGCCGCGAGCCGGCGGTGGCAGCGCCGACGGGAAGCGCAGCGAGGCTGCAACCGAGGAGGACGGCGAGACGGGAAAGCAGGCCGATGGAGCGCATGGGAAAACAATCGTCGCGACGATCAGCGCCGCGAGAAGGAGAGGGGATAATCCTGCTCAACGAAGACGCGGACGGGGCCGAGCAGGCCGGATGGCTGGAGCGACTCGAGGTCGCGGTTCCATTTGCCGAGCGTTAAAAGCTTCGTCTGAAATTGCTTCGGCCGCGGGCCCTCCGGGAAGCAGTCGGGGAATTTCAGATCGCCGATGATTCGGTTGCGCCAGAGGTTCGAGGTCCGGATGGACAGCGGGTTGGCACCGGGCTGGAGCAGCGACGTCACGTCGAGCCGGTACGGCGGCAGCCAGGCGGTGCCGGCGGGGCGGCCATTCACGCTCACCTCGGCGATCACCTCGACCCGGCCCAGTTCCAGGACCACGCGGCGGCCCTTGGCCAGCCAGTCCGGTGGAACGGTCAGCGTATGTTCGTAGGTGGCCGTGCCGGAAAAATGCCGGACGGCCTGGTTCGAGTGCTCGGACCACGAGATGAGGCGCGGCAGGGAAACGGAACTCGGCGTATCCATTCCCGCGGGGAAGTGGAGTTGCCACGGGCCGTCGAGCGTCCGGGGCGGGGGCAGGTCGCGGACGTCGAGCACGAGCGCGCCACCCTCCGTCGGCTGCAGGCGGTAGGAGCCGTTCGCGGCGATCCGGGCCACCGCTGCGTCCCCGTCGCGTTCGACGCGGGTGACTGTATCCGGGCGGCCATCACGGAGAACGCTCGCGATGCCGACGGCGGGCTCGCCGCGCGGAAACACCACGAAGATCGATCCGCGCGGGCCGAGCGAAAGGTCGACGCGGGTCCTGCCCTCGACGGGAGCGAAGCGGGCGCTGCGGGAAATGAGGCCGGTCGCCGCATCCCACAACTCCGGCGCGCGGCCGGTCTGGCGGAAGACCGGTGACAGGGTGAGGGGCTCGCTCGACTGATTGGACAGGAAATAGATCTCGCGGTCAGGGGTCGTGCGGTGGACCCAGCGCACGCGTTTCGGTTCGATGCCAGCGACGTCGGGTCCGAGCCGGAGGTGCCGGAGTGTGCCCACGACATCGTTGCCTCCATATATATTAGGATGTCGGCCGGACCACACGTCGGCCGCCAGTTCGCGGACGCGCGCATCGCTCGCAGGATAGCCCGCAAGGCTGGGCGAACGTTCCGGGGCGGGGCCGAGGATCGCGCCACCGGCGGCGGCGAGCTCGCGAAGCTTTGCCAGCAATTCCGGGCGCATGGTCCGCCGGTCGGGCAGGACGAGGAGCGAATAGGACGTGCCGTCGGGCAGAATGAAGCGGCCTCGCTCGACGCGCAGACGGGTCTGGATCACCTCCGCGTTGATGTAGTCGAACGCATGGCCGTCGGGCACGGCGGGCTGGGTCGGCCCAGTCATGGCCGGCGTGTCCTCCCCGATGAACACCGCCACATCGGCCGCGTTCTGTCCGGTCTGGAGCAGGAGGTGGCAGCGCTGCAGGTACTCCGTCCAGGCGCGGCCGGATGCGAACCAGGTGTTGTGACGGTTGAACTCTGTGCCAAACCACGCGTTGGTGCCGGGGCGTGATTCGTCGGGCTGGTGCATCGACACCTGGATGATCAGGTGGTTGACGCCCTCGGCAAAGGCCCAATCGCCGCGCGCCTTCAGCGCATAGGGATGGTAGTCGAAAAAGTCGGCGGACGTGAACGCCTCGCCGTAGGTGACCGGCAGGCCGTACGTGTGCGACGCCGAGGCCGCGCCGCGGCACTCGATGTCGCCGAGGTCCTTGCCGGCCCAGAACTCGCCGCTGAGCATGTCGGCCTGCCCGCCATATTGCAGGAATTCGCCGGGGAATCCCCAGTGTCCGTAGTTCTGAAGCCACAGCTTCATCCCCGCTTCACGGGCGATCGCCCGCAGGCCCCCGGCGTAATCGTACGAGACGCGGTCGGCGACCAGGCGGCGAAGATCCCAGAGGAACCGGTCGGACTGGTCCGCGGAGCCGACCACCCGGCCGGACAGGACCGGCAGCCAGGGGCGCGGATCGTAGCCGAAGGTGCGGACGAAACGGGCGGTGTTGTCGTCGGTCCAGTTCTGCGAACCGACTTCGTAGCTGTCGACGGCCAGATACTTGAAGGCGACCCGATCCTCCGCGAGAAGGCGGTCGCGCACCCGCCCAACGTAGGCGTCGAAATGCTGGCGAAGCGCCGTGCGGTTCATCTTGTCGACCTCGAGGCCGGTGGCGTGGGGCGCGGCCGGGTGATTGGTGATGCCGGTCGGGCTCATGCCGATCCGCAGCAGCACCCAATCGCCGACCGGGGCGGTCCAAGTGAGGCGTCCGTCCGGGCCGATCGACGAAGTGAGATCGATCACGCGGGTCGGATCGGTCACCAAGGCTTCCTCGATGCGGTCGGCGCGGGCCGGCCACTGGTAATCGTTCCATAGCGGCTTGGGCGTCGGATGGAGCTTGGCGAGCTGCTTCTCCATCATCCGCTCGACGCGCGGCGCGGCGGAAAGCTCCAGCTCGGCGATGCCGGCCTTCGGCTCGGTGGGCGCGGGGGTGTCGAGGAACTCGGCGTTGGGGTCGCGCGTGCTGATGTCGGTCAGCACGAGCCGCCAGCCCGCGGCCGTGACCGGGGGAAAAGAAATCGCGACCGGGGCATGCGGCACCGGCCCGACATTGGGCCGGTTGTTGCTCCGATCGACTCGGAACCGCCGCACCGTCTCGTAGGAGCCGTCCGGCTTGGCCGCCTGGAGCTCGGCGTTGAGGGTAAAATCCGCCTGGCTCGGGTGCAGCGTCAGACTGCGGGCGATGAACGGGCGGTCCGCGGTGAGCGTCAGGGTCCACTCCGATCGGTCGGGCGGGAATCGCAGCACGGTCGCGCGGTTGCCGTCGAGCAGCCACCGGAGGTCATCCAGTGCGCCGGGCGCGTCGACGCGGGGAGCGAGCTGTTGCAATTGGACGCCATCCTCAGCGGACACCGGCACGGCCAGCGTCGCGACGTCCTGGAAATCGGCGCGCGGCGCGGGCAGGTTTCCCTGGAAAGTCCGGCCGCCGGCGACCCGGGTTTCGCTCCAGGTCAGGAAACGCATCGTCTGCGCCGGCGAGACCCAGGGGCCTCCGGTCTGACTCCAGCCGGGACAGTTGAAAAATCCGACCTCCAGTCCGAGGCGGCGTGCCTCGCGGATCGAGAAGGTGGTGAGTTCAAGCCACTCGTCGCCCAGGACGGGTACCTTGCCCACGGGTAGCTCCGGCAGGTGGATGTTGCCGATGATCACCGTGCCGATCCCGAAACGTTGCAGCGCCTCGAGGTCGCGCGTGATGCCGTCGCGCGACGTATGGTGATTCATCCAGTACCAGAAACACCACGGCCGCGTCTCGGGCGGCGGCGTGCGGAAGCGGGCCGGGAGGTCGTCGCCGGTCGCGGCGAGCGCGCCGACAGTGAACGCCGTCCCGACTAGCAGGGAGGCGACGACTCGACCGGGGAACGCAGGCACGGAGCGCGTTGGCCGTCAGCTCGCGATGAGGTCGCGTTCCGGCTGGGTGAGGGAGGGCTCCTCCGGCTGCCACGGCGACTTCGCGCGGGCGCGGGCACCGGAGCGTGCCGGCGCCACGCTCTTGGCCGGCAACGGCGTGGTGGTGGCCGGGGAACGGCCCGACGGGAAGAGATCCGTCGGCAACTTGCCGTCCATTACCTCGGCCATCTCGACCGCCGCCGCGCGCAGCGCGCCGATCTGGGCCTCGACTTCCAGCAGGTAGACAAAGTTGGCCACGATGCCGACGGCGAACCGGACCTCAGGCAAGTCGGGCACCGGCACGGGGACTGCCACCCTGAGCACCGGACGGACTTCCGCGCGGTATTCCAGTGCGTGCCCGAGGCGGCGGATCTTTCTCAGTTCCGCGAGGAAGGCCTCTTCCGTCGGGGCGAGGCGCACGCCGGGATTGGGCTGCAGGTAGGGGAGCCAGTAGCGATAGCATTCTAGCGCGACTGACTCGGGCGCGTGGGAAAGGAAGAGTTGGGCGAACCCATGGAATGGCATCAGCGGGAGCTCATCGTCCGTGGCGGGAAAGGCCTGGTGCGGCACCGGCAGGTTGTGGGAGTCGAGCACCTTCATGGTCGACTTGCCGACGAGCGCGAACAGTGCGCATGAGTGTCCGAGCGCGGCGGCGGTGCGCTCGACGATTGGGTGAATCTGCGCCGTCAGCGAGGGTGGCAGGGAATAGATCGCGCCGGCCTGGCCGGCGAGGCTCGCGGCCGTCGGCGTGAGCCGGTATTTCCTCCCGTCGTGCTCGAGTTCGCCGATTTCCTTGAGCGACGCCAGCAAGTGGGAAAGCCCGGTGCGCGAAATGGGCGCGAGGATGTGCGCGAGGTCGGTGAAGCGGGTTTCGCCCTGGGACATCAAGTGATGCACGACCTGGAAACTGCGTCGAATGGCGGCAACGCTCATGGGGATTCTCCGATTGGGGTTAGGGTATCCGACGAACTGTCGTATTACATTACCAAGTACAGAGGCGCGGCGTAATGGCGTGGCAGTTTCTGTAATCCGCGTTTTCAACCGAGGTGCCGGCGGCTGGCGCAAGGTGCGGTGCGCGGGTGGGGTTGGAACGCGGGGCGGAAACTGCCTTCGACGCGCCGAGGGGCTTGGCGGGGACGACGATCATCAACGGGATCGGATAAAAAGTGATATCGATATCAGGTCAATGGGAAAAATTCGCGCGCGATGGCGGCCGGCGACGGCGCATCCGAGCACCGACGGGCGTCGCGAGTCCGCGCTTGCCACTTTCACTCCGCCTGCCCGATAGTGACGGTGCCCCTCTGTGAATTGCCCCCATTCGTCGCGCGGTCCGAGACGTATCGTCGTGGTCGCGGCGTGTTCCTTCCCTCTAGTCCGCAGTCCCTGACCGGAATATCATGAAACTGATGACGATATCGACACTGGAAGTCTTGGTACGCGCGCACCTGCTCGGTGCGGCCTTTCCCGGCCTCGCGTCGATTGCCGACGCGGCTTCGGCGACGGCGGCCCTGGAAGGGCGCCCCTGGTGGTTGCAGTGCGAGCGCCCCGGCGGTGTACCTGCGGAAGCCGCTCATGGCGGGAGGCCCGGTCCGGCGGGCGCGGCTCTACGCGACCGCCCGCGGGCTGTTTGCGCTGCTGTTCGAGGCGCGCGACCAGCTTCTCCCGCATATTCGCGAATATTCCCCGATCACCCACCTGTCGCGCGACGATCCCCCGGTCTTCCTCGAGTTTCCGAACGAAAAGGGCGCCCCCGTCGTCGGCATCGCACAGCAGGATCCGACCCATTCGGCCGTGCAGGGACTAAAGCTCACCGAGGCGCTGTCCGCCGCCGGGGTCGAGGCGGTGCTGACCTATCCCGCAGCACCGGACGCCAAGTACGGGACCATGGCCGATTTCCTGACCGCGAAGCTGAAGCGCCGCGAGGGATCGCTCACGAGCGCAGCCGGCGCTGGTCGAAACTGATTATTCCAGGCGCGTTCTCGCTCTTGCCGATGAGCTGCGACCGTGTTAGACTCGGACCCACTCCGAAACACGACCGGCCGAGGGACGCGCGAATTGGCGCGCCGCCCGAGCTGCCGTTCCCCAGCATGAACGAAATCTTCCACTTGCGCCCTCTGGCCGCCCTTATGGCCGCCATGCTCGCGGCAGTCGTTTCCGCAGCGGCCGCGGAAACCGTTGCCGGCACTGGCGACTGGATACAGGCGGAGGTCGATCGGAATCCCGGGCGGATGATCTTCCTTCCGGCCGGCGACCACGCCGTGTCCGCGCCCATTCGCCTGCGGACCGATTGGTCGGGGCTCTGGGGTCCGGGGCGGATCATCGGGACGAATCCGGAGGCCGCCCTCATCGAGATCGACGGCGTGGCAGGCGTGCAGGTGCGCGACCTCACCCTGACGCGGTCCGAAGGCCGCCGTGAGACCCGCCGGGCAACGATCGCCGTGACCCGCAGCCGCGAGGTCGTCCTGAGCAACCTGCGCGTGCGCGAGCATTGGACCAGCCGTTCCACGATCGAGGCGCAGGAGTGCGTTGGCATCCAGGTGCGCGACTGTCTGATCGAGAACTACTGCCGGATCGACATCGACGACCGGCGCCGCACCGACCGTCACAAGGACTACGAGAATTACGGCTACGCCTTCACCTGCATCGCGGGCAACGGCCTGATGATCTCGAACAGCACCGGCGGCGTCGTCACCGGCAACCGCATCATCGAGCGCCGGCTGCTCCCGACGCCGGAGTTGCAGGCCCGCTACCGCCTCGGGAAGTTCGTGGGCAAGGATCCGGAGAAGGGCCGCATCGTGTCGCAGAAGACCTGGGACGAGGAGTACGTCAACAACTGGAACCAGAGTCGCGCGATGGGAGTGACGTCGCCGGAGTTCACCTCCGGCGCGCAGATCATCGGCAACTATTTCGAGAACGCGGGGCAGGGCACCGACCTTCACGCCGACCACGTCATCCTCGCGCAGAACATCGTGAACAATTCGCACATCGGGATGAAGGCGATGCACGGTTCGCGTAATGTGCTCATCCTGGGAAACCAGTTTGTAAAGAGCGACCTCTGGAGCGTCGGGCTCATGCCCGGCACCAGTTCGCACGCTGCGAGGCCGGGCACGGACCGCCGCGCTGCGGCCAACGTGGACGGCTACTCGATCGTTGCGCACAATGTCGTGGCGGATTTCGGTCGCGGCAACGCCGGCTGGATCTGGCAGGGAACCCCGGAGCGGGCTCCCTTCCGCTTCGACAGGGCGCCGCTGCCCCACAACCCGCCGCTGCGGAACGTCGTCGTCAGCGGCAACGTCATCGAGGACACCGAGCGCGATCGCGGGTCCGCCGGCTTTCCAGCCCGGTACCGGCGTCCCGTGCGCGTGGCCGCGGGGGCGGGCGCACCGGAGGACCTGCTTTTCGCCGACAACGTGTTCGAGCCGGGCGCCGAATCCGCCGCGCCCGCGGATCGTTGAGCCGCCGTCATTTTCCCCAAGTAATAGACCACCCTGCGCCCCATGATACCGAACGTCCCCTCCCTCCGACCCGCGCGGTCTTCGCGCCGCGGTCTCGTGCTTGCGGCCTGCCTCTTCGCAGCCGCCAAACTCCTCGCCGATCCGTCAATGGGCATCTCCGCCGCCGACTACCGATCGCTGCAGGAGGCCATCGACCGCAACCCGGGCCGGCCGGTATTCGTCCCAGCGGGAGACCACGTCATCACCGCGAGCCTGCAATTGCGCACCAACGGCTCCGGCCTCTGGGGCCCGGGCCGGATCGTGCAGTCCGACCCCGAGGCGGGGATCATCGAAATCCGCGGCGCGTCGGACGTGCAGGTGCGCGACCTCACGCTCACCCGGATGGAAGGACGCATGGAGACGCACCGCACGGCCATCTTCGTCAACGAGAGCAAGGATGTCGTTCTCAGCAACCTCCGCCTGGTCGACAACCGCGGCGACCTCGCGACCATCTACGTGCGCAGTTGTGCGGGCCTGACGATCCAGGACTGCCTCATCCGCAACTACAGTCGCATCTCGATCGACGACCGCCGTCGGCGCCCGGAGCACCCGGATTTCGAGGTCGTGGGTGGTTACGCCTTCAATGTCATCACAGGCACCGGCATCGGCGTGCGCGCGAGCCGGGCCGTCATGATCCGGAACAACCGCGTCATCGAGGAGGTGATGATCCCGACCCGCGAGCTGAAGGCCAAGCACAAGCTCGGTTCGTTCAGCGCCAAGGAGGCCAAGAAGGGCAGCGGCCTGCCTCAGTCGATGTGGGATGCCGAATACAACAACGCGTGGCATCAGGGGTCGGCCATCGCGATCGCCAACGTCGAGACTGATCCGCTCGTGGGCACCAACCCGTTCATCCCCAAGGAGGCGCCTCCCGCCGACGAGCCGGGCACCGACCACTTTTTCCAGATCCTCGGCAACTACGTCGAGAACGCCCCGCAAGGCATGGACATCCACGTCGACAACGCGATCGTCGCCTACAACATCGTCAACAACGCCTTCATGGGGATGAAGGCGATGCACGGCGCGCGGAACGTCCTCATTCTCGGCAATCAATTCGTCCGGACCGACCTCTGGGCGATCATGCTGATGCCGGGGACCGTCTCGCACGGGCCGCTGGCCGCCGGGCCCGACGGCCAGGCCCGCGACGAGAACCTCGACGGCCACACGATCGCCGCCAACAACATTATCTCGGACTTCGGGTACGGCAACGCGCGCTGGATCTGGAACGACAGCAACCCCGTTCCGCTGCTGTTCAATGGGGATTCCCGCAAGCCGGACATCCCGCCGCTGCGCAACGTGCTCGTCGAGGGCAATATCATCTACGACACCGGGCGCGACCAGATTCTCGTCGATGGCCAGCCGCGCGTGGAGCCGCCGCGCTACCGCCACGCCGTGCGCATCGCGACCGGTGTCGGCGCGCCCGTGGGCCTGAAATTTGCCAACAACCTCTTCAATCCCGGCACGGAAGGGGTGTCGAACATCCCGCTCCCGGGCGAAGGGCCGGCCGCCGCGCCAGCGCGCTGACGCGTGACGGAATAGCTGGTCTTTGGGCCGCTACCGCGATCATGTGCCGGAGGAACCCTCCGAGCCGCGGCCCCCGGCGTGTCGGCGAGGGCGCGGCGTGGCGGAGTTTACGTTGCGGCGCCACGCGTTTGGCGTGACGTGGAAGTGGCCCTTGAAGGCCCGGCAGAAGTCGGAGGCGGTGTTGAATCCGCAGTGCTCGGCTATCTGATCGAGCGTCAGCGTGGTGCCGACCAGCAGCTTGGTCGCACGCTGCAGGCGCGACTTGTTGAAGACCGCCTTGGGGCTGCGGCCGAGCCGCTCGTAGAAATGCCGGCGGAGGTGCGATGGCGAGACGTGGACCGCGGCAGCGACGTCGCGAAGCGAGGGAGCCGCCGCCATGTGCTCGGTATACCAAGCCACGGCCTTCTCCACCCGCTCGCGCGAGAGGTTGTAGAGCGGGTGAACGGCCTGGGCGTCGAGTTCGGGGAGGGCGAGGAGCGACAGCTGCAGCGCGGTGATCTCAAACCGGACCTCGCTGAGTGCCGTGGGGCGCGCGTAGTGGGGCTCGATCGCCGCGACGATTGTGCGCACCATCTCGATTTGCCGCGGGCCGAGCCGGCACGCGAGATACCCGTGTCTGCGGGCCGCGGTCTGCAGGATCTCGGGCACATGGGCGAAATGAAACACCGCGCGCTCGCAGCGCCGGGTGCTGGCGCTCACGACGTAGCGTGTCTGAGGCGGGATCACCCAGAAGTTCGGCGGCCCCTGCTCGCCGCGGCGGGGAGGCGCGGGCAGCGGCGGGTCGAACCGCGGTTGGAGCACGCCGTCAAACAGGCAGAGGAAGATCCAGTTGTACCGCACGCAAAGCGTGTCGGGCACCTCCTTGAAATCGCGCCACCCGTGGGCCAGGGAGCGAAGCATGCCGGCATTGTCCGGCGGCGGCGGCGGAAAGCAACGTCAACGCGGGCGATGGTTGAAAATGCCGAAAACGAGGGCCCGAATCCCCTACTGCCGGGTGGCGGAACCTGATAGGTTCAGCGGGTGTCCGGCGGTCGCACCGCGTGGACCCGATTCTCGTATCCACAAAAGCAACCAATCGAAACAACCATGAGCTCCAACTGGCGTGAACTTGAATGGTCCGGCGTTTACCCGGCGACCCTCTGTCCGTTTCTTCCCGACGAGTCGATCGACGAGAACGGCCTGGAGGCCTACATTCGCGACATCGGTTCCGTGGCTGGCGTCCGCGGCCTGACCTGCAACGGCCATACTGGCGAAATCATGTCGCTGCGGCCCGGGGAGCGCGCCCGCGTGACCTCGATCGTCGCACGCACGGTGAAGACGCTGCCGCGCCGGGTGAAGGTGATCTCCGGCGTGAGCGCGGAGGGCAGCCTCGAGGCCATCGACCACGCCCTCGCCGCGAAGGCGGCGGGTGCCGACGCGATTCTCCTCATGCCGCCGCACCATTGGCTGCGCTTTGGCCGCTCGAAGGCGACGGCCGTCGGCTTCGTCCAAGATGTCGCCGACGGCGCGAAGATCGACATCGTGCTGCATCAGTACCCGGCATGGACCAGGGCCGGCTACACCCTCGCCGAGATGCTCGACATCATCTCGATTCCCCAAGTTGCCTGCATCAAGATGGGCACGCGTGACATGGCTCGCTGGCGCTACGACTATGAGAAGCTGAAGGAGCGCGAGCCTCGCAAGTCGATCATCACCTGCCAGGACGAGTACCTGCTCGCGTCGCTGCTGGAGGCCGCGGACGGCGCCCTCGTCGGCTTCGCCGGTTTCTCGCCCGAGCTCATCGTCACCATGGTGGAGGCGGCCCTCGACGGCGACCTCGCCAAGGCCCGCGAGGCCCAGCGGATGGTCGACCAGCTGGCACGCATCATCTACAACTTCGGTGAGCCCTCGAGCGAGGCCCACCAGCGCATGAAGTGCGCGCGCTGGCTGCTCGGCAAGTTCTCCAGCCCGGTCGTCCGGCGCCCGCTGCGTCCGCTCGACCCAGCGCAGATCGAGCAGATGCGGGTCCGTCTCCGGGACATCGGCCTCGAGACGCGCGAGTCGATCGCCGCCTGAGCGGGACAACGCCGGCAGGATTCATCCGGGCGGGCCTTCGGACCTCGCCCTTCTTTTTGGTGCCCGGCCCGCCGCTCTCGCGGAGCGGCACATGCATCTCGCCGGCGCGTGGCCGGCCGCTCGTCTATTTTCTTGGACTCAAGCCGCCGCGCCAGGAGGAAAGCCGAAGTCGGGTCTTGCCGCGGCTCCATCCCGGATAACCCTCGAATAATGCTCTGCCTCCCGCCGCGCCCGGACGCTGAGCCTCCAGCCCCGGAGCCTTTGCTTCAACCCCCGACTGTACCCGCCATTCGAATACGCCGATGCCTCGCCCTCCTGGCCCTTGCCGTCGCGGTTGCGACCGCCAGCGCCGCGCCGCTCGACATCAGCGCCTATCCCAACCTGCAGGCCGCGATCGATGCCCACGCCGGTGGCATCATCCAGCTGCCGCCGGGCGAGTACACCATCGACCGCGCGCTCACCCTCCACCGCGAAGGCACCGAGCTGCACGGCCCGGCGCGCATCGTGCAGACCAACCCGAAGGAACCGATTCTGCGGGTCGTGAAGACCGCGCGGGTGCGGGTCGCGAACCTCTCGCTCACGCGCGCCGTGGATCGCCAGCAGGCGGAGGCGCCGGGAGTGGACGTCGTGGGCAGCCAGGACGTGGAGCTGCTCCAGCTGCGCGTCAGCGATAATCATTCGCGCTCCTCCATCCGTGCCGAGAACTCACGCGACGTGAGCGTCGCGGGCTGCACCGTCATCAACTACAAGGGTCCGGTGATCGACGACCGCACCGCGCCACACCACCTTTCGGGCTATGCGTTCAAGGCGATAGACGGGACCGGTATTCAGATGGTGGCGGTCCAGAACGGCATCATCCGCGACAACCGGATCCAGGAAATCCGGCTCCCGGCCAACAAGGATACGGTCGCGCGTTACGGCCTGGGTCAATTGACCGTGGTGCCGAAGGAACGTGGGCGCTTGATGAGCCAGGAGATCTTCGACACCCGCTTCACGAACAACTGGCATCAGGGCTCCGGCATTCACGTGAGCAATCCGATGGCCACCAGCCATGTCTTGGTAACGGGTAACTTCATCGAGAACGCCGGCCAGGGCGTCGACGTACACGGCGACAACGTCACCCTTTCACACAACATTGTCCGCAGCGCGATCATCGGCATGAAAGCGATGCACGGCTCGAAGAACGTGCTGATCGACGGCAACCAGTTCTCGCACGTCGACCTATGGGGCATCATGCTGATGCCCGGCGCCGCCTCGCAGGTGTCCGCCAACGCCGACACCGCCTCCGGCCGCAAGGTCGCCGCGGAGAACGTCGACGGCGGCACCGTCGTCTCCAACAACATCATCTCGTGGTTCGGCTACGGGGAGAATTCGTGGAACTGGGTGGGCGACACCTCGAAGGGCCCGGCCACGCTCTGCGCGATCGCCGTGCGGGCCGGCCAGATCGAGGAGAACCCGTCGATCCACGACATCCTGATCACCGGCAATGTCGTTTATGACAACGGCCGCGACACCGTCCTGGTTGACGGCAGGTGGATCAAGCAGCCGCCGCGCTACCGCTACGCGCTCTACGTCGAGCGGGAGGTCCAGCCCGCCCCCGTGAACGTGAAGGTCTACGCCAACCTCCTGAGCCCAGGCTCGCTCGGCGCTTCCAACGTCCCCGATTCCGCGAACTGACCCTCCAGGCACGAGCCCGTCTGCATGAGCACCGCCAAACTCGTTTCCCTCCTCGCTCTCGCCCTAGCCGGCGCGACGGTGGCGGATGCCGCGCCGCCGACTGCAAGGGCGCCCGTCGACGTGACCGCGTTTCCCAGCCTCCAGGCGGCGATCGACGCGAATCCCGGCCGGATTCTCCAGTTGCCTCCCGGCGAGTATGTGATCAATGCCGCGCTCGTGGTCACGAAGGACGGCACCGAACTCCATGGCCCCGCGCGCATCGCGCAGACGAATTCCGCCGAGGCGATTTTGCGCATCGCGAGCGCTCGCGGCATCCGGATCACCGGCCTTGCGCTCACCCGGAGCGAGGGCCGGCAGGAGGCCCGGCAGCCCGGCGTCGACGTACTCGGCGCCGAGGATGTCACGCTCTCGAATCTGCGCGTCACCGACAACCACACCCAGGCCTCGATCCGCGTACGCGACTCGCGCGACGTCACGGTCGAGGACTGCGTGGTGATCAACTACAAGGGCGTCACGGTCGACGACCGGACGCAGCCGAAGGAGCTCTATGGTTTCGCGTTCAAGTCGATCGACGGCACGGGCATCCAATTCCGCGGCGTCGAGGGCGGGGCAATCCGCAACAACCGCATCCAGGAACACCGCCTGTGGCCGACGCGCGAGGTCCGCGATCGATACGATCTCGGCACGCTGACCGTGGTGCCCGAGGTCCGGGGACGTCTCATGGACAAGGACATTTTCGACACGCGCTACACCAACAACTGGCACCAGGGGGCGGCCATCCAGGTAACCGGGCCGACGCAGACTCGCCGGATCGTCATCACGGGTAACTCCATCGATCATCCGGCCCAGGGTCTGGATATCCATGCCGACAACGTGACGGTGACTGCCAACATCATCTCCCACGCGATGATCGGCATGAAGGCGATGCACGGCTCGAAGCACGTGCTGATCGACGGCAACCAATTCTCCCACGTCGACCTTTGGGGTCTGAAGTTGATGCCCGGCGCGATGTCGCGCACGTCCGACTACAGAGGAGACTCGCTCATCGCGCCCGGCGAGAACGTCGACGGCGGAACGATCATCTCGAACAACATTTTTTCGAATTTCGGCTTCGGCGACCAATACTGGAACTGGGTCGACCACAAGAACGAGTACCCCGAGCGCAATGTCATCGTCGTGCTGATGGGCCAGCTGCCCGAGAACCCGCCGATCAAGGATGTGCTGATCGCGGGCAACGTCGTCCACGACTCGGGCCGCGACACCGTGCTGCTCGACGGCCGTTGGGTGCAGGCGTCGCCGCGCTATTTCTACGCGCTGTACATTGAGCAGAAGGTGCAGCCCGCGCCCGTGAACGTCCAGGTCGTCGGCAACCTGTTTGACGCGGGGCTAAACGGGAAGACAAACCTGCCCGCGGGCGGCGCGCGCTAAGCCGTATCCCATCATAGGTGACGGTCCGGCCACGAGGGGAAAGGTGAAGTCAGCGCCGGGCGGGACGGGAAGTCGTCGGACAGGCCAGCGAGGATCCGGGCCGCCCGCCTTGGGAGCTATTTCTGAATTTTATCCTCCGACGCTTTCGCAACAACGGGCAAGATGAGATTAGGCCGGCCGCAGCGCCCCGGGAAATTAATTGGGAAAAATCCAGCCCTGAAAGGGCGACATCGTTGCGCCCTTTCAGGGCTTGTTGTTTCGGAATTTCCGATTCCCAGGGCCGCACCCTGGGCTCTCATATTTCGTTCCCTTGGAGCGAATGCATCACGGTCGCCTGATTTGTTTTCCCAAACACCTCCTAGGTCGATTCGCGGATGACGAGGTCAGCCTCGAAGCGCTTTTCCTGGATTGGGACGCGCTTCGTCCCGAGGCCGCGGAGAAGGAGGTCGACGATGTCGGTCGCCATGGCCCGCAGCGGCTGGCGCACGGTGGTCAGGCTCGGGTTGAGGAGGCTGGCTTGCTCGATGTCGTCGAAGCCGGTCACCGCGAGATCCTGCGGCACGCGCAGGCCTGCCTCGTAGGCCGCCTTGACGACCACCATCGCGATCATGTCGCTCGTGCACACGATCGCCGTCGGCCGCTTGCGGGCGCGAAGCAGCCGGTTCACGCGCTGGGGCAACACGCCGAGCGCGGGGTTGCCGAGTGAGATCCACTCCGGGTTGATGGGCAGGCCGGCCTTGCGGAGTGCGTGTCGGAAGCCGTCGAGGCGGTTCTCGATGTTCGGATTCCCCTCGAAGCCCCCGATGAAGCCCAGCTCCCGGTGACTGCGGGAGAGTAGGTGGCGCATCACCTTCGCGATGGCGCTGTGATTGTCCAGGTAGAGGTGGTCGTAGCCGATGTCGTGCTGCTGCGTTCCGGTTACGACGACGGAGCGGGCGCGGCGCTGGAGCGCCTGAAGGCGCTTCTGCACCTCCCGGGTGACGACCCCCTCACTGATGTCGAGCACGATGCCGTCGACGTGGTAGGTCTCAAACAGGCTGACGGCGGCCAGCATGCTGCTGCTCTCGCCGAACGAGCAGGCGATGAGGCTCTGGTAGCCTTGGGCGCCGAGCGCGTCATGCATTTCCTGGAGGAATTTCGTGTAGAAGGGATTGTCGATAAAGGGCACCATCACCCCGATCAGCCTCGACCTGCCGGTTCGCAGGTTCGCCGCCTGCTGGTTGCGGACATAGTCGAGTTTGCGGGCGCATTGGAGGACGCGTTCGCGGCTCTTGGACCGGAGGCTCTTGCCGGCAAGGATGCGCGCTGCGGTCATCGGTGACACGCTGGCGAGCGCAGCTACCTCATTGATGGTGGACATGGAAGGACGGGAAGGGGGCGGTCCTGGGCCCGGACCGCCTCATGCACCACGCCACGCAGAGAAGGCGCCGCGGAGCCGGCAATCCCAAGCACGGACCGACGAGCAAGAGGGGAGACGAAGGGGGGCATGAAGTAGGAACGCACGCCATGAAAAGCGCTTGGGCGGCCGCACGGAAGGTTGAAGTTGGCCGGAATACGTGAAAGCGAACGCCGCCTGCGGCCCGGTCCGTAAAACCGGACTGGAGCACCGCCGTAGCCGGCGGGGTGTAGTGGCGGAAGTGATGGCAAATGGTCGAAAGTGGGAAACTTCTTCACCCTGCCAAGCGCCTGCGACGGCCGTCGCGTGACCGTGCAGTCCCGGCGCCATCACCGTGTTGTATGAGGCAGCGCGCGTCGGGAAGTTCGGTCGTGTTATTCAGACCAGCTCCCGGCCTGCGGCCGATTATCGGCGGATGAGCATTGCACGCTGCGGCCGGGAAAATTCAAATGGCAGAGGCTGCCTAATCGGCTCGCTCCGGCCGGCTCGCGGGTATCCCCACAATGAGACTCATGCCCTTGGAAAAACTCCTGTCCGGCCTCCTGCAGGCCGGCGTAATGTTTTCCGTTTTTGGGGCTCCGGAACTTCGCGCGGCCCCCGTCAATGCGACCGTCACCTCGTACGTCTCAATCCAGGAGGCGGTCGACCGGAATCCCGGCCGCCTTGTCCTCGTGCCCGCGGGTTATCACGTCATTCACAAGGCCATTCGCATTACGGCCAGCAATTCGGGACTGTGGGGCCCGGGCTGGATCATCCAGGCCAACGCGGCCGAGGCGATTGTCGTCGTCGAAGGCGCTGACGGGGCACAGGTTCGCGATGTGACCCTGACCCGCGCCGAGGAGGCCCGAGAGACGCAGCAGCCTGGCCTGCACCTGCGCCGGTGCCGTGACGCCGTCGTCGCCGATGTCCGAGTGTTTGAGAACTGGAGCAGCTCGAACGCGATCCGGGTCGAGGACTGCGCCCGCGTCGTCGTGCGCGACTGCTCCATCCGGAACTTCACCGGCATGCGGGTCGACGACCGCACCGATTCGCCCCACGCGGGCTTTGCGTTCAACTGCACCGAGGGCACGGCGATGAACCTCATCAACGTCGTCGGCGCTCTCGTTCACGGCAACCGCATCGTTGAGCACCGGCTCCTGCCGACGCCGGAGCTGCAGAAGAAATACGACCTGGGGAAGATCGTGAAGAAGAACGCCGTCAAGGGGCAGTTCATCTCCCAGGAGAATTGGGACAACAATTACGTGAACCTCTGGCGGCAGGGCGCCTCGCTGAAGGTGGGCAATGGCAAGACCAGCGACTACCTGCTGCTGCACGGCAACTTCATCGAGAACGCCCAGCAGGGGCTCGACGTGCACGGCGACCATGTGATCGTGGCGAACAACCTCGTCGACAACACGCCGCACGGGATCAAAGCCATGCACGGCGCCCGCAACATCCTGATCGTGGGAAACCAGTTCGCGAAGAGCGATCTGTTCGGCATCGGGCTCATGCAGGGCACCGCGTCGCACGAGGCGGGCCGGTTGCCGGCGGGACGGAAGGGCGAACCGGTTGCCAACGTCGACGGCTATTCGATCATCGCCAGCAACATCATCTCCGACTTCGGCCGCGGGCACTCGAGCTGGCTGTGGCCGGTCGGCCACAGCATCGGGCCGGCCCCGATCCAGCTTGGCGGAGGCGCCTTCGACGAAACGCCGCCGCTGCGCGAGGTCCTTGTCACCGGCAACGTCGTCTACGATCCGGGCCCGGGCGGCGTGCTCGTCAACGGCGTGCCGCAGGTGGAGGCTCCGCGTTACCGTTATGCGGTCCGGACGGAACCGGGCGCTGCCGCGCCACGGGGCCTGATCTTTGCCGACAATGTGATGGAGCCCGGACGGGACGGTCTGGCCACCGAGGGGCTTTCCGCCGGACGGCCCTGAGCGGAGCGACGATTATGGACGGACCAAGCCGCTGTCCCATGCGCAGGATTCTCACTTACGTCTGTCTCGGCCTGGGGCTGGCGGCGGGCGGGCTTTGCGCGGATCTCGCGAGCGAGTTCGCGAATCCCCCGCGCTCGTCGTGGCCCTGGGCCTTCGTCTACTGGATGGAAGGCAACGTCACGAAGGAGGGCATCACCGCCGATCTCGAGGCGATGAAGGCGCAGGGCATCGAGGGCTACATGTTCATGGATGTCGCGCTGGGCAATCCGGTGGGCCCCCATCGCTACTTGTCGGAATCGTGGCGGGAACACTTCCGGCACCTGCTGGCCGAATCGGCGCGGCTGGGCCTCGACGTGAACGTCAGCAACGGTCCGGGATGGGCGGGGAGTGGCGGTCCCTGGGTCCGGCCCGATCAGGCGACGCAGAAGGTCGTGACCTCCGAGACCGTCGTCGCGGGGCCGTCGCGCGGACCGGTCGCGCTGCCGCGGCCCGAGGGCATCCGGCACGAGCATTACCGGGACATCGCCGTGCTGGCGTATCCGGTCGCTGGCGACAAGCCGACGATGCGGATTCCCGAGTTCGATTCCACCAAGAGTTTCGCCGGCGACCGTGACTTCGCGAAGGTGGTTCCCTGGCCGCGTTTCATCCCGACCTCCGCCGATTGGCCCGCGGTCCCGTCCGACCAGAGGATCGCGTCGGGCCAGGCACTCGACCTTTCGTCCCGGCTGGAACCCGACGGCACGCTCCGGTGGGACGCGCCGCCGGGCCGATGGCTGGTCCTGCGCTTCGGTCACACGGTGGCCAACGGGCAGGGCCGCTCCGCCCAACCTGAGGCGCAGGGATTGGAGACCGACAAGCTCAGCCGCGCGTCCGTCGATTCGCATCTCGGTGCGATGTTCGACCGGCTGGTCGCCGAGGCCGGGCCCAAGGCCGGGCGCGCGATCACATCGGCGCACATTGATTCCTGGGAGTCGGGTTCCGGCAACTGGACGGCGGGCTTCCGCGAGGAGTTTCGGCGCCGACGCGGATACGACCTGCTGCCCTTCCTGCCGACGCTGAACGGCGTCGTGGTGGACAGCCGCGAGGTCTCCGAACGCTTTCTCTGGGATTACCGCGAAACCGTCGCGGAGATGATCCTCGACAATTACGCGGGCTACATGCGGGAGCATGCGCACCGCCGGGGCCTGCGGCTGACGATCGAGGCCTACGACGGCACGGTCGACGATCTGCGCTATGGCGGTCGCGCGGATGAGCCGATGACAGAGTTCTGGCAGCGGTCGATCTACAGCGGACTGCCGCTGTGCGATCTGACGGACGCCATGGCCTCCGCGGCACACGTCTACGGCCGGCGCGTCGTGGGATCCGAGGCATTCACGGCGATGCGGGGCGACTTCCTCGACCATCCCGCGCTGCTGAAGCCGCTGGCGGACTGGTCGCTCTGCGCGGGCGTCAACCGGATCTATTTCTCGCAATGGGTGATGCAGCCCTGGCCCCGCGTGACACCGGGCGTGTCGTTCGGCGACTTCGGCACGGTGTTCCACCGCGCGCTGACCTGGTGGGAAATGTCGCGTCCCTGGCACGAGTACCTGGCGCGCTGCCAGCACCTGTTGCGCGAGGGGCGCTTCGTCGCGGACGTGCTGTTCGTCACGGCGGAGGGCGCGCCGCTCCGGTTCACGCCGCCGGTGCCCGCGGACATCCGCGGCGGGCTGCCGGACCGGCCGGGGCACAATTTCGACGGCTGCCCGCCGGAGCTCATCCTCGATCCGGCGACCCGCGTGGAGAACGGCGAGGTGGTGCTGCCGTCGGGCATGCGCTACCGCATGCTGGTGCTGCCGAGCTACAATGCCGAGGGGCGCCCGGTCGTGCAGCTGCTCACGCAGCCGGATTATTTCTACAAGCCGGCGCCGTTGCCGAAGGTCGAGACGATGACCCCCGCGCTGCTGCGGCGCGTGAAGGAACTGGTGGAGGCGGGAGCCACCGTGCTCGGCACGCGGCCGGTAAAGTCGCCGAGCCTCGTCGCGTATCCGACATGCGACGACGAGGTTGCGCAGCTGGCCGACGCCGTCTGGGGCGCTGGCGCGGGGCGCGACGGGCGGGGCGAGCGGCGCCTCGGCAAGGGCAGGGTGGTCTGGGGCACGACGCCCGAGGCCGTGCTCGCGGCGGAGGGAGTGCCGCCCGACTTCGCGCCCGACGCGGCGCTGCACGGTCGCGTCAACCACATCCACCGCCGCCTGGACGACGGCACCGACCTTTATTTCGTGGTGAACAAGGACAGCGAGCCAGTGGAGGGCACCATCGCCTTCCGCGTGACGGGCAACGCGCCCGCGTTCTGGCGGCCGCAGACCGGCGCCGTCGATCCGGGCCTGGCCTATACCCGGGACGGCGGGGTCACGCGGGTGCCTCTGCAACTGGAGGCGAACGAGTCGGTCTTCGTCGTCTTTACGCCGTCCCGTGCTGGGGCGGCGGTGGCGTCGGTCACGCGGAACGGCGCCCCGGTCTGGCCGGTGACTGCAACCGCGCCGGTTGTCGCGGATGAGTTCGTGCTGGCGGCGTGGGTCCGGCCTTCGCCCGACATCTCGCTGCCGCTCGGGAAAATCCCGCTGCCCGTCCTGGTGTCCGGCGGCTGGGAATATTCGGGCGGCGCACCGACTACGCCGGGGCTGGGCTATCAGACTTTCACCACGCTCGGCCGCGCCCGGCGCGGATTCGCGGCGGGCAGCAACGGTGTGGTGGTGTTCCAATATGGAGAAAACGGCGGCGTTCAGCCGCTGCTGGCCTACGACGCCCCCGTGCCAAACGGCACCCACGTCGGCGTCACGTACCGCGACCGCGTGCCGAGGCTCTATCTCGACGGCCGCCTGGTGGCGACGGGGCCGGTGAACCGATTTTCCGATCGCGTCGCCTACGACTGGGCGGACACGCGCGTCGTGGCCGGCGACATCGCCCCGGCCCAGGTATTCGATCAGATGCGCGGGGCGGCAAAGGCCGTGCCGGTCGCCTATCCCCAGGCGCGGAGCGCGCGGTTTCCCGATGTGGATCTGACGCGTGGGATTGCCTGGGCGCCAGGCCGGTATCAGTTGCGGACCGCCGGTGGCGAAGCCCGGCGCATCGAAGTGGACCTGCCCGCGCCGCAGGAGATCGCGGGCCCGTGGCAGGTTGCGTTTGATCCGAAGCGGGGCGGTCCGGCCCGCGTGGAGTTCCCGCAGCTCACGGACTGGACCGCGCACGCCGATCCCGGCATCCGCTTCTATTCGGGGACGGCCACGTATCGGAAAACCTTTACCTGGGCGCGGACGCCGCGCGCGGATGGGACCGACCGGGTGTTCCTGGATCTCGGCGACGTCTCGGTCATCTCGGCCGTGACGCTGAACGGACGGAACCTGGGTGTGCTGTGGAAGCCGCCGTATCGGGTCGAAGCGACTGCGGCCCTGGCCGCCGGTGAGAATCGGCTCGAGGTCCGCGTCGTCAACGTGTGGGCCAATCGGATGATCGGCGACGAGCAGTTGCCGGACGACAGCAAACGGGACGCCACCGGGCTGCTGCTCGACTGGCCCCAGTGGCTGCGCGACGGCCAGGCGAACCCGAGCGGCCGCCATACGTTCGTCACCCGCCGTGTCTGGAAAGCGGGCGACGCACTAATCAAGTCAGGCCTCGTCGGCCCGGTGCGGCTCGTGACCGGCCGCCGGCTCGTTGCGGGCGACGGTCTCGTGGCGCCACGTTAGTCACGATCGCCGCGCGCCGGGAGCCGATCTTTTCTGCCATGCACAAGCGAGACCTCCTGATCGCGCTGGCCCTCGTTTCACTGACGGGCCTGCGCGCTGAAATCACCTTGGCCGCGCCGTTCCGCGACGGCGCCGTGCTGCAGCGCGGCAAGCCGGTGCCGGTCTGGGGACGTGCCGCCGCGGGCGAGGAGGTGCGCGTGGAGTTCGCCGGCCAGTCGTTGCGGACCGTGGCGGATGCCGGCGGACGCTGGCGCGTGCAGCTCGAGCCCTTGCCCGCCAACGCCGTGCCGGCCCGGCTGGTCGTGAGGGGCAGCAACGTCGTCACGCTATCCGACATCCTCGTCGGCGAGGTCTGGCTCTGCTCCGGCCAGTCGAACATGAACATGGCGGTCCGGGACGCACGCGACGCCGAGAAGGAGATCGCGGAGGCGAACCATCCGCTGATCCGGCATTTCGTCGTGAAGTCGCAGGTGGCGGACGACCCAGTGGAGATGGCCGACGGCGAATGGCGTGCCAGCACACCCGAGAATGTCGGGGCCTTCACGGCGGTCGGCTATTTTTTCGGACGGGAACTGCACCGCCAGCTGGGAGTGCCGGTCGGCGTGGTAAAGGCCACGCTCGGCGGCAGCCCGATCGAAGGCTGGATGAGCGCGGAGGCGCTGGCTAGCGACCCGGCCTTCGCGGTCGTGGGCGAGCGCTGGAAGGAGCTGAAGCCAAAGGTGGAAAAGGGGAATCGGAACCAGCCGGCCGGACTCTATAATGGGCTGATCCATCCGCTCGAGCCGTTCGCACTGGCGGGATTCCTCTGGTACCAGGGCGAGGGCAACTCGGAGCGCTCCGGGGAGTACGCGAAGCTGTGCACCACGATGATCGCGCAGTGGCGGCGCGCTTTCGCGCAGGGGGACCTGCCCTTCGTCTTCGCGCAACTGCCGAAGTGGCAGCCGAAGGCGAACCAGATGGGGCACGACTGGCCGGCCCTGCGCGCGGCGCAGGCGGCGGTTGCGGCCTCGGTGCCGAACACGTTCATGGCTGTGACGCTCGATGCCGGGGAGAAGGACGATCTTCATCCCAAGAACAAGCAGGAGGTGGGGCGGCGCCTCGCGCTGCTCGCGCTGGCCAAGGTCTACGACCGGCCAATCGAATCCTCCGGGCCGGTGTTCAAGGCCGCCGAGGCGGTCGGAAGCGTCGTGAAGATTCGCTTCGACCATGCCGACGGCCTGCGCATCGGGGGCGATCCCGCGCAGGGATTCGAAATCGCGGGACCGGACGGAAAGTATCATCCGGCGCTGGCGTTCGAAGATGGCAGCGGCCTCTGGGTCGAAAGCGGGCGCGTCGCGCGCCCGGCTGCCGTGCGCCATGCCTGGAGCAACCTGCCCGAAACCTACGTGTTCAACAAGGCGGCCCTCCCGGCGGCGCCGTTCGAAGCCAGGGTGACGGCGATGAAACCGCTCGCGCTGTTCTCCACTGCCGTTGCGGACCCGCGCAAGCCGCAGACCATGTGGCGGACGGAGGAACTGTTTGCCACGCCCCGGACCTTTCCGGTCGACCAGCCCGGATTCGTCGACGACGGCGAGATCCGACCGGTGTTCTACGAAGGGCCTCCGCTGAAGGGTCGTCCCACCAAGGTGTTTGCCTGGATCGGCCTGCCGAGGAACCGCCAGGGCAAGGTTCCCGGCATGGTCCTCGTGCATGGCGGTGGCGGCACAGCCTACCGATACTGGGCCAAGCTGTGGATCGACCGCGGCTATGCAGTCACCGCGATGGACACGGTAGGCTCGATGCCGACCGACGGAGGCGATTCGCGGTCGGTGCGAGGCCGGCCGCACGCGGACGGTGGCCCGCAGGGTTACGGAAATTTCGGCGCCGCGCTTGAGCCGCCCCAGGACCAGTGGATGTACCACGCGGTCGCGGCGGTGGTCCATGGGCACAGCCTGTTGCGGTCGCTGCCCGAAGTGGACGTGGATCGGGTCGGCATCACCGGTATCTCCTGGGGCGGCATCCTCACCTGCATCGTCTCCGGCGTCGATCCGCGGTTCAAGCTGGCGGTGCCCGTGTACGGCTGCGGGTTTCTGGGTGAGAATTCGTTTTTCCTCGAGACTTCGCTGCAGGCGACTCCGCCGGTTGCGGCGCAGCGCTGGGTGGACCTGTGGGACCCGAGCCGCTATGTCGGCCGCGCGAGCATGCCGATGCTCTTCGTGAACGGGACGAACGACAAACACTTCCGGCCCGTCGTGTGGCAGCGCACCTACCAGCAGGTGACTGCGCAGGTGACTATCTCGCTGCAGCCGGGCATGCGCCACGGACACGCGCCCGCGGGCGACCCTCGGGAGATCACGGTCTATGCGGATTCCATTTTCCGCGGCGGCGAGCCCTTGGCGAAGATCGCCGCGAGTGGACGGGACGGCGACCGCGCCTGGGTGCGGTTCACTTCGGAAGTGCCGGTCGCCGGTGTCGATCTTGTCTGCACGCTCGACGGCGCTGGCTGGCCGGCGCGGAAATGGCAGATCCTGCCGGCGACGGTGTCCGCCGCGGGCGGGCGGGCGGAAGCGGCGCTTCCCGGCGGAACGGCCGCATGGTTCTTCAACGTGCGGGACGAGCGGGGCTGTGTCGTGAGCTCGCCGCATGTGAGCGGGCTGGTTCCAATGAACACGTCCGGTCAGTAATTTTCTTGATGCGCGCGGCGCCACGCGGACAAGCGGCGGCCGATCAGGTTTGGTGGCGGTGGAGGGCACCGCCGGTTTGAAAATTCATACTGACGACCCGGTGAGGTCCCAAATCTTCAGTTCCGATCTCGCGTCGAACTTGGACGGTGGGATGGTCACCAGCGAAGCACGCCTATCCTAGGATTGTTCGTCCGCGTTGCATTTCGCCGCCGCGTACTCGTTTGCGGTGATCGTTGGGCAACCTGCGTGGCCTGATATCCCGGGACCTCCAGAAGCCCCTCACAGATCCCGCCCTCGTAAATCCTTGAATCCCCAAAACATGAAAAGGAAAACCCAGAACTGTTTGCTCGATACGCGCAGCCTCGCGCTGTTGCTCGCCTTGGGCCTGATGGCCCAGCCAGTTTGGAGCCAGACCACGACCCCCGCGGGAGCCGGGTCGGACAAAGACTCCAAGAAGGATGACGTCACCGTGATGTCGCCGTTCATGGTGCAGATGTCGTCGAACGACATCGGCTACCATGCCGAGAACACGCTCGCCGGCAGCCGCCTCAACACGAACATCGGCGACCTCGCTGCTTCGATCACGGTCGTCACGCGCCAGCAGATGCTCGACACCGGGTCGATTGATCTGAACGACGTCTTCCTTTACGAGGCGAACACCGAGGGCACGAAAAACTTCACGTCCTTCTCCTTCGACGACCAGGGCGGTGTGCGTGACAACAACCAGGCGGCGCCCGCCAGTTCAAACCGGGTGCGCGGCATCGGCGCCATCGACAACGCCCACAACAATTATCCCAGCATCAGCGGCCTGACCTTCGATGTCTACAACACCGAGACCGTCGAGATCAACCGGGGACCGAACTCTCTGCTCTTCGGCCTCGGCAGCGCCGCCGGCACGGTGAACCAGTCGTCGTCGAATGCCAACACCACCAAGGACTCGGGCGAAGTGTCCCTGCGTTACGGGTCGAACGACAGTTACCGCACAAGTTTCCGCGTCAACAAGGTGCTCGTCCCCGGCAAGCTCGGCATTCTCGGCGCCGGCCTGTACGACTCGCGCGGCTTCTCCCGCAAGCCGTCACACGACATCTCCCGGCGTGGGTATGGAGCGATCACGTTCCAGCCGTTCAAGAAGACCTCCGTCCGCGCGACCTACGAGCGGTTCACGGGCCACCAGCGCCTGCCGAACACGGTCACCCCGCAGGACGCCATCACGGAATGGCGTGCGCAGGGCAGCCCGTCGTGGAACCCCCTCACCTTCACCGTGACGCGCCGCGGTGTTGCGACGGTCCTTCCGAACGCGAACCTTCAGAACGTGCCCGGACTGCTGACCCGGTTCAACAGCCTCCCGGCGATGTATTACGACGACCGCGGTGGCCCGCTCCTGTGGATGCAGCAAGGCCTGACCACCACCGGCGCCGTCAACGGAACCTACAACACCGCCCTCCCGCAGTCGGGTGTGTCGGCGACGACGATCATGAAGCTGCAGAATTCGACGATGCCGCTGTTCCGCGGCCATGGCATCACCGATCGCAGCCTGTATGACTGGGAGAAGGTCAACGTCACCTCCGGCGTCTGGGGCACCCGCGACACTAACGTTTTCAACATCGAGATCAACCAGCAGATCCTGCCGAACCTGTTCGCCCAGGCCGGCTGGTACCGCGAGGATTTCACCACCGTAAATCTCAACTACAACGCCAACCAACCGGTGATGATCGACGTGAACACCGTCCTGATGGACGGCACGCCGAATCCGTATTTTGGCCGGCCGTTCTTCAGCTTCTCGGGCACCACGCAGCCACAGGAGCGGGAGATGCTCAACGACAACTTCCGTGCCAGCCTGGCGTACGGCCTGGATTTCCGGAAGCAAAACAACCTGCTGAAGTGGCTGGGCTCGCACCGGTTCTTCGCCATCGGCGACCGCCGCGAGCAGGACGTCTACAACCGCGTCCGGGCCCTCGGCGTGATTTCCAACCACACGTGGCAGAACTCGGCCGCCCGCTTCGCGAGCGCCCCCGGCCAGATCACCCAGGGTTCAACCGTCATCCCGCGCGTCTACCTTGGCGGCAACGACGGGGTCATCCGCAACGGCGCAGGCTACACCCTGACGATGGAGCAGATGGACATCGCGCTGCGTAACTCTGTCGGCACGGGCACCAGCACCGTCTGGCGTGATGAGAGAGCGACGGTCGCGCCGCTGCTCACGCGCAACTCCAACCGTTCGATCCAGACGACCGACTCGCTCACGCTAGGCATCCAAAGCTCGCTGCTCAACGACATGATCGTGCCGACCTATGGCTGGCGACGCGACGAGAATGATTCCTCGGCGACGACGGCCCTCGATATCGATCCGGCCACGGGTGCGTTGATCGAGAGCGGCTTCGGCCGCTTCGGCCCTGCGCAGATCACCAAGGGCGAGACCCGCACGGCCAGCGTGGTCGTGAAACCGCTGAAGTGGGTCAGCTTCTCCTACGGCCAGTCTAAGAACTTCACGCCGGCCAATCTTCGCTTCGACATCTTCGGCACTCCGCTGCCGCTGCCGACGGGCAAGGGCAAGGACTACGGCGTCCGGTTCACGCTTATGGAGAAAAAGCTCGTGTTTAATCTGAACTGGTTTGAGACGAGCGCGAACAACGCCCGCGGCACTTCGGCCGACGGCTTCATGTTCCGCGTATCCCGCTTCGAGAGCGGATTCATCACTTGGGCGACGCTCGCTGCGCAGAGCCAGCTCGGGGCCGGCGCCTCCGCTTCGGCCATCGCCACCCGCGTGGCCGAGCTCACGAAGCTGCCGCTCGGCTACATCCCACCCGCGCTTCAGGTCATCGGGTCCACCTCGACCGTCGATGCCAAAGGCGCCGAGGCCCAGCTAATATTCAATCCGGTGCAGAACTGGAACATCAAGGGGACCTTTGGCCTGCAGAAGACGACCTTTTCCAAGATCGCACCCGAGTACAACGCGTATACGGACCCTCGCCTGCCGGTCTTCATGAGCACCCGGGACCACAACGGCCAGTTGTTCTGGGATGCCATCAACGTCCCGGACCTGGGCAGCCCGGTCAACTTCTGGAACCAGAACATCGCCAGCCCGATGAGCCTTGCCAAGGCACTCGAGGGCAAGCGCACCCAGGGCCAGCGCGAGTGGCGCGCGAGCGTCATCAGCACGTACCGTTTTGTCGAGGGACGGCTTAAGGGTTGGGAGGTCGGCGGCAGCCTTCGCCTTCAGGATGACGCCATCATCGGCTATCTCGGCGGCGCGCCGGATTCCGCGGGCGTGATCCGCACGTTGGACCCCGGCAAGCCGGTTTTCGACAACCTCGATCCCTCGGTTGACCTCTGGTTCTCGAAGTCTTTCACGCTGCCGAGGTTCCTCGGCAGGAATGTACGGGCCAAGGTCCAGTTGAACGTTCGCAACGCGTTCGAAGACGGCAACTGGCTCCTGCCGATCGCCGTCAACCCGGACGGCTCGGCGAACACGTACCGCATCGTGGATCCCCGCGAGTGGTATGTAAACGTGACCTTCCTGTTCTGATGCCCGGCCGCCACCCGCTTCTGCTATCGGCTGTCATCCTGTCGGCGTGCGTCCGGGCCGAGGCGGCGCCGGCCCCGCCCCGAAAGCTCCAGGTGTTTGTTCTCGCCGGCCAGTCGAACATGGACGGGCGCGCCGACTTCGGCAAAATTTCCGCCGCGGATCGGGAGCGCCTGCGGAAGGTGCAGGACCGGGTGCAGCTCGCCTACAACCTGCAGCCGCCCGGCCTGCTGACGGGCGCGAAGGGCGGCGCCGGGCTGAAGGAGAGGTTCGGCGCGGACTTTTCCTTCGGCCCGGAGATCTTCTTCGGCATTCGGCTGGCGGAGGCGTATCCGGAACACCGATTCCTGTTGATCAAGCGGTCCGTCGGCGCCACTTCCCTGTACGGACGCTGGAATCCGGAGTGGCACGCCGAAAAGGCGAAGGTGATGAACGAGGAAAATGCTCCGCCGCTTTATTCCGACCTGGTGGCCTATGTACGCCGCACCCTGGCGGGATTCGACCGGGGCGCCTACGAGATTCGCGGCATGCTATGGGTCCAGGGCGAGACCGATGGCGGCGTCTCGAAGTTCGGGCCCGCGGCATCGAAGGCCTACGGGGAAAACCTCCAGAAGTTGATCCGTCACGTGCGAGACGATTTCGGCGTGCCAAGCCTGCCTTTCCTGATGGTCCGGGTCTCGACGGGTGACGTCGGCCGCGGCATGGACGAGGCCGCCGAACGGATGAACAACGTGACCGTCATTCCTCGCAGCATGGACCCGGCCTCGCCGAATTTCCTGCCGCAATACGAGGTGGGGCATTACAATCACGTCGGGATGAAACGCATGGGCGACCTGCTGGCGGACGCATGGCTGGCGCGGTACGCGGGCTCGCCTGTTTCCGCTGTCGGCGTGACTACGCCGTGACGGTCACCTTCGCCGTCGAATCGTTCACCAAACGAAGCAGCGGATGAATGTGTTTTCTTCCATCTCGCGTCCCACGGGCGTGACCCCGAGACTGGATCGTCCTCGCAGTGTGAATCTCCCCGCGCGCCGGTTCGGATGGCCGGGCTTACTGGCGCTTCTGGCCATGACCGGATATTGCCCGGCCGCAGATTTGGAGGCCGGCTTCGCCACCCCGCCGAATGCCGCTCGGGCGCGGACCTGGTGGCACTGGATGAACGGAGCCGTGACGAAGGAGGGAATCACCAACGACCTCGAGGCGATGCGCTCAGCCGGCCTCGGCGGCGCGCAGATCTTCTCGGTCAACATGCCGATGCGCGCGACCGACGGCCGCGAGGTGAAAGGCGACGTCGTCTACATGAGTCCCCGCTGGCGCGAGATGGTCCGCCACGCCGTGGTCGAGAGCAACCGACTGGGGCTCGAGCTTTCGATCCTGAACTGCGAAGGCTTCGGTCAGTCGGGCGGTCCGTGGGTGACGCCGGAGGACTCGATGCAGCGGGTCGTTTGGTCCACCGGCGAGGCAATGGGCGGCCGCCGTGTCCGCCTGGACGTCGAGCGGCCGGTGCCGGAGCCGCTGTTCTTCCGGGATGTCGCCCTGCTGGCGTTCCCGACCGTGCCGGGTGACGAGATGGTGGCGCCGCCGGAGCTGTCGGTCAGCCGCACGCTGCCCACCGTGCCGGGCAGGAAGCGTGGCCACCAGCCCGACACCTACATGGTGCCGTCGCAGCCTCCGATCGTTACCATGCCTCTGCCCATGCCCGACGACCCGGGCTGGATCGTGCTCGACTACGGCGAGCCGCGCACCTTCAGCTCCGTAGCGATCGCGATGCACGACATGCGTGACGTGGCGGATCCGGAGGACTGGGACACTTCCCCGTACCTCAACGCGGAAGGCCGCGCGTTGCTCAAGAAGGTAACCGGCCCGCGTCACTGGGAGCTGCAGGTGAGCGACGACGGCCGGGTCTTCCGTCCGATCAGACGAATCGCGACGCGTGGGACGAGTTCCTTTCCGGCCACCACGGCCCGCTATTTCCGCGTCTGGATGCCGGTGCCGCCGCCGCTGCAGAAGCAACTGCCGCTGGCGCGGACGGAGATCATGGAGTTGACGGAACTCCGCCTGGGCGGACCGCGACTCGACCGACCGGAAACGCGCGCGGCGGCCTACATCGATTGGGAGATCCGGAAGTTCACCGGCGCCACCGTTCCGCCACACGGCGCGATCGCGACCGGGCGAATCGTCGAATTGACGGGCCGGACCGAGTGGGACGCCCCCCCCGGCCGATGGACGTTACTGCGGATTGGCCATGCCTCGAGCGATGTGCACATCGGGCCGGCGATGGTCGGCGGGCTCGATGCCGACAAGCTCAGCCGTCAGGCCGTGCTCAATCACATCGAGCGCGGTACGGTCGGAGCCGTGATCGCCGATGCCGGGCCGCTGGCGGGAAAGACGCTGCGGTACATTGGCTGCGACAGTTGGGAAAAGGGCTACGAGAACTGGACGCCTCTGATGCCGCAGGAATTCCACCGACTGCGCGGCTACGACCTCCGGCCCTGGCTGCCCTGCCTGACCGGACGGGTTGTCGGCAGTGTGGAGGAGAGCGAACGGTTCCTCTGGGATTTTCGCCGCACAATCGGCGATCTGCTCGCGGAAAACTATTATGGCACGCTGGAGGAGTACGCGAAAAAACACGGGCTCGGGGTCGTCGCCGAGGCGACGGGCCACGGCCTGCCGGGTGTCTCCGACCAGCTCCTGAGCAAGGGCCGGGTCGAGGTCCCGCAGGGCGAGTTCTGGGCGGGCCGGGGCGACGTCGACGACTCCAAGGAGGCGGCGTCAGCGGCGCACATCTATGGTAAACCGCTCGTGGCCGCCGAGTCGTTCACGGCCGTCGGGATCCAGTTGGGCGCGTGGTCGCGCGATCCCGCCATGTTCAAGCCCGAGGGCGATCTCCGATTCTGCCTCGGCATCAATCAGATTTATTTCCACACGTTCACACACCAGGCGTGGTCCGACGGCCTGCCCGGATTTACGATGTCGAAGTGCGCGTCGAACATCGATCGCACAAACACATGGTGGTCGTCGGCCGGCGCGGCCTGGTTCGAGTACCTGGGGCGCTGCCAGTTCCTCCTGCAGCAGGGCCAGTTCATCGCGGACGTCTGCTACTACTACGGCGAGGACGTGCCGGTGGATTTCCGCTTCAACCGGTTGAAGCCGGCCATGCCGGCGGGCTACGACTTCGACGTCTGCAACACCGAAATCCTTGGCCGGATGAAGGTCGAGGCCGGGCAGCTCGTGCTGCCCAGCGGCATGCGGTACCGCGTGCTGGTGCTGCCCGACCACGATCGGATGACGCTGGAGACCCTGGGCGTCATCGAAAAGCTGGTACACGATGGAGCGACGGTGATCGGACCCCCGCCGGCGAAGTCGCCCAGCCTGCGCGGCTGGCCCGAGGCGGACCGCAGGCTCCACGCGATCGCGAACGAACTCTGGGGCGATTGCGACGGCCGGACCGTGACCTCGCATGCCTATGGCAAGGGCCGGATCATCTGGGGCGGGTCGCTGGCTGACGCGATTCACGTGCAGCCGGATTTCTCGAGCGAGGATCGCAGCCTGCGCTTCATCCATCGCCGGCTGGGTGGGGCCGATGTCTACTTTGTATCGAACCAGGCGCCGCAGGCGAAGACCGTCCCCTGCACATTCCGGGTCGATGGCCGGGCGCCGGAACTCTGGCAGCCGGAGACGGGCCGCCGCGAGTTCGCGGCGTTGTTCTCGTCGCACGAGGGCAGAACGACCCTGCCGATCGCGTTCGATCCCCACGGGGCCGTGTTCGTCGTCTTCCGCCAGCCGGTCGCCACGGGGAAGCCGGTGCTCTCAATCCGATCCGCGGCCGGCGGGTTCACCGCAACCGGGGGCTGGCTGGAAAGCCTCGTGGCTCCGCCGGCGGTCGTCGACGGGAAGACCGTGTTCGCCGTGCAGAAGGCCGGTCGCTACGACTTAGTGATGGCGGATGGACGCAGGCATTCAGTGGACGTCGCCGCGCTGCCGCCTGTGGTCGAAGTCGCGGGCCCGTGGGACATACGATTCCCTCCGAAACTCGGCGCGCCCGCCTCGGTCACACTGCCGCGACTGATGTCGTGGACGGAGTCGGCCGACGACGGGATCAGGTATTTCTCCGGCACCGCGACCTACAGCAAGACGATCCGGCTCACGTCGGAGCAACTGGGACCGAAGTCGCGCCTGTTCCTCGATCTGGGTGCAGTGCAGAATGTCTGCGAAGTCTGGATGAACGGCCAGAACCTCGGGGTGCTGTGGAAGGCGCCGTTCCGCCTCGATGTCTCCGCGGCCGCCCGCGTGGGCGACAACCAGCTCGAACTCAAAATCACCAACCTCTGGCCAAATCGGCTGATCGGCGATCAGAAGGTGCCGGCGGCGCAGCGCGTCGCGTGGACGACCTACAATCCGTACACGCCTGACTCGCCGCTGTTCCCATCGGGCCTCCTGGGTCCCGTCAGGCTGGAGTTGATGCGGACAGTCGCACTGGAGCCGTAGGACTGACAGAATGGCCGTGGATGCACCTTCGCCCCCGTCATCAGCGTGCCGGAGCCGGAATCCTGGAGGGCCGGCCGGGAGCCATCGATCGCCGCCTCCTGCGCCGGCCTGGCGGATCAATCGTGAGCTGACTTCAATCCGGATGCGCAGCGCGTTGCAGTGGCGCGGTTGGGCATGGCTGGCGCTGGGGGCGGGCTTGATTCAGCCGGTGTTCGCCGATGAGCTCGAGGCCGGGTTTGCGTCCCCACCGGCGGAGGCGCGGCCGCGGACCTGGTGGTACTGGATGAATGGCTGCGTGACAAAAGAGGGCATCACGGCCGATCTCGAGGCGATGAAGGCCGCCGGGCTGGCCGAGGCGCAGATGTTCACGGTGCAGCAGCACATGATTGGGACGGACGGCCGTCCCGTGCAGGGCGACGTACTTTTCATGAGTCCGCGCTGGCGCGAGATGGTGCGCCATGCGCTGGTCGAGTGCCACCGGCTCGGCCTCGAGTTCACGGTGCTGACCTGCGAAGGCTGGGGGCAGGGCGGCGGCCGCTGGGTCAAACCGGCCGAGTCGATGCAGAAAGTCGTCTGGTCTACCGCGCAGGTCGTCGGTGGGCGGACCGTTCCGCTCGCGATCGAGCGCCCGATGCCCGAGCCGCACCATTACACTGACATCGCGCTGCTCGGCTTTCCCACTGCACCCGGCGAGGAATCGGAGCGACCGCCGCTCTTGAGCGCCAGCGCCACCGTGACCCGGCTGTCTGCGCGTTCCATTGCCGAACAGGTCGCGCGCCCGGCCGGAGGCTACGGTGGCGCTCCCTCCGAGGACTCCGAGCCGCCGCTGCTCACAATGCCACTCTCGACGCCGGGCAAACCGCAATGGGTGCTCCTCGATTATGGGGAGTCCCGGGTTTTCAGCTCGGTGTTCATCGCGATGAACCACATGCGGGACGTGCCTGATCCGGAGAATTGGGGCGACTCGCCTTACCTCGACGCGGCGGGCAAGCAAGCCTTGGCCCGGTTGTCGGGCCCTCGATATTGGGAACTCCAGTCGAGCGACGACGGCCGGAACTTCCGTTCGGTGGGGCGGATATCGACCCACGGCACAACCTCGTTCCCCGAAACCCGGGCCCGATATTTCCGGCTTTGGCTGCCGGTGCCGCCGCCGTTGCAGAAGCCGCTACCTCTTTCCCCGGCCGAGCCGATGGAGTTCACGCACCTCCACCTCGCTGGTCCGCGCCTCGACCGGCCGGAATTCCGGAACGGCCAGTATGTGGATTGGCGAGTCCGCGAGTTCTCCGGGCAAGACGTCCCGGCGGCGAACGTAGTGGCGCGGGCCCAGATCGTCGACCTCACCGGGCTGACATCCTGGGATGCACCCCCGGGCAACTGGACGCTGCTGCGCCTCGGTCATGCCGCGACCGGCGTGCATATCGCCGCCTCCAGGCTGGGCGGGCTGGAAGCGGACAAGCTCAGCCGCCAGGCGGTGCTCAATCACCTCGACAACGGCATGATCGGCACCGTGCTGACCGATGCTGGGCCGCTCGCTGGCCGCACGCTCAAGCACATCGTTTGTGACAGCTGGGAGCGCGGCTACGAGAACTGGACGCCCCTGATGCGGGAAGAGTTCGCGCGCCGCCGTGGCTATGCCATCGAGCCCTGGCTGCCAGCCCTGACGGGGCGCGTGGTGGAGAGCGTCGAGGCGAGCGAGCGCTTCCTGTGGGACTTCCGCCGTACGATCGCGGACCTGCTGGCGGAGAACTATTATGGTACGCTGCGCGAGTACGCGAACCGGCGCGGACTGACGATTTACGCCGAAGCCACCGGACATGGCATGCCGGCGATCGCGGATCAGCTACAGTGCAAGGGCAGGACCGATTTCCCGATGGGCGAATTCTGGGCCGGCCGCCCACATCTGGACGACGCCAAGGAGGCCGCATCCGCGGCACATATTTACGGCCAGAACATCGCGGCGACCGAGTCGTTCACTTCGATACCGCAGTTTGCGGGCTGGAGGCGTGAGCCCGTGCTCTTCAAGGCCGAGGGCGACCTGCGATTGTGCGTCGGAATCAACCGGCTATGTTTTCAATGCTTTGCGCATCAGCCCTGGCTTGACCGCGTGCCTGGTATGTCGATCGGCCGCTGGGGTTCGAACCTCGAGCGCAACAACACTTGGTGGCGGCCGGCTGCGGCGGCGTGGATCTCCTACCTCAGCCGAAGTCAGTTCCTGTTGCAACGGGGCCGGTTCGTGGCCGATGTGGTCTATTTCTACGGCGAGGATGCGCCGGTTGATTTTCGCTTCAGCCGGCTGAAGCCGGAGATGCCCGCGGGATACGACTTCGACGTATGCAACGCAGAGATCCTGCGACGATTCACGGTCAAAGACGGCAGCCTCGAGCTGCCGAGCGGCATGCGCTACCGTGTGCTGGTGCTGCCCGAAAACGACCGGATGACGTTGGAGACCCTCCAAGTGATCCAGGCGCTGGTGCGCCACGGCGCGACCGTGATGGGCCCCAGGCCCAACCTGTCACCGAGCCTGGTGGGCTGGCCCGATGCGGACCGGACGCTGCAGACGATCGCGGCGGAGGTCTGGGGCGACTGCGACGGCCGGACCGTCACATCCCACCGCTACGGCAAGGGCCAGGTCGTCTGGGGTAGATCTCTGGCCGAGGCGCTCGGCACGGCGCCGGATTTCATGTCCGACGACCGGAACCTCCGCTTCATCCATCGCCGCGAGGACGGCACGGAAATCTATTTCGTCTCCAACCAGTCCGATCGCGCAACGGTCGCGCGGTGCACATTCCGCACCACGGGGAAAGTGCCGGAGCTGTGGCAGCCCGACACTGGCCGCCGTGAGACGACCGCGATGTACGCCGAGCACAACGGACGGACGACGCTCCCGCTGGCGCTCGATCCGTTTGGCTCCGTGTTCATCGTCTTCCGGCGGCCGTCCCAGCCCGGTCAGGCCATCGCGTCGATCCGTTCCGGACGACGCGCAGAATTCAGCGTGGCCTCAGGTCGCGGAGAGTTCCTCGTCGCCCCGCCGGTCCTGACCGACACTCACACGACCGTCGCCGTCTGGGAACCCGGCCGCTACGAGATCGCATTGAGCGGCGGTCGGATCCATCGCGTCGGAGTGGCGGCGCTCCCTGCGGCTCAGGAGATCGCCGGTCCGTGGGAAATGCGCTTTCCACCGGACCTCGACGCGCCGGCGATGGCCACGCTGCCGCGACTAATGTCCTGGACGGAATCGGCGGAGGATGGGATCAGGCATTTCTCCGGCACGGCAGTTTATCTGAAAACCATCCACGTCTCGTCCGAACAGAAGGAGTTGGGCTCACGGCTGTACCTCGACCTCGGAGAAGTGAAGAACGTCTGCGAGGTCACGCTCAATGGCCGGGATCTCGGCGTCCTGTGGAAGCCTCCCTTCCGCGTGGATATCACCGCCGCTGCCCGGGTTGGCGAGAACCGGCTCGAATTGAAGGTGACCAACCTCTGGCCCAACCGGCTGATCGGCGACCAGCACCGGCCCGTGGAGAAGCGGATCACTTGGGCGAGCTACAATCATTTCCGGGCTGACGATCCGCTGCTGCCTTCGGGACTTCTCGGGCCGGTGGTCCTTCGCACCGCGCGAACATTGACTCTGTCCACCCGCAACCCGGTTCCATGAGAATTAGCCGCGAGCGCCGGCGAGTGGGGGCGATTCGTGCACTCCCTGACGCTCGTGGCTACGTCTACGATTGCGGACCGATTGCGGACGCGAACGAGATTGGGCCGGCTGCGGCCTCGCCCACGCCAGAGTCATGCCCACAGTGGCGTCGTCGCGACTCCTCGAGCACTACTCCGATTCCTACCGCCCTATGAAATGGTTTTCTTCCCTCCCCACTCATCGCTGTCTGCTGGGTCTGGCGCTCGCGCTGCCGGTGATGTCAGCACTGGCAGCGGCGACCCAGGAGTTCGTGCCCGCCGTCGACGTTTCTACTTATCCGACGCTGCAGGCGGCGATCGACGCCAACCCGGGAACGATCATCCGCGTCCCCGCCGGGGAATACCGGCTGACGTCGGCCCTCGTGATCCGGCACAACCGCACCCAGATCGTGGGGCCGGCGCGGATCGTGCAGAGCAATCCGAAGGAGGCGATGCTCACCATTACCGACGCGTCCGGCGTGCGCGTCAGCGACCTGGCGTTCACCCGCAGCGAAGGCCAGCAGGAAACCACCTCGCACGGCGTGCAAGTGGTGAAGAGTCGCGACGTGATCCTGTCGCATCTCGACGTGAGCGAGAATCACACCCGCTCGTCGATCGTCGCGTCTGATTCGCAGGACATCACCGTGCAGAACTGCACGGTCAAGAACTTCAAGGGACCGACCATCGACGACCGCACCGCGCCCCAGCACCTTTCCGGCTACGCGTTCAAGTCGATCGACGGCACCGGCATCCAGATGCGCAACGTCCAGGGCGCAGTTATCCGCGACAACCGCGTCCAGGAGTTCCGGCTGCTCCCGACGAAGGAAACGCGGGACAAGTACGATCTTGGGACGCTGACGATCGTGCCGGCGAAACCCGGTCGCCTGATGAGCGAGCAGATCTTCCGCGCCCGCTACACGAACAACTGGCACCAGGGCGCGGGCATCCATGTCGCCGGTCCGGATCAGACCCGGCGGGTCATCATATCCGGCAACTTCGTCGAGCACGCGCCGCAGGGGATCGACATTCACTCCGACAATGTCGTCGTGACGAACAACATCATCGCGCACGCGATGATCGGCATGAAGGCGATGCACGGCTCCAAGAACGTCCTCATCGACGGCAACCAGTTCACCTATGTAGACCTCTGGGGCATCGTCCTGATGACGGGCGCCGCATCCCGCGCGGCGGGAAACCCGATGCCGTCGGGCGGCGTGACGACCGAGAACGTCGATGGCGGCCATATCATCTCGAACAACATCATCTCCAACTTCGGCTTCGGCTTGCAGGACTGGAACTGGGTCGAAACCAAGGCCAATCGCTGCGCCATCCAGCTGCCCAAGGGGCAGCTCGAGGAGAATCCGCCGCTGCGCAACGTCGTGATCGCGGGCAACGTGGTGTACGACTCGGGTCAGGATCAGATCATGGTGGACGGCAAGTGGACGAAGGTCCCGCCGCGGTACAATTACGCACTCTACGTCGAGCAGACCGGCAAGCCGTCGCCACAGAACGTTCGTGTTCATGGCAACGTGTTCGATCCGGGACTCAATGGCACCACGAATCTGCCCGACCCGTCGCAGTCGAACTGAATCCGCTCGTCGCATGGTCATTCAATCGTGAGGTCGATCCGGGCAATCCGACGCGCCCGACGCGTTGCCTTGATCGGAGCTTCCGCGCGCTTTGCCCAACCGATACGTTTGCTCGCAATGAATCTGGTTCAAATGGCGCGACGGATGGTCCGGTTGGCGGGCTTTGGCGCGATCACGTGGCTGAGGGCGGATGTAACGCTCCCGGGCCTTTTCTCCGAGCACGCGGTGCTGCTCCGCTTCCACGCCGTGCCCGTGTGGGGAACCGCGGCGCCGAACGAAACGGTGTCCGTCGCAATTGCCGGGCGCGCCGCACGGACGAGGGCGGACGCCGAGGGACGCTGGTTCGTGACCTTGGACCTCGCCGACGCCGCGGCGGGGCCGTTCGAGCTGATGATCGAAGGGAACAATCGTGTGGTGATCCGCGACGTCGTCATCGGAGAAACGTGGCTGACGGCGGGCCAGTCGAACATGGAGCACCCGGTGCATCTTTCCATTGGCGCCAGGGAGGCGATCGCCGGTTCCGCCAACCCGCAGCTGCGCCTGTTCAAGATGCCACGGCAGCCTTCGCGCGAGCCATTGACCACGCTGCAGGGCAAGTGGGTCCTGGCGGACCCGGCGACCGTCGGACGTTTTTCCGGCGTGGGGTATTTCTTCGGCCAACGGCTGCAATCGGAGCTGAAGATGCCGATTGGAATGATCGACACCTCGATCGGCGGCACGCCGGTCGAGGGCTGGATCAGCCGGGAGGGAATTGCGGCGGACCCGCTGTTGCGCGCGGGACGCGACCGGCGGCTCGAGGACCTCGACCTGTACCCAGAGCGGCTGCGACGCTTCCGCGAGGATATGGTCCGCTGGCAGCGCGAGTGCCGGCGCGAGGACCGGTCCGGCGGCGCCCCCGTCCGCTACGCTGCTCCGACGGCGGACACGACGGGGTGGCGGAAAGTCGGGCTGCCCGTGCGCTATGTGGACGCCGGGCTGCCCGAGGCCGGCGCCGTCTGGCTGCGGCGGCGCGTCGCGGTTTCGGCGGCCATGGCAGGCAAAACGCTGCGGATCGATCTCGGCGCACACCAGGGCTTCGTCGAGGTGTATTGGGACGGCGAGAAGATTGGGGAGACCACCGTCCACGGCTTTCCCGGTCTCGAGAGCAAGTGGACGTACCAGGTCCCCGCCCGGCTCGCGCGCGCAGGCGAGTCTGTGCTTGCCATGCGCACGTTCAACCCGGCGGGCGGTGCCGAGATCCGGGGTGCGGCCGCGGGCAGCAATTTCCGTGTGATTCTCGACGGCGACAATCGCGTGTTCCTGGCGGGCGACTGGCTGGCCAGCGTCGAGTATGTGTTCCCGCCGCTCGCCCCGGGGGCCCCGCCGGCGCCGCGTGAACCGGCGCTGCCGCCGGAGCCGCGCGGCCTGGCCTCCGGGCTGTTCAACGGGCAGATCCATCCGCTCCTGCCGTATGCCGTGCGCGGCATCCTGTGGTATCAGGGAGAGGGCAACGTCGAGCGCGCCGCGCAATACCAAACGACGTTCCCGCGGCTGATCGAGGACTGGCGCCGGTGCTGGAAACGGCCCGACCTGCCGTTCTATTTCTGCCAGCTGCCGAATTTCAACGCGCCCGCGACGAGCCCGGGCGATAGTTCATGGGCGGAGCTGCGCGACGCGCAGGACGCAACCCTTGCGCTGCCGGCCACCGGCCAGGTCATCCTGCTGGACGTCGGTGAACAGGCGGACCTGCATCCGCGCGACAAGCGAACTCCGGGTGAGCGCCTGGCGCGTCTCGCGCTCGCCAGGGACTACGGCCGGCCCGTCGTGTGGTCGGGGCCGCGGTTCGCGGATTTGGTCCGCGAAGGCGCGAAGCTCCGGCTGCGTTTTCAGCACGTTGACGGCGGACTGGTGGCGCGGGCGTTGCCTGCAACTTACCGGCCGCGGTCAAACGAGGCGACCACCCGCCCGTTGCCCCGGCACAGCCCGGCCGGCGAACTCGAGGGATTCGCGGTCGGCGGCGCGGATGGCCGCTGGTGCTGGGCGACCGCGAGGATCGACGGAGACACGGTGCTGGTGCACGCCGCGGAAATTCCGGAGCCGACCGCGGTCCGCTACGCGTGGTCCGATTTTCCGGTGTGCAATCTCTACAACGGCGCCGGCCTTCCCGCGGCGCCATTTCGCACCGACCGCCAGCCCCTGAGCACGCGCGACGGATCCTATTAGAGACGGCGTTAAACCACCTCCTGCCTGTTTATCTCCCTCACCATGCAAGCAAGCAATCGACTTCTCCTCTGCGCCGGCGCGCTGGTCGCGCTGGGTCTGGCGCGCGCCGGCGCGAATCCCGCGCCGGCCTCGATGTTGCCGTCGGTCGCCAACTACCCGTCGATCCAGCAGGCGCTGGACGCGAACCCCGGTCGGATGGTCTTCGTCCCGGCCGGGGACTACGTGATCGCCCGCGCGGTGGTCATCAAGGGCGACGGCGCCGGTCTCTGGGGTCAGGGACGCCTCATCCAGTCAAACCCGGAGGAGCCCGTCCTCCTCGTGCAGGATGGGCGGTACCAGAAGGTGCGGGGTCTGATCCTGACCCGGCCCGAGGGCAAGCGCGACACGCGCAAACCGGCGCTGCATCTCCTGCGCGCGATCCTGGCCAGCGTCGAGGACGTGCAGGTGATCGACAACTGGACGGATAACGCGGCCCTCCGGAGCGACAAGTGCCGGCAACTGGTCGTGCGCGGCTGCCTGGTCGAGAACTATTGCCGCGTCACGATCGAGGACTGGACGAAGCCGGCGCCGAACAGCGGCGTGTGCTCGGGCTTCGCCTACATCTGCATGAACGGCACCGCGATGGACTTCGTCGATGTCTCCGGAGTCATAATACAAGGCAACCGGATCGTCGAGAACCGGCTCCTGCCGACGAAGGAAAACAAGGAGAAGTATGGCTTCGGCAAGTTCACGAAGAAAAACGCCGAGAAGGGGCCGCACATCGACCAGCAGAGCTGGGACACCGAGTACTGGTACGGCTGGCGGCAGGGCGCCGGCATCCACGTCGGCAGCGGGCGCACAAGCGACACGATCCAGATCGTCGGGAATTATCTCGAGAACATGCAGCAGGGAATCGACATTCACGGCGACCATGCGTTGGTGGCGAACAACATCGTCAACGACGCCTCCCGCGGAATCAAAGCGATGCACGGTTCGCGGAACATCCAGATTATTGGGAACCAGTTCAACCGCTGCGACCACTTTGCCATCGGGCTGATGCAGGGCGCCGCCTCCCACGAGGCCGGACGCCATCCGAGCAAGGGCCCGATGGCGGTGGAGGCCAATATCGATGGCCACTCGATCATCGCCGACAACATCATCTCCGACTTCGGCTACGGCCTTGAAGGGTGGGTGTGGCAGTCCGACGGCCGCTCCGGAAACCCGATCCAGATCGGCGGCAAGAGCCCGCTCGCCGCCACCCCGCCGCTGCGCAACGTGATCGTGCGGGGCAACATTGTCTACAACACCGGCCAGGATCGAATCGTCGTGGACGGCCAGCCGCGGGTGGAGCCCCCACGCTACAAGCACGCCGTACGGGTGGTCGACGGGCTGCCTTCCGACAACCCGAACGGGCAGGGCGGCTATGCCAATACGCCACGGAAGGTCCTGTTTTCCGAAAACCACTTCGATCCCGGTACCGACGGCGTTTCCGGCGTCGACCTGAACACCCTCCACCGATGACGGCGAACATTGCGCCGGCATCCTCCCGGATGGGGACAGGGTCCCCGATCGCATTCATGGTGTCCGCGCTCGCGGCCGCGGGGTTCGCCGCGGCTCCGGTGGACAAGGTCGCGCCCGCGATGCCTTCCGCCGCGGCGTATCGTTCGATCCAGGACGCCATCGACGGCAATCCGGGCAGGCTGGTTTTCGTGCCGGCCGGCGATCATGTGATCGATGAGGCGATCCGGATCACCGGCACCGGCGGCGGGTTGTGGGGCCCGGGCCGGATTGTCCAGGGGAATCCCGACGAGGCGATCGTCGAAGTCCGCGACGCCGTCCGGCCCCAGGTGCGCGACGTCACCCTGAGCCGCGCGCCGGGGCGCGAGGAGACCCAACAGCCCGGTCTGCTGCTGCTGCGTGCCACCGACGCGCTGGTCGACAACGTCCAGGTGATCGACAACTGGACTGGCAGCAGCCCCATCCGCTCGGAGAAGTGCACCCGCATCGTGGTCCGCCATTGCGTGGTCGAAAATTACTATCGCGTCACGGTCGAGGACTGGACGAAGCCATCGGGCGCCGGCGTCACCTCCGGCTTTGCCTACAACTGCATCAACGGAACGGCGATGAACTTCATCGACGTGGCTGGCGCGTTGATCGAGGGGAATCGCATCGTCGAGAACCGGCTGAGGCCGACGCCGGAGATTATGCAGAAACATCGGTTGGGGAAGTTCACGAAGAAGAACGCCGTGAAGGGGCCCCACATCGACCAGAAGAGCTGGGATGCGGAGTATTGGAACGGTTGGCGGCAGGGCGCGGCGATTCATTTGGGTCGCGGCCTGACCAGCGACCTCGTCCAGATCATCGGCAACCTGATCGAACACACCCAGCAGGGCATCGACCTGCATGGTGACCATGCGGTGGTAGCCATGAACATCGTCAATGATGCCGGCCATGGCATCAAGGCCATGCACGGCTCGCGAAACATTCTCATCACGAACAACCAGTTCAACCGGTGCGACCTTTTCGCGATCGGCGTCATGCCGGGCGCCGCGTCGCATGTCGCGGGCCGGCTTCCGAGCAAGGGCCCGGGCCCGGTGGCGGCCAACATCGACGGCCACACGATCATCTCCAACAACATCATCTCGGACTTCGGCTACGGGTCCCAGGCCTGGATCTGGCGGGGAAATGCGACCAGCCGATCTCCCATCCAGCTCGGCGGCAGAAGCCCGCTGCCCGACACCCCGCCGTTGCGGAACGTGCTGATCTCAGGCAATGTCATCCACGATCCCGGACCGGATGGGATTCTCGTGGCCGGCGTCGTCCGGCACGAGCCGCCTCGCTATCGGTACGCGGTGCGCGTGATCGTGGAAGAACCCGACAGCGCCGGCGGCTCGTACGTGCGCACGCCGGAGGGCCTTCGCTTCGCCAACAACCTGTTCGATCCTGGTGTCGACGGGATTGCGAACATTGACCTCGGCTCGGGTGCGGCGGGCAGCTCGCGCTGATTGCGGTCGGCGACAGCGCAACGTCGGCACAAGTGTGAGCGAGCGGATCTCCAGCGGCGTGAATCCGGCATCGCAGTCAGATCTGCTGCATGGTCCACCTTTTTGGACGAAGCCCGCGTCCGGATCACACCCGCCGGATTAACAGTTCGCCATTCGGCGGGGCCGGGCCCGGGCTAGACGTGCGTCAACCTTATGCCCCCGCGTCTTGCCCTGTGCCTTGCGTTGGTCGCGACCGGTTCGTCGGTCGCCTTGGCCAACCTGTCGGTCTCGAACTACGCGTCCATCCAGGAGGCCCTCGATCGCAACCCCGGCCGGATGGTCTTCGTGCCGGCTGGCGACCACGTCGTGACCGCCGCCATCCGGCTGCGGCATGACCGATCCGGCCTGTGGGGCCCGGGCCGAATCGTCGCCGCCAACCCCGCCGAGGCCATTGTTGTGATCGAAAGTAGGCACGAGGTCCAATTGCTCGACCTGACACTCACGCGTCCGGAAGGAAAGCAAGAGACCCATCGGCCGGGCATCTTCGTAAACCGGAGCAGAGAGGTGACAATCGGCAATGTCCGGTTGCTCGACAATCGCGGCGACCTGGCGTCGATCTACCTGCGGAGCTCCCTCGACGTTCGCATTCGCGACTGCCTGGTGGAAAACTACAGCCGCATCTCCGTCGACGATCGGCGCCGGCGGCCGGACGTGCCGAACTTCGACGTCGTCGGCGGCTACGCCTTCCGTTGCATCAGCGGCAACGGGATCGGTGTGCGCGCCTGCGGCCGGGTCTCGCTCCAGGGCAACCGGATCATTGAGCGCATCATGATCCCGACGCCCGAGCTCAAGGCGACGCACCAGCTCGGGAGTTTTGTGCACCGGGATGCACAGAAGGGCACCGGCCTCTCACAGCAGGCGTGGGATGCGGGTTACAACAACGCCTGGCACCAGGGCTCGGCCATCGTCCTCGCCAACGTCGGCACGGACCCGCTTGTCCAGACGAACCCCTTTGTGCCGCGAGAGGAGGACCCGGTTGACGGCCCCGGGATCGACGAGAACTTCCAGGTCATCGGCAACTACATCGAGAATGCGCCGCAGGGGATGGACATCCACGTCGATCACGTCGTCGTGGCGAACAACATCGTCGTGAACGCCTTCATGGGCATGAAAGCCGTCCATGGCGCCCGCAACGTGGCGATCATCGGGAACCAGTTTTCTCGGAGCAGCCTCTGGGGCATCCTGCTGATGCCCGGCACGACCTCGCGCGAGGCGCAGCCCGCCGCGGACGGCAGGGCGGCGCGTCCCGCCAACATCGACGGCCACACCATCGTGGCGAACAACATCGTCTCCGACTTCGGCTACGGCGATGCGCGGTGGATGTGGCAGAACAACGAGACCGCCCCGCTGCATTTCAACGCGAACGGTTTCGACCCGAACATGCCGCCGCTGCGACAGGTCATCGTCAATGGCAACGTGGTGCACGACGCGGGGCGCGACGGGATACTCATCGCCGGCCGGCCGCGCGTGGAGCCGCCACGCTACCGTTACGCGGTCAGGATCAACGCGGGCCAGGGCGGGCCGCGTGACCTGCTTTTCGCCGACAATCTGTTCAGTCCCGGCACCGAGGGCGTGTCGAACGTGCCTCTGACTGGGGAAGCAAGGCAATGACTCCCGCCCGCCGCCTCCGATGGGTTAGCGTCAGTCGGGCTGCTCAAGAGAGCGCTCTGTTGCCAGTAGACGCCGCCCGACGCCGATGCCCCGAGTTGCGATCGCCGCGTGCGTTGGTCGGGGGGAATGGTGCGAGATTTCGGACCGAACGGGAAGGACGCCTGGGAAAGGACAGGAAGCGTCCCTATTGCCGTTGACCCGCTTTTGCGTCGCGGAAGGAATCATTATCGCGAACCATGCAAAGGACCTCGAGCGTCGCGCTGGAACCGGCTGCTGATTGCCGCGAGGCGATTCGCCCGGGTTGATTCCGGGAGCCGACACTGTCCGACGCGTGGCACTGACTCCTCTTTGGCCCCTTCCCGACTCTGAAAATGTCACCCAATAAATATTCGGTTATCCTCGGCAACCTCGGCAACACCTGCGACCGCTTTTTGCCGACGGGATACAAGGACCCGATCACCACGGCCGACAAACTGGAAATGGCCGCGTCCATCCCCGGGATCAGCGGCATTGAGCTGGTGGGCGGCTGGGACATCACCCCGGACAACGTCAGGGAAATCAACGAAGCGATGGCGGCCCACGAACTGGCGTGTGTATCCATCATTCCGGACCTCTTTTCAAAGCGTGTCTGGGGCAATGGCAGCTTCTGCTCGCGCGACGCCACGGTGCGCCGCGAAGCCCTCGACGAGGCGAACCAGGCGGCCGAGATCGCGGAATCGATCGACTGCCCGCTGGTCAATCTTTGGCTCGGTCAGGACGGCTACGATTACCCGCTGCAGGCCGACTTCAGCCGCCAGCGGGGTTGGATGGTGGATGGCATCCACACCGTAGTCGCCCGCTGGCCCCGACTTCGCTTCGCGCTCGAATACAAGTCGAAGGAGCCGCGGAACCGTTCGTTCCAAGCTCGCGCTGCGGACACCCTCCTGATGGCGCAGGAGATCGGCCTGCCCAATGTCGGTGTCTGCATCGACGTCGGCCACGCGTTCGTGGCGGGCGAAAACGTCGCCGAATCCGCCTGGCTGCTGCACCACTATGGCCAGAAGCTCTTTCACCTTCACTACAACGACAACTACACGCAGTGGGACGACGACATGATCGTCGGCAGCGTGCACCTCGTGACGTACGTCGAGCTGCAGTACTGGCTTCGCCAGATCGGCTACCAAGGATGGCATTCGATGGATCTTTATCCTTACCGCGAGGACGGCGCCCGCGCGGTGGGGGAGAGCGTCGGGTTCCTGCGCGACCTCGAACAGGCGCTCACACCCGAGCGGATGGCCGAGATCCAGAAGCTGATCGCCACCGGCGATGCCACTGCGTCGACGCGCTGGATGCGCGAGTTCGTCTTCGGGCGCCACCGGGCCGACGAGTTGACGAACGGGCAGCACGTGACCGGGGCGCGGCGCAACGCCAGCCGCTGATGCGTGCGGCGTGGTGACGCGGCGCCTGTCGGCGGGTAATCCCACGGGCGTTGAAATCGGATGGGGCGTATCCAAAAACAGGATTCTCACGAGCTACAGAGGGAAGCGCGGCCTGGGCGGCAAACGCGGTCCGGCACCAAACGGCAACGAAGGGCAGCAGATAAGCCGAATTTCCGGTACAAAACCGAGACAAGGTTCGCGGTCACCTACCCGGGGCGGGGGGGGTGCGAATTTTCCGGGGGGCGGGACGGGTTCGACCGGTCTGGCGTGCGGCTTATTTTTACTAAAAAAAGCACCCGGGGCAGACCAGATGGCCGTCCCCAGCGCACATTGATTGGACGCCGATCAAAGATCGTCATTTCTCCCAACTGACGCAGGGTCATGTTGCGCGAAAAATCCGCGGATAGGCGCCCTCGCTATGGTGCACACAAAACGATCTGGTTATGAAGAATTGGAACCGCATTTGACGCCGGCCGAAATTGCCGCGTTGCTGCTACTGGAGTGTCACGCGATGGGTCGCTTACTGTGCTCTCAGCACTCCTCAAGGAGTCCAGCTTTGATCAACGGGTCAATTGCACGCAGAATTTCGTGCATGGGCGCTTCGATCAGATTACTGATCTCGATCAAATCGTTTCTGCCGTCAGCATATGCGATTACATCCTTCATCACCCGGATGCTAGTAACCGATCCCTTAACACTCAAACTCGGATAAAGACCGCGTTTGCCAAGCTGCGGTTCGCCCAGGCAGGTTACTCGGAGCTTGGGATTATATTCGACGATTTCTAAGCACTGCCGCACCATGTCGAACCCCCCTTGCAGACCGCTGGGGGTGACGAAATTTAGGTCGTCCAGTGAGGTGTGGTATTCCGGATACTTGTTAAATTTGCTCCGACACAGCGTAACGAACGGGAGATCCACGCCGGGACTGCAATACTGCCGCTCGTCGCTACCGCGTTCTAGAAAAGAGTACTTGGTAAAGCTCGCGTCACGCCAACGCAGCACGTGTCCGGCAATCCTGTCGGCTAGCGTTCTGCCGTACCGCGATGCGACATAGGAATAACAGCGATCATCCCCGACGCAGGAGAGATTGAAACCTGCAATTACCTTCGCTTTGAGATGATC
>SXSC01000257.1 GCA_005792355.1 Opitutaceae bacterium
CGGAGCGTCGGCATCCTCCGTCAATAATGTGGAGTCACCCCGCCAAGGGCTCGCCGTTCAGAGCCAACGACGGCCGCTCCACTCCACATTATTGACCACTTCACATTAAATCCCTAATGTGGAGCTCCACATTAAGGATCGCAATGGATCAATAGTAGCCTAACGTGGCTCGAGGCCGCAACAAGAGGTGCCAACCGGTTTTCATCGTTCCTCGTTCTCGTAATGTTCCTCGTTCTCGCCGAGAGAACGAGAAAGAGCACGAGGAAAAAAGTTCCCTTCCGTGTCTCCCGCGTGTTCCGTGGGCTCACCTCTTATGCTCCGTGCTTCCTCGACGTTCTTCGCGGCCGGAATTCTTGCGCTCGGATTGCTCGGGTCTGCGGCGGTCGCCGCAGACCCCGTGCGCCTCGCCGCGCCGGCGCCGGTCGGCCTGACACCTGCCGGCACCGCGACCGTCCGGCTCAACCTCGAGATCAAGCCGCCGTATCACATCTTCTCGACCCTCGCCCAGCTCGGGCCGCGCGGCACCGGACCCAACTCCACCACGGTGGCGCTCAAGCCGGGTTCGCCCTTCACCCTCGCCGGCGCCCTGCAGACTTCGCCGGCGCGGAAGGTTTACGACCCCAGCTTCGAACTCGATGTGTTCACCTGGGAAGATAGGGCGTGGATCGACGTTGCGCTGCGCGCCAATACTTCGCTCCCGCCCGGCGAGCACCGGGCGACGCTAGTCATCGGTTACCAGGCCTGCGACGAGCAGACCTGCCTGCCACCAACGGAAGTCGAGGTACCGCTGCGCCTCGTCGCCCTGCAGCCGGCTGCGGCCGACGCCACCGAGCCGCGCTGGTTGGAACTGGAAAAACGCCTCGCGGCCCGCCCGCCCGCCGCCACCCGCGACGCGCAGTGGGTGGAGACCGCCACGCTGGCGTGGACGATGTTCGAGGCGCATCCGACCGATGCCCGCCGGTGGAGCGCCTGGGACACTCTGCTGCGCAGCACGCCGCGCTTTGCCAACGAGCCCGAGCTCAAGCGCACGTGGGAGGAACGCGAATCTCGCCTCGCCGCCGCCGCCGCATCGGCGAAGGACGCGCCGTCACCGCTGCGCGAGCTGTTTGCCGGGAAGAAGGTCAGCGCGCTCGTGCTGCCCTTCACCAACGGCACGCTGCCGGCCGACTGGCAAACGCGCCTGGTGCCGCCCATCGAGGAGCTGGCGGCCGCGTTTCCCGACGGCACGGGGGCCTTTGTGTATTTCGCGCGCCTCGTTGGCGCGGTCGAGGCGCAGGCGCCGGCCGCGATGCCCGCGCTCGTCGAGCGCCTGGCGGCGAGCCCCAACTCCCGCGTGCGCGAGTACGGCGGGAAGCGCCGCGCCGTGCTCACCGCCCTCGCGCAACCGCTCGACCTCGTGTTCACCGCGCTCGACGGCCGCGCCGTCGACACCAAACAGTGGCGGGGCAGGGTGGTGCTCGTTGATTTTTGGGCCACCTGGTGCGTGCCCTGCATCGACGCGATGCCGCACCTGAAGGAACTCTACGCGAAATACCACGACCGCGGCCTCGAGGTCGTGAACATCTCCGTCGACCAGGCCGCGGCGCGTCCGGCTCTCGAAAAACTCGTGGCCAAACTCGAACTGCCCTGGCCGCAGGCCTTCGACGGCCAGGGGCCGCAGACGGAATTCGCGGTGCGCTACGGCGTGCAGCCGATCCCGCACGTGCTCCTCGCCGGCCCCGACGGACGCATCGTCGCCGTCAACCCCCGCGGCCCGCGCCTGGAGTCTGAAATCCGCCGCCTGCTGGGATTGTAGACCTCAATGCCGCGCCCCACCCGTCTTTCGCATCGCAGCCACCGACCCAACCCAGGTCCCTCCCATGAAACACCCGATCCTCGCCCTGGTTCTCCCGTTGCTCCTCGGTGCCCCGTTGCTGACGCGAGCGCAGCAGGCTGCCAACCCTCCAGGCGCAACCCCCGCCGGCGCTCCGGTCACGCTCGACAAGGTCGAGGTCTCTTCCACCAAGGTCGACGGCCTGATTAACAAGGGCCTGCTCCAGGCCGGAGCCGAGGCGCCGCTTTATCACAACGTGATCGATCGCGCCGAGATCGAGCGCCTCGGCGCCACGAGCATGGAGGAGCTTTTCCGCTACCTGCCCCAGACCACCACCGGCGTCTCCAGTTCACAGAACGTCGTCGGCAATTTTGGTTCCGGCGCGCGCTTCGCGACCATCAGCCTCCGCGGTTTCTCCTCGTCGCAAACCGTGATCCTGATCAACGGCCGCGCCCTGCCGCGCACCAGCCCGACCACCGGCGGCGGCGCTGACATCAACCGCATCCCGATCGCGGCGATCGAGCGGATCGAGATCCTCCCGTACGCCGGGTCCGCGATCTACGGCGCGGGTGCAATCGGCGGCGCAATCAACGTCATCCTCCGCAAGGACTACGCGGGCCGCGATCTCACGACCTACATCGGCACCTCCACGAATGGCGGCGCCACCGAATTCCGCTTCACCTACGTGGAGGGGCGAAATTTCAACCAGGGTCGGACCAACCTCACGCTCACGGTCAACCACCAGCATCGCGATCCGCTGCGCGCCAGCCAGCGCGGTTATCTCGACGAGCTCTACCGGCGCTACGGGCCGACGTCGACCACGCGCAATCTCACCGGCGTGTCCGCTTTCGAACTTTACACCCTGCCGGCCTCCGCCGGCGCCCCGGCCACCATCCTCGTCGGCAATGCGGCGACCGCCGCGGTCAATGACCTCGGCATCCCCGGCGCCCCGGGCGTGCGCTTTGCGACCATCCCCGCCGGCACCACTGCCGTTCAGAGCGAGGCGCTGGCGCCGGCGTCGTTTGCGGCCACCGCGGGTAAGCTCTCCGCCAACAACCGTTACGGCCGGATGGTGCTCTACGAGCCCATCGACTCGACGTCCGTCAACGCGCAGATCGAGCACCAGTTCATTCCGCAAAAACTCGAGGCGTACGGTGAATTCACGGTCGGCTACAACCGCCGGAGAACCGACTACCCGGAATTATTTTCCCTCAGCCTCGCCGCCACGGATCCGCTCAATCCGTTTCGCACCAGCGTCACGCCCGGCTTTGTCGGGCGGCCGGTCACCCTTTTCCTCGACGCCCCGGATATTCCCGACGCCGCGACGCTGCAGGAATACCAGTCGGCGCGCGCGGTGCTCGGCCTCAAGGGCAAGTTCAGCGAAAAATGGAATTGGTCCGTCGACGGTGCGATCGACTACGCGAACAGCACGTCGAATGTGAATACACCGCTCACCTACGTCTCGCAGCTCCTGGCCCTGACCCGGCCGGTGGGCGCGGCTCCGGTCGCCACGCGGCGGGCGATTTATCCGGCCCTCGCCGATCACCGGCAGTTCCCCATCTCCGCGGCGGAGGCGGAGAAATATTTCTGGTTCACCTTCCACGCGGGCAACCGGTCCAACGTGATCGAAGGCAACGCGCGGCTTACGGGCGAAGTGTTCAAATTGCGGGCCGGTCCCGTGCGAACCTCGTTGGCCGGCAAGTACCGGTCGTTCGATCTGAAGGGCAGCCGAATCCTCGATGGCAGTGTGTCCGCCGCGACGCTGGCCAGCGGCGTGCCCCAGGCCACCAACAACCTTCCGATCGTGAGCAAGCGCACCACGTGGCAGAGCGCCGCCGAAGCGGTCGTGCCGGTCATCAGCCGGGCCTGGCGACCGATTCCGATCGAGGCGTTTGACCTGAATCTCAGCGCGTCCCACGAGACCAACGACTCCGGCGGCCAGAATCAGTCGAGCCAGCGGACCTTCGACGCCGCGAGCAAGGCATCGAGCACGTACGTCATCGCGGGCAAACTGCAGCTCACGCGTGACATCGCCTTTCGCGCCTCGTTCACCGAGGGGTTTTATCCACCCGACTGGAACGACGTCAGTGACCTGGTCACGCCCCAGTCCGTCACGAGCAACACCGGCGATCCCAAACGCGGCAATACGATCCAGACGGTGCCTTACACTCTCTTCAACGGCGGCAATCCCGACGTGCAGCCGGAGTCCGCCCGCTCCAGCAACCTCGGATTTGTCTTCACGCCCCGTTTTGTGTCGGGCCTGTCGCTGACGGTGGATTACTGGAAGACCCGGAAAGAGGACGCCATCGTGCGGACCAATTTCGTCCAGATCATTTCGTTCGCCGACGATTTCGCGCGCTACATCACGCGCGCCGCCCCCACCGCCGCGGATCAGGCGGCGGGCTGGGCCGGGATCATCACCGAAGTCCGCAGCGGGCCGATCAACATCAGCCAGCTCGAGACCAACGGCGTCGACGTGCAGGCGAAATACGACTGGCGCACGGCCAGTGCCGGGGAATTCATCTTCCACGCGAACACCTCGTTCACGAATTTCTTCAAATCGCAGGCCACTCCCAGCAGCGCCGTGATCAACACGGCCGGAGCCGGCGGGCCGCTTCGCTGGCGCGGCTACGGTTCCGCCACCTGGCTGAAGAACGCCTATGGAGTGACCCTGACCGGCCGCTACGTCGGCCATTACGTGAGTGCAACCACCGCGCGCACAGTCGCGTTCCCGACGGCGTCGGGTTTGGACGGCGGCCGAATTCCGGCGTACCTGCATTGGGATCTGCAATGCACCTGCGAGATTCCCTACCGCGGCGGTGACAAGGGCTGGCGCCGTTGGGTAAACGGCACGCGCTGGACGCTTGGGGCGCTCAACGTGCTCGACGAAGCACCCTCGTTCGTGAGTGACGGGGCCGGGTTCTACAACCGCCAGGTCGACCCGCGCCAGCGTTTCATCTACGTGCAAATCAAGAAGGCGCTCTGAGCCCGGTCCCGCCGGAGTCCGGTCAAAGATAACCAGTCCCTTCTAACCGCATCCCTTCTCCCCCGGCGCGGCGCATCCCCGCTTTTTCCTCGGCTCTCGATCAGACCCCGCCATCCTCCCTCTGAATTCCCCCATGAACCCCCGCTCCTGCCCAGCCACCTCCCGCCGCGTGTCGCTCCTCGTGTTGCTCGCGTTGCCGCTTGCCCTCGTCGCCCAAACCGCCCCCGCGACTGCCCCCGGCCTCAAACCGAGCCCTGCCAAAGTCGCCAATGACGGCACGGTTTCACTCGAGGCCATCGAAGTGACGGGCGACCGGATGAAGCCGTTCAGCACCCCGAGCGTCGACCTCCCCCGCACGATCGACGATCCGCAGGCGTATCATGTCTTCGATGCGAAGACCGTTGATCTGTCCGGCGCCACCACCGTCGAGGACTTCCTCACGAACAACCTGACCATGAACGTGCTCAGGTCCACCAACAGCTCCAACACCACCTCCTACGGCTCCAACTCCGACGTCAACCTGCGCGGCCTCGGCGTCGATCGCACCCTGATCCTCGTCAACGGCCGCCGGCTGCCCAACACCACCGTCCTCACCAGCAACTACCAGTCCGACATCAACGGCATCGCCCCGAGCATGATCGAGCGCATTGAGGTGCTCCCGTCGTCCGCCTCCGGCATCTACGGCGCCAACGCCCTCGGCGGCGTCATCAACATCATCCTCAAGCGCAACTACAGCGGCGGCGAGATCCGGGCCAACTATTCCAACACGTGGGACAGCGACGCCGCCCGCCGCTCCGTCGGCCTCAACTGGGGCACGGGCCTCGAGGGTGGCAAGACCCGCCTCTCGTTTTCGGCCAACTATTCCGACGGCAACGCCCTCCGCCTCATGGATCGCGCCGACATCATCCGCGCGAACTACGACCGCGCCCGCCGCAACAACCCCGATCACGTTTACACCGCCGCGGGCGCTTTCGCCGGCGCCACCACCAATGTCACCAACAGTGTCGCCGCCAACCTTGTCCTGAAGACCGGCGCCACGCTCAGCTCGCGCTACACTTATGTCCCCGCCGGCACCGCGCCGACGGTCACCTCGGCGCAGTTGAACGCCGCGCTCACCCAAAACGCCGGCTCCTTCAACTTCGACCTCCCCTCGATCTACTGGCTCCAGTCCGGCCTCGGCTCCTACTTCGGTTTCACCCCCACCAGCCGCTCGGTCTCCGCCTCGCTCTCCCGCAAGATGACCGCCAAGATCGACGCCTTCGTCGACTACTCCTTCAACCGCAACCGCGGCGAATCGCTTTACAGCAGCTACTTCAACAGCACCCGCACCGTCGCCGCCAACTCGCCGACCAACCCCTTCACCACCGCGGTTCTTGTGCGGATGCCCGCCGAAAACCTGCGGCCCCGTGTCGGCACCTTTGACTCCAACACCCTTACCCTCGGTCTCAAGGCCACGCTCGCCCACGACTGGATTGCGCAGATCGACTACACGTGGTCGAAAAACAAAAACGGCCACTACTTCACGGCGGTCGACAACGGCGTCGTGAACCTCGACATCCAGAACGGCGTGATCAATCCGTTCGCCGACACGCAGCTCTACCCGGTTTCGCTCGAGCGCTACGCCACGAGGTCGCTCATCGCGCACGGGGCCACGCAGAGCAACCTCGCCGCCCGCGGCTCCGGCCCGCTGCCGAAGCTGCCCTGGGGCACGCCCACGCTTACCTTCGGCGCCGAGAGCCGCATCACCGGCACCATCGACGGCACCTCCGAGACCATCGCGCCGCTCACCCCGGCCAGCAATACGCGCACGCATTATCTCGGCCTGCAGCAGGTCATCGGCGGCGCCTACGCCGAAGTGCAGACGCCGCTCGTCAAGCGCGGCCAGTTCCCGCTCATCCATTCGCTCGATCTCCAGGTGGCCGGCCGCTACGACCGCTACCAGCTCGCGACCGGCACGCCGACCGCGACCGTCAACACCATCACCGGCGCGACCACGATCGGCGCGCCGAACCGTGCCGGCCAGCCCTTCCGCTCCAAGGCCACGTTCAGCGCGACCAACCCCACGATCGCGCTGCGTTACCAGCCGGTCCCGGAGTTCACCTTGCGCGGCTCCTACGCCACCGCGTTCCAGCCGCCCACCGCCGCCCAGATGGTGCGCAACCCCGAGCCCGCCGTCGCGCCAACCCTGATCATCGATCCCCGCTCCAACACTTCCTACAACGTCCAGACCATCGGCGGCGGCAACCCGAACGTGCAGCCGCAGTCCTCCAACAGCTGGACCGGCGGCATCATCTGGTCCCCGCGCGCCTCTGCGTTGAAGGGCCTGCGCGTGAACGCCGAATACTACCGGATCGAGCAGTTCGACGCCATCAGCACGCTCACCGCCCAGGTCATCGCCAACCTCTACCCCGACCGCGTCACGCGCGACGCTGCCGGCCTCATCACGCTGGTCGACATCAGCTCGATCAACCTCTATGGCCGCAAGATGTCGGGCTGGGACTTCAAGGCCGACTACCAGTGGAACACTCCGCAGGCCGGCACCTTCACGTTCTCCGGCGTGCAGTCGCTCGTGATCAGCTCGACCACCCGGTTCTCCCTCACGCTGCCCGCCTACGAGGGCGTCAACTTCCCCCTCGACACCTCGATCGGCGGCACGATGAAGCACCGGACCACACTCAACTTCTCCTGGGAACGCGGCCGCTGGAACGTCCGCTGGGCCTCGCGCCTCCTCAGTTCCTACAAGGCCTACGGCGCCGCCGGCGGCCCGCTCTCGTTGCAGTCCGCCGCCGGCGCGAATTTCAGCACCTACGCCGCCGCCCAGGGCAACAACGCCACCATCCCCGCGCAGAATTTCCACGACCTCGTCGTCGGCTACAAGTTCGCCCCGGGCTCCACGCGGTTCGCCGCGCGGCTCACCGAGGGCATGAGCATCACGATCGGCATGAAGAACCTCTTCAATACCGCGCCCGAGTATGATGTCGGGCCGTTTGGCCTGGGTTACCTCAGTCCGTTCGGCGACATCCGCATGCGCGAATACTGGATTAATGTCAGAAAGTCCTTTTGAACCTCGCCGGCCCGAGCCGGCGGCGGCACCCTCCCGGCAATCGCACGGCTCCGCCTGCTATTTACAGCATGAAGCTCTTTCGCGTTCTCCCCTTTCTGATCGCCGCGACTCCCGGTTTCACCGCCGACCCCGCGCCTGAGGCCAACGCGCTTCACCGGCAGCTGGCGGAAGCCCGGGCGGAGCGTTTCCCGGAGAACGTCGCCAAGGACCAGCGCACGGGCTGGTACGAAGCGAAGGACGACGGGGTCAGCCGGCTGGCGGAGCGCTTCGTCGAAAAATTTCCGACGGATTCCCGCCGCTGGGAGGCGCTTGGCCTGGCGGCAACACTCCGCCGCACTTTTTCCGGTCCCGCCGCCGACGCGGAACGGGCGACGTGGGCGGGACGCCAGGGAGAGATGCGCCGGCAGATCCTCGCGGCGAAGGATGCGCCCGAGGACGTCATCGCCAGTGTCTATCTGGCGGAATTGCGGCCGTTGTTTTCCAGCGGCGCTGGGGCCGGGGAGCAAACGCCCGACTTCGCCGCGGCGGAAAAACTGCTCGCGGAGCTGGCGGCCCGCCTCCCCACGGCCCCTTCCCGGGCGTACGCTGAAAGCACCTACCTGAAAATGCTCCTGCGCCGTGATCCCGGTGCCGGTGAGGCCTACGCGCAGAAACTGGTTGCGGATCACAATCCCGCGATCGCCAAAATCGGACGGGAGAAACTCGCCGCCCTGGCGCTGCGCCGTGCGCCGCTCGACCTCAAGCGCACGGCGTTTGATGGACGCGAGGTGGACTTCACGAACCTCCGCGGCAAGGTGGTCCTGATCGACTTCTGGGCGACCTGGTGCGTGCCGTGCATGGAGCAGATGCCCGAGATCAAGCGGTTGCACGCCAAGTACCGCGACCAGGGCCTCGAAGTCATTGGGGTCACCGATGACATTCCCGCGCGCGATCCCGCCGCGCCGCGCGGCGTGGAAAAGAACCCGGCGATGCTTCAGACCTTCCTCGAGAAGGAGGGCATGCCCTGGCCGCAGATTTGGGATCAGACTCCCTCGAGCGAGCGCCGGGGCCCGAAGGAATTGCTCGTGCTCTTCGGCGTCTCCGAGCTGCCGACCACGCTTCTCGTCGACCGGCAGGGCCGCATCCACAGCGTCGAAGGCCACGGCGGCGACAAACTCGAGACGGCGATCCGCCGCCTGCTGACCCCTTGAACCTGGTTTCGCACCCATCTCTCCTATGAACCGAAGACTCGTCTGCACCGTGATCTGCGGGCTGGTGCTGGCCAGCCTTGGCGTCGCCCAAACCGCCACCCCCGCCGCTTCCGCCCCGGCCGGTCCGGTCGTTCAGCTCGACAAGGTCGAGATCTCCGAGCGCAAGGTCGACGGGCTGATCGCCAAGAGCCTCCTGCCCACGGTCGAGGACGCCCCGCTCTATTTCGAGATCATCGATCGCGCGGAGATCGAACGCCTCGGCGTCACCAGCATCGAGGAGCTCTTCCGCTACATCCCCCAGACGAGCAACGGCGTCACCAGCCTCCAGGCGCCCCCGGGCAACATCAACGTCACCGGTGGCACGGTGGACAATGTCTCGCGCATTGGCCTGCGGGGCTTTCCGCAGTCGCAGACCGTGATCCTGATCAACGGCCGCGCCCTGCCGCGGGCGGGCACCTTCAGCACCTCGGGCACCGACCTCAGCCGCATCCCGCTCGCCGCCATCGAGCGCATCGAGATTCTCCCGGAATCCGGCTCCGCCCTCTACGGCGCGGGCGCGATCGGCGGCGCGATCAACGTGATTCTCCGGCGCAATTATTCCGGCAAGGAAATCACCACCTACGTGGGCAACTCGTGGGACGGCGGCGGCGGCGAAGTGAAGTTCACGTATTTCGACGGACGCACGTTCAACAACGGACGCACCAACCTCACGATGACGGTCGACTACCAGCACCGGGAGGCCCTGCGCCAGAGCGATCGCTCCTATCTTTCGCGGGTAATCGCCAAGTACCCGATCGACACGAACTATCGGAATGCCGTCGGGGTCTCGGCCTTCGAGCTGTTTGCCCTGCCGGCTTTCGCCGCCACGCCCGCTACGCTCCGCATCAACGCCAACACCGGCGATCTCGGGATCCCCGGGGCGCCCGGGGCCCGCATTGCCGCCATTCCCGCCGGCGCCACCGCAGCGCAGTCGCTCCTCTTCACCCCGGCTTCGTTCGCCGCCACCGCCGGCAAGGCCAACCTCGGCAACCGTTTTGCCCGCACGACGCTCTACGAGCCCGTCGACAACTACAACCTGAACGCCCAACTCGAACATACGTTCGTCCCCGACCGGCTCTACGGCTACGCCGAGTTCACCGCCGGCTACGTGCGGAAAAACTACTCCTATCCCCAGGGCGGGACCACCCTCAGTCTCTCGGCCACCGACCCGCTCAACCCGTTTCGCACCGGCGTCACGCCGGGTTTCGTGGGCCGCCCTGTTCAGGTGTACCTCGACCCGGCCGACGTGCCCGACCCCAGTCTCCTCAACAAGCGCGAGCGCGTGCGCCTCGTGCTCGGCCTGCGCGGCAAGACCTGGCGGAACTGGGAGTGGTCGCTCGATTCCGCCGGCGACTATAACCACGCCGTCGCCTCGAGCAACAATCCACCCAACTTCCTCGGTACCCTCATCACCCGCGGGGCGCCCGGCGGCGCAGCCATCGGCACCACCACCATCAACGGCGTCGCCACCCCGAACAATCCTGCGTCGCTCGACGCGCGCCGGGCCGTCTATCCCATCCTCGCCGACCATTCCCAATACCCCCTCGCGGCCGCCGATGCGGAGCGGTATTTCAACAGCATCCGCTATAGCAGCAACTACGTCCGCAACGTTGACACCAACGCCCACCTGGCGGGCGACGTCTATCAACTGCCCGCCGGGGCGTTGCAGGCCAAGGTGCGCGGCCAGGTCACTTATTTCGACACCCGCGGCGGTCAGAGCTTCCGCGGCAGCGACGCCATGGCGACGTTGATCACCGGGTTTCCGTTCCAGGATTCCCCAAGCGGCAATCCCAATAAGCGCCGCACGCTGTCGTGGGCTACAGAGAGCGTCGTGCCGGTCATCAGCAAGAAATGGCGCCCGCTCCCCGTCGAAACCTGGGACTTCAATTTCGCCTACCGGCGCAGCAGCGACTACAGCCAGTTCATCTCGCCGAGCAACGGGGCCTACGCCAACAACACCAAGAATTCGCGCACGAGCGTCATCGCCACCCGGATCGCGCTGGTCCGCGACGTGGCGGTGCGCGGCTCCTACACGCGGGGCTTTTATCCGCCCGACTGGAACGACTACGGCGATCCCGTGAGCACCTTCGCCAGCTTCATCCTCGCGGCCGATGCGGCCCGGCGCAACGAGAGCCTGCCGGCCGGCAGCTTCACCGTGCAAAACGGCGGCAATCCCAACCTCCAGCCCGAACTCTCCAATTCCCGCGGCCTCGGCCTGATGCTAAAGCCGCGCTGGGTCAAAGGCCTCTCGCTTAACCTCGACTACTGGACCACCACCAAGTTCAACGCCATCGCGCTCATTGACGCCGCCACGATGCTGACGCGGCCCGACGAGTTCCCGGGCCGCATCGTCCGCGCGGCGCTGACTCCCGCCGACCAGGTGGCCGGCTACACGGTGGGCCGGGTGACCTTTGTCGATCAGACCCGCAACAACGTCGGCGTGACCAAGACCGACGGCATCGACACCCAACTGCGCTACGACCTGGTAACGAAGTCCGCGGGCGAGTTCCTCTTCTCCGCCAACACGTCCTTCGTGAACCGCTTCGCCACGCAGCAGACCGTCACCTCGACGCCGATCAATATCGCCGGCAGCAACAGCGGCCAGAGCCCACTGCGGTGGCGCGGCCGCGGCTCGGTCAGCTGGATGAAGGCGCCTTGGTCGGTGACCCTGACCGCGCGTTACACCGGCCACATGTCCACCAACACCACCACGCCGTCGCCGGCTTTTCCGGCCGCGTTTGCCTGGGACGGCGGCCGCATCCCGGCGTTCATGCGCTACGACACCCAGTTCACCCACGAAATCCCCTACGGCCGGACCAACCGCGGCTGGCGCAGCTGGATCAATGGGACCAAGTGGACCGTCGGCGTGCACAACATCTTCAACGACACCCCCGCGCTCATCACCAACGGCACCGGCTACTACAACACTTACGACGACCCGCGCCAGCGCTTCGTCTACCTGCAGGTGAAAAAGTCGCTGTGAGCAACTTTCCCGCGGGACAGTTGAGACCCGGGTGGGGCTGGCTCTCCGAGCCGGCCTCCTTCCGATCAGAATATCGTTTCGAAAAAGTCCGGCTCGGAGAGCCGGCCCCACCTCTTCCATGAAAACCAAGCTCCGTTTCCTTTCCGCCGTGCTGGTCGCGGTGTTTGCCCTCACGGCGGTTGCGCCGCTCGCCGCCGCCGTCGCGGCCGCCGATGCCCTTTGGTCCAAGATCGAAGCCGCCCAGAAAGCGCCGCGGCCAGCGGTCAAACGCGAAGGCGAGAAGGTGATCTATACGCGCGCCTACGTCGAGGCCCTGGCTGAGCGGGGCGAGAGCCTCCACGCGCTGCTCCAGGAGTTCTGCGCAAAATTCCCCGCCGACCCGCGGCGCTGGGATGCGGTGGTGGCGATGGGCGCCAACAATCGGATGTTCGTGAAGGAAATCGGCGACGTCGAGGCCAAGGGCTTCGCGGCCGTCGTGCGCGACACCGCCGCGCAGAAGGCCTGGCAGGCGCAGCTCGCCACCCTGACGACCGAGATGATGACTGCTCCGGACGCGCCCGAAACGGCGCGGCAGGACGCCTTCGAGAAATGGGTCGACAACGCCCGGGCGGAGATCGACCAGGGCGGCGCGCAGTCCGAGTTTCGCCGCCGGCTCGACGTGCTGAGGGAGAAGTTCCCGGCCTCGTCCAAGATCCGAATCGCCGAATGGCAGTACCTCAATCGCCTGCGGCGCACTGATCTAAAGGCCGTCGAACCCCACCTCGCCCTCATGATGAAGGACAGCAACGCCCGCGTCGCCAAGTGGGCCGCCGGCGAGATGGAGGTCGAAAAACTGCGGCGCACGCCGATGGAGCTGAAGTTTACGTCGTCGGACGGCCGCGAAGTGGATCTCGCGAAGCTGCGCGGCAAGGTGGTGCTCATCGATTTCTGGGCGACGTGGTGCGGCCCGTGCATCGCGGAGGTCCCGAACATGAAGCGGGTTTACGACGCCTACCACGACAAGGGCTTCGAGATCGTTGGCATCTCGGTCGACACCGCGCCCGCCGACCCGACGAAATCCGAACGCGGCAAGGTGACGCTCGCCGAGTTCAATGACTTCGCCGCTCAAAAAGGCACGCCTTGGCCGCACTACTACGACGGCAAAGGCTGGGACCAGAACCCGTATGCTCCCTTTTACGGCATCACGGGCATCCCGGCGATGTTCCTCCTCGATAAGTCGGGCCGGCTCGTCTCGACCGACGCCCGCGGCCCCAAGCTCGAGAAGGAAGTGAAGGAACACCTGGGGCCCTGAACCAGGCCGCCGGCAGGGCCGGCTCTCCGAGCCGGCCTCTTTCCGCAACGCGCTGCCGAATCATCGGAGGCCGGTTCGGTGAGCCAGCGCCACTCGACCGCCCCCTTTGGTGAATTCCATCCGTGGTGCCCTTTGCCTGGTGCCTTTTTCCGACTTCGTCGCAAGTAAACACGATCCGGAGGAATACTGGCCGACCAATGCCCGAGTGCTGGGCTGGCAGTGTCTGAGGCGCTGATCTCGCGTGTTCTGGCTGGCCTTCCGGCAACCCTCGATCTTCAATTTTTCCCTTATGAAACCCACCAGCTGTCTCCGGGCCGCCATCCTCGTGGCCGCTTTCTTCGCCGCGGCGTTCGCGCCACTGGCTGCCGCCGACAAATCCCCCGCCGATCTCGCGTTCGAGGCCGTCATCGCTTCCTCGCGGTTGAAGCCGATGGACGCCCAGGCCGTCATGAACGGCGCGTTCGAATTTGCGTTCACGTATCCCGACGAGCCCCGGGCCACCAATCTGTTGTCCGGGCTTGAGGGGCTCGACTACCAGATGACGAGTGCCGCGGAAAAGGCGTCCTATCAGCGGGCGCTCGCCGCCCGCATCGCCGCAGCGCTCGCGCAGCCGGGTCTGAGTGAGAAATTCAAGACGGCGCTCCTCTCGGCCGATGCCGCCCAGGTGATGGCCGTGCAAAAGAGCGCCGCCACACCGGACACCGCCGCGGTCCGGGCAAAGATCGATGCGTTGGCCGCGGCGTCTCCGAAGTCGCCCAACCTCGCCCGGCATGAACTCGCCTATGGCGATCTGCTGGCGAAATCCGATCCGGCCGCGGGCGAGGCTCACCTGAAGAAACTTGCCGCCGGTTCCGACGAAACTCTGGCGAAACAGGCCGCCGGGCAGTTGCGGGTGACCCAGATGCGAACCAAACCGCTGGACATGAAGTTCACCGCCGCCGACGGCCGCGAGGTCGATTTCGCCCAATTGCGGGGCAAGGTCGTGTTGATCGATTTCTGGGCGACCTGGTGCGGCCCCTGCATCGCCGAACTCCCGAATCTCACGAAGGTCTACAACACGTATCATTCCAAGGGATTCGAGGTCATCGGGATCTCGTTTGAGAATTCCGGCATCATCGACGAAGCCGCGCTCAAGATTCCCCGCAATGCCGGCAAGGCGATCGACACGCCCGAGCAGATCGCCGAGAAGAAAACCAAGGCGAAGGAGAAGATGCTGAAGTTCACGCAGGACAAGAGCATGCCCTGGCCGCAGCATTTCGACGGAAATTACTGGGAGAACGAGTACGGCCGGATGTACAACATCCGCAGCATCCCGGCGATGTTCCTCCTCGATCGGGAGGGCAAACTCATCGAGACCAGCGCCCGCGGGGAAAAGCTCGAACCGCTGGTGAAGAAACTGCTCGGCCTCGATTCGTGAGTCCGCCCGGAGGGCGGCCCTGGCAGCCGGGGCCGGCGGTCCCCTGGCTGGTGGGCGGAGGGGCCTTTGGCCGCAGCGGGGCGCAAGGCCGCTCCGCCAACTTTCCGCAATGCCTCGGGGCTCCTGGTTCCGCCCGAAAATGACCAGCTGGGATTTCCCCTTCCGCGTCACCCGTGATTCCCGCCGCTGGGAGTTTCCAAATTTCCGCTTCTTGACGACAGTGACTGATGCCAGATTTCCCTTCTCCGATGAATCCCTTGCTGCGCTCTCTGCTTGCCCCGCTTACGCTGGCCGGTCTGCTCGCCGGTTGCGCCACGTCCGAAACCACGGAGAAGGCGGCGCCGACCGCCCCGCCATCCCTCCCGACGGCGGTGGCGCCGCCGCTCAGGCCGCCGGGGGCGCGCGATGCGTTTGTGCTCCTCTCCGGCGGCGGCACGCCGCTCTCGAACAACTACTCGCAATACCTGCAGGCCAAGGCGATTGCGACGTACTTTGAAAGGCGATACGCCGACCGGCCGAGCTGGGTGTTCTTCGGCGTGGGCAACCGCGAGGGGGAGACGCCGCTGCTGGCCGACGCGCGCAAACAGGTGAAACGCGACGGTCGCGTGCTCGAATCGTGGCTGCCCGGCCCGTTGCGCCACAACCGGCCCGCCACCCGGGAGAGTTTTCTCGGGACGCTGCGCGACGAGATTCTGCCCACCGTCAGCGGGGGCGGCACGCTGTATCTGTTCGTCGGCGACCACGGCACCGTTTCCCGCGGCGCGGCACCGGAAAGCCTCATCACGATGTGGCAGCTGAAACGGCGCGGAGAGGGGAACGACTCCTGGAACACCGACAACCAGGAGACCCTGGGGGTCGCGGAGCTGCGCCAGGTGCTGGCCGCGGGCATCGGCCGCGGCCGCGTGGTGTTTGTCATGACGCAGTGTCACGCGGGTGGTTTTCATTATCTCGGGGTGCCGCGGGAAGTCTCAGCGCCCGGCGCGTGGTTCAAGACCCGGCCCGCGGGGACGCCGCCGAAACCGGCATTGCCGCCACTGCTCGCCGCCGGCTTCACCGCCACCGATGAGCAGTCGCTCGCCGCCGGCTGTGATCCCGACCCGGATCCAGACAAGTGGGCGGGCTACGAGCGCTTCATCCCGGAGGCGCTGCTCGGGCTGGATCTCTTCACGTTGCAGCCGTCGGGCGCGGGCCTGCGCTCCTTCGCCGAGGCCCACGAGGCGGCGACCCTCGTCGACCGCACGATCGACAAGCCGCGCGCGAGTTCGGAGCAATACCTCGAGCGCTGGGCGACCACGATTGAGAAACTCGGCGGCGAATCCGGGCTGACCCCGCGCGCGACGGCCGCCCTCGCCACGTACCGCCGCGCCGTCGACACCGGCAAGGTGTCGGCGACCACGCCCGGCCTGCGCGAGCGGCAGGCGCAGTTTCAGCGTTTCACCCAGCGGCTCGCCGAGCAGAGCCCGGCGGCGAAAGACGTGTTGCTCGCCGGCACCCGGGCCCAGCTGGAGTCTGCGGTTGGTTCCGCGAGCACGCGACCTGGCGCGCCGGGCGCGGGCCGCGGCGCGGGCGCCCCGGCGGAGGAGGTCCGCAAGGCGTGGAAGGAGGTCGTGCGGCCCGCGTGGAAGGCGGCGGCATTGGCGGGAGCGGTGCCCGGTCTGAGTGGCGCGGCGCTGGAGTTCGAGCGGCGCCTGCTCGGTCTCGAGGATCAAGGCCGGGAGTTCATGCTGGCCCGGGGCGGGCAGAACCCGCTGTTGAACGAAATGTATTGGCGTTCGAGTTACGCGCATCCCGCCACGCTCGACCGCGCCAAGGCCGAGGCGGTGACGCTGTGGGGCGCCACGCGCCGGGAAAAGATCGCGGCCTGGGCGCGGGCCGCGGAGGACGCCGCGGTGCGCACGGCCGTGGGCCGGATGAATCTGCCCGGGCCGCGGCGCCCGCCGGCCCCGGGGGCGCGGACCAACTCCGAGTCGACCCGTCCGCTCAGCGCGCGCACGGCCGCGGAGCGCGGGTTGTTCTATCGCCGCACGCTGGCCGCGTGGGAGTTCTTGCTCGCGATGGATCACCGCGACGCGCTGGCCGAGTTGCAGGCGTTGATTGACCTCGAGCGCACGCCGCTGCCGTAAAACACCTTGTCACCTCGCGGCACCCGATGGAGCTTGTCGCCTCGTGTCGGCCATTGGCCGCGGCGCGCACTTGCGCGGAACCCGGGCCGCTCCACGCTCCGCCTTCATGAATTCACGCATTTTCGGTCGCACCGGTCGCCGGGTTGGGGAAGTCGGACTCGGTACGTGGCAGCTCGGCGCGGGGTGGGGGGAGGTTTCAGAGGAGACCGCGCTGGCCACGCTCCGCGCGGCGCACGAGGCGGGCAGCACGCTCTTCGACACGGCCGACGTCTACGGGATGGGCCGCGCGGAGACGATCATCGGCCGTTTCCTCCGGGAAACGCCGGGCGCGCGCGACTCGATTTATGTCGCGACCAAGCTCGGGCGGTTTTCGCCGCCGGGCTGGCCGGCCAATTTTTCCCGCGACGGTATCCGGCGGCATACCGAGGCGTCGTTGCGCCGGCTCGGGGTCGACGCGCTTGATCTCACGCAGCTGCACTGCGTGCCGTTCGACGTGCTGCAACAGGGCGAGGTGTTCGGGCATTTGCACGAACTGAAACGCGAGGGGAAAATCCGCGACTTCGGGGTCAGCGTCGAGTCGATGGCGGAGGCGGATTTCTGCGTGCGGCAGGAGGGCGTGGCGGCGCTGCAGATCATCTTCAACCTTTTCCGGCAAAAACCATTGCACACCCTTTTCGCGGAAGCGAAAAGGCGGAGCGTCGCGCTCCTCGTGCGCCTGCCGCTGGCGAGCGGGTTGCTCACCGGAAAGTTCACGCGTGCGACCACGTTCCCGGCCAATGATCACCGAAATTTCAACCGCGACGGCCAGGAGTTCAACGTCGGGGAGACCTTTGCGGGCCTGCCGTTTGAAAAAGGCGCGGCGCTCGCCGACGCCCTGAAGCCGCTCGCGCCGGCGGGGATGACGCTGAGCGATTTGGCGCTGCGTTGGTGCCTCGATTTCGACGCCGTGAGCGTGATCATCCCGGGGGCGAAAAATCCGGAGCAGGCCCGCGCCAACTCGCGGGCCTCTTCGCTGGCGCCGCTCGGCGCCGCCCTGCACAGACGTCTCGCCGAGTTCCATGACCGCGAAGTGACGGCCCACATCCGCGGGCCGTATTGAGGAGGCGGGGAACACGTACCGGCGGCAAGCGTGGCGCTACCCGCGCCCCTACGCGACTCCCGTACGTCGAAAGGATTGCGCGAACCACCTTCCAGGGTGGTAATTAACATCGTTTTGACCGATCCGAAAGAACAACACCCTTGGGCCAAGTACTACGCGAAGCGCGGCATCGACCGCCCCGTGGCGGTGGAACTTGCCCCCCGTCGGGTCGCCAAGCGTCGGGTCAGTCCGCCGAAGAGCGCACCGGTGCCGGCGATGTCGGCGGATCTGCAGGCGGCCGTCCAGGCGGTGACGGCCCAGACGTACGTGCCTGGCGTCACCGCCGCGCCGTTCATCACGGCGATGCAGAAGGAAGCGGTCGCCCGCGAACTCAAGCGCCGGGTGCGCGTGCGTTACGCCAGATTCGCACTCGCCGCCGCCGCGGTGTTGGTCGCGTTTCATTTCACGATTGCCGCGACCATTTTCCGGCTGCCGTTCGAGGAGAAATTGCAGACGCATCTCCAAACCCTGCCCGCCGCCCTGCTGCCGTTCTACTCGAGCGCACGCCAGCCCTTGCAGGCGGACGGCGTGGTGATCGCGCAGGCCGATCGGATCAACAGCAGCACCATGCGCTATGTGGCCGCCGTGACGCTCCGTCTGCGCAAGCCGCTTTACGTTCCGGCCACTTCGAACGGCACGTTTGCCTATCGCCGTTTGCAGGATTCGCTGCAGACCGCGCGCGACCAGGAAATGCGTTTCAATCTCTTTAGCGCGACGCAGGCTCCCGAGCTGCCCGAGCTGCCGCTGTTGCTGCAACGCACGCATCAGGCGGGAGAAACCATCATCGTGCGGGTGCCGTTCACCGCGCGTCGGTTGGGCTGGCACTGGCGGCTGGAGAACCCGCCCGTCGAATTGCGCCTCGCCAACCGGACCATCGACGGCGACAGCCTCGACCGCTACGCGCAAGCTCCCCACTTGGTTTACGGCGAGGCGGCGACGCTGGCTGATGTGCGCCGGCGCGTAAAGCTGGCCAATACCTACGTCATCGCCGTATCCAAGGCGGTGCAACGGCACGCCGATGTCGTCGCCGGCGTGGAAGCTCCCGTCCTGGCCAGCGCACCGATTCAACCGGACGACGGCACCCTCCCCGCGGACGAAGGGTCGGCGGTCACCGGCGGAGTGGACCCGGATGCTCCGGCGATCGAGTTGCCCTCCCCCCGCAAGGTGGAGAAGGCGGCCACGGTGAAACTAAGTTTCGGCACCCCTCGGCCGACGATGCAACGCACGGTGGCCAGTGGTCAGTAAGCAGGGACCAGGCTGTCCGGTCCGGGATATTTTTCTGTCCTCGGCCAGGGTGTCACTCCGCCGCCTTGGGTGGCGGCGGCAGGCCGCGCAGAGCGCGGGGCAGGTTGGTCTCGAGTCGCGGTTCCTTGTCGGTCAGGCCCGCCAGGAACTCCACGACATCGCGTAACTCCGACTTGGTGAGAATTGTGCCGTAAATCTCCGGCATGCCGGAGGGCGCGCTTTCGCGTTTCGCGATGTCGGCCAGCTTCACCGCCACGAGCTTGCCGTCGGGGTTGCGCAACGTGAGCGTGTCGGCGGTCTCGCCAGCGACGATGCCGGCGGCGGTGTCGCCATTTTTCGACGTGACCACAATCGTGTCGAAGCCGGGCGCGATCTTGGCGTTGGGCTTCACAATGGCCTCGAGCAGATACTCGCGATCGTATTTGTGGCCAAGCTCGGCGAGGTTGGGGCCGCCGTCGCCGCCGTCACCACCCGCGCGGTGGCAGCGGATGCAGGCCAGCACGGGTTGCGTCTCGAAGATGCGTTCGCCGCGCTCGGCGTTGCCGCCGACGAGCGCGACGCGGAACGGCGCGAGCGGGTCGCCGCTGGCGGCCAGGGCGGTGTCCCGCGCGGCGAGCAGTTCCTTGACGGCGGGATCGCTCCGGCGGCCGGCGGCGGTGAGCAGCTCAAGCTGCACCTCCCCGGGAATCCGGCCGGCGGCGAGTTCCCGGAGCTGGGCGGCGACCAGCGTATCCGCCGTGGCGTGACGCGAAAAGCCGAGCGTGCGGAACGCGGCTTTCCTTTCGTCGATGGTGCCGCGGGCGACGAGGTTGGCCACGACGGGCGCCGCGGTCTCCGGCGAGAGGCGGGAGGCGATGGGGAGCGCCGCGAGCCGCAGCGTGGAGTCGGCCGACGCGCCCGCGAGTTTTACCGCCTCGGTCAGGCGCGGATCCTTGATCTTGTCGAGCGTGGCGAGCGCGGCGGCGCGCGTCGCGCCGGCCTGCTGTGCGTCGCCCACCAGCGCGAACAGGGTGGCGGCGGCCCCGGCGACTTCCAGGCTCTGGAGCGCTTGGAGGGCCGCCCGCTGGACGACCGCGGGCGTGCCGGGCGCGAGCAGGGCGGGGGCGATTTGGTTGACGGCGGTCACGGCGACGGCGCGGTCGCGGATTTTTTCAGCCAGCCCATTCGACGAGCTCAGGGCCAGGGGACGGTAGTTGCCGACGAGACGGTCGCGCTGGAGGGGCTTGGGCCACTGCGCGAGCTGGGCGAGCGCCTCGGCGCGGGCCCGGACGGGGGCGTCGGCGCGCGCGGCGTAGGCGGCGAGCGCGGTGGCGTTCTGCGGCTCGCCGAGACGGAAGTGCGCGTTGATGGCGCGGAAGAGGACGGGCTCGTCGGTGAGATTTTTTCCCAGGAGCGCGGCGAGGGCGGGCATCGCCGCGTTGATGGGCGCGTCGTTGATGGCAAGTGCGGCTTCGCGGACGAGGTAGGGATCGGAGTCGGCCAGGAATTTCGCGATTTCGGGGCGATGCAGGCGGCGCAGCGCGAGCAGCACGCCGAGGCGGACGGCCGGAGAGGCGTCGGTGCTGGCGGCGGTGAGGGCCGGGAGGTTGTTGCGGCCGACGAGGCCCATCACGAGGGCGTGGCGCAGGGTGGCGTCCTCGTTGTGGTTGGCGCGGAGGGCGGTGAGGAGGGCGGAGCTATCGGCTTGTTCGGCAACTGCCGGGCGGGCGCCGCGTTTGAATTTTCCGAGGCCCAGGGCTGCGAAAAACTTCACGCGATTACTGTCGTCCTTCAGCGCGGCGGCGAAGGCGGCCGCGTCGCCGGCCATGTGGTGATCGCCGAGAACCTTGATCGCCTGGGCCCGCACCTCGGCGTCGCGATCGCGCAGAAGCGTGCGGAGCGGGGCGAGGGCATTCTGGTCAGTCGCCGCCAGCTGGCCGAGGCCCCAGATGGCGTGGCGACGGGCGAGGGGAGCGGCCTTGGCGTCGGCGGTTACCTGCGCGAAGACGACCACGCTGTTGGCCCCGCGCGCGGCGAGTTCGAACTGCGCTTCGAGCCGCACGCGCCAGTCGGCGTGGCCGAGGAGCCTCGCGAGTTCGACGGGAACGCGCTTGGTCCAGTCGCCGCCGATGAGCGCTTTCGTTTCCTTGCTGATCCCGTCGTTTTCGCGCGCGGAGTCGCTGATGGCGTAGATGCGGCCCCGTTTGGATTTGGGCCAGCCGGTCGCCCAGTCGGAGATGTAGAGGCGGCCGTCGGGCCCAAACTTGACGTCGGTCGGCAGCGCCGAGGTGAGGAAGGGCTTCGCTTCACCGATCTCGTACGAGGCGCCCTTGGGTTTGAGCGTGTAGGTATAGATGCCGCTGCTGGACACGGAGCCATTGAAGTGCGTGATGAAGAGGTGGCCGGCGTAGGACGGATTGAGGCCGGTGCCGGGGTAGTATTCGATCCCCGAGGGTCCGTCCTGGAGATTGCAGATCGGGGGGACAAGGTACGCGGCCTGGCCGGCGTGGCGCTGGTGCCAGAGTTTTTCGGTGTTCCAGGGGCCGGCTTTGCCGAGCGGGGCGAATTGGTAGCCGATGCGCCAGCCGCTGTCGCCGCCCTCGACCAGGTGCACGAGGCGCTCCTCGTCGCCGTGGTCGCAGTCGTTGTCGCCGGTGAGGAGATCGCCAAATTCGTTAAACACGAGCGACTGCGGATTGCGCAGGCCGGACGCGAACAACTCCAGTTGCGAACCGTCGGGGTTGCAGCGGAAGACGGCGCCTTCGTCGGGCACGGCAATGACGCCGCCTTCCTTGGTCTTCACGGTGGCACCGCGGTCGCCGTTGCTGAAGTAGAGTTTGCCGTCGGGGCCGAAGACGAGGCCGTGCAGGTCGTGGCCGGTGAAATTGAAACGCACGCCATAGCCGCGGCTGATCTCCGTGCGTGTCTCGGCCTTCGTCGCTCCCGTGAACTGCCACACGCTGGGGATGTTGGTGAAATAGACCTTGCCCCGGCGCGCCAGCACGCCGGATCCGATGCCATCGAGCGGCGAGTTGAAACCGTCGGCGTAGACGGAACTCTGGTCGGCCACGCCGTCGCCATTGGTGTCCTCGACCAGGCGCACGATCTCACCCTCGATGGAGAGTTCCTTTTCGCCGGCGGGACCAAACGCGCGCTTGATGAGGGCGGCGCGGTCTTCGACCGTGCGGCACGCGAGCTCGTCTTCGAGCATCCACATGTAGTCGCGGATATCGAGCACGCTCGAGCGGTAGCGGTAGGTCTCGGCGACAAAGATGCGGCCCTGTTCGTCGAAGTTGAACGCCACCGGATTCGCGAGCAGCGGTTCGGCGGCCCACAGCTTTACCTCCATCCCGGCCGGGACCTTCATGCGCTTGATGGCCTGCGCGGCTTCATCGGACGCCGCGGCGATGTCGGGGACGGCGACGCGGGTGCCGGCGTCTTTGATCTGGCCCTTGGGGACCGGTTTTTCGTCGTCGTCCGGAGCATCGGCGGCGCGAAGCCACGGCAGGGCGGGAAGCAGGGCCGCGAGCAACGCAGCGCGAAGGAAGTGGGAACGGTGCATGGGGGAGGCGGCAGAGTAGGGTGGAGGTGAATCGAGGCAAGACGGACGGAGCCTGCAAATCGTGAAATTTGGCGTCTGGCATCCAGGCCGAAATCCGCCACGTTGCGGCGCTCACCGCCCGGAATTGCAGGGTGGCATTCGGAGCGGGGGCGAAAACCAACGTGGTTGCGTGGGTCGTTGCCGCGCGTCATCCATCACCCAATGAAATTCCCATTTCTCCGGGCCCTGTTGTATGGCGCGCTCCTCGTGACTGGCCACGCCCAGCCGGCGAATCCACCGCGGCAGGACGCGCCACTTCAACCGCTTTTTCCCGGTGCCGCGCCGGTCGGTTCGCCCGAGGATCTGCGCAAGGTCTCCTTGCCGAACACCACCATAGATTCCGTGGTGATCGATCCGACCGACGGCTCGTGCCGCGTCACGGCCACCGTGACGCATCCGCCGGCGAACGACCGGGTGAAGGTGTTTATCGCCCTGCCGATGAAAGGCTGGAACGGCCGGTTCCGCGGCAATGGCGGCGGCGGCTTTGTCGGTGGCAGCGCCGCGAGTTTGCGCGGGCCGGTGCTGCAGGGATTTGCCTCGGGTGCGACCGACACGGGGCATGAAGGCGGCGGCGGGAGCTTCGCGCTCAACGCGAATGGCCGGCTCAACTGGCAGGAGATCCGCGACAACGCCTACCTCGGCATTCACGAGATGACCGTGGTCGGCAAGGCGCTCACGCAAGCCTTCTACGGCAAGGCGCCGCGGTATTCGTATTTCGTCGGCAGTTCCACGGGCGGCAGGCAGGGATTGATGGAGGCGCAACGCTACCCGGAGGACTATGATGGCATCCTCTCCGGCTGTCCGGCGATCAACTGGCATCGGTTTCTGCCGGCGGCGTTGTGGCCGCAGGTGGTGATGCTCGAGGCGAAGAATTTTGTGTCGAAGGCGAAACTCGATGCCGCCACGGCGGCGGCGGTGGCGGCGTGCGACGGAATCGATGGCGTGGTCGATGGGGTCATCGACGATCCCACCCGCTGCGCCTATGACCCCAAGGTGCTGGTCGGCACCCCGGTGGGCGACAGCGTGTTCACCGCGGCGGATGCGGATGTGATTCGCGCAATCTGGGAAGGCCCGCGCGGGCACGGCGGGCGGTTCATGTGGTATGGGCTGACGCACGATACCGACCTCAACACCTATGCCGGGACCGCAGGTTCGCCGCTGGCGGGCAAACCCTTCGGAATCCCGCTGGATTGGTTCCGCTATTTTCTCGTGCAGAACCCGCGGTGGGACTGGACGACATTGACGCGGGCGGAATTCGAGCTGCTCTGGAATCAATCGGTCGAGCAATTCGGCGCCGTAATTGGCAGCGATAATCCGGATCTCACGCGATTCCGCGACCGCGGCGGCAAGAGCATCATTTTTCACGGGCTCGCCGATCAGCAGATCCCGGCCCAAGGCACGATCGAATACTACCAGCGCGTGCAGCGCCAGATGGGTGGCCCGCAGCGCACGGCGGAATTTTCCCGGCTGTTCCTCCTGCCGGGACTCAACCACGGCTTCCGGGGCGCGGCGCCGAGCCCGAATCCCGCTGCGTTATTTGACGCCCTCATCCGCTGGGTGGAGGAGGGCCGCGCGCCCGAACGCCTCGAGGCCGAACTGCGGGACAGCTCCGGCAAGCTGATTCGCGCACGGCCGGTGTTCCCGTATCCACAGGTCGCAAGCTACACCGGCAGCGGCAGCACGGATGACGCGAAAAATTTTGGTTCTCCACGTTTTGGTGTGGGTGAAAAAGGTCCAACTGGTCGAAAGGTGCGGGTTAAATCCGGACGCCGAGAACGACTCATCACGGACTGGTCTTCGCCTCCGGCTCCAAACCACAATCCGCTTTGAAGGAAGAA
>SXSC01000258.1 GCA_005792355.1 Opitutaceae bacterium
ATACTCCTCTGCCTGCTTCAACTGCCTCCTGATTGAGTTGCCCTTCAGTTGCTCACGAGTTGAGCAACGAATGTAGGAGAATGCCAGTCGGTTCATAAACCACCAAAATAAGTGTAACCCGTATTAGTCAAGACCGTGCCCCTGCGGCTATCTCGGCGATCCGAAACACGAATGCCGCTGCACGCCCACGCAGATTCAACGCTACCGCGCGCGCATCAGCGGCCCGTTGCTCGACCGCATCGATCTCCACATCGAGGCGCCAGCGTTGTCGCTGGCCGAGCTGCGCTCGGAAAAACCCGGCGAGTCCTCCGTCCCGATGCGGGCACGGGTCGATCTCGCGCGTTCCCGCCAGCACGCGCGCTACGCCGGCACCAAGATCACCTCCAACGCCCGCATGACCCACGCCCAGATTCGCAAGCACTGCGGAATCGACTCCACGCTCGGCGATCTGCTGCAACAGGCGATGGAGCAACTCTCGCTCTCCGCCCGCGCCTACGACCGCATTTTGAAAGTGGCCCGCACCATCGCCGATCTCGCCGCCGCCGAAAGGATCGAAGGCCCTCACCTGCTCGAGGCCATCCAATACCGGAGCCTCGATCGCAATGTGTTCTACTGAACCGGCCAACAATGCGGATTGCATGCGGGCACCCTCGCGATACTTGTTCCCCGCATGAATTCAACCCCACGACCGAGCAAGGCTGCTGCGCCCGTCAAAACCAAGGAACTCGATTTCAAAGAGATCGCGGCCAAGCTGGCGGCTTGGAATTTCCCCGCGGGGTTGGACGGAATTGTCGCAATTGCCACCGGTGGAGCGGTGCCAGCAGCCCTCGTGGCGCAAAAATTGGGTCTCGGCCTCAAGACCATTTCGATCAACTACCGCAACGAGGACAACGAGCCCCAGTTCGCCCATCCCAAGCTGCTTTCCAGCATCCCCGGACTCGGCGATTGGAAGCGGGTGTTGCTGGTCGACGACCTTTACCTGAGCGGGAAAAGCTGGAATGCCGCGCGCGCCTTTCTTTCTCCCGACGTCGAGGTCCTGCCCTTCGTCCTCAAGGGCAATGTCGACTTCGCACTCATCCGTACCACCGACACCGGTGCGCATTGGCCCTGGAGCGCGAGTTGATCCCGGGCCGGCACACCGCGCGGCGAATTCGAGCTTTCAGTCTGGTTTCTGCTCCGGCTTCGCGTCCGGCTGCGCCGCGGATTTTTTCTTCAACGTTTCGATGTCCTTCTTGAGCTCCCGGTTCGATTTCTGCAGTTCGAGGACTTCGGTGCGCAAGCCCTTCAGATCGTCCGCGGGTTTGCGGGCGGTGCGGAGCAGCGCAATCGCCTTGTCGGCGGCAACCTTCTCCGGGCGATCCGCCGCCAGGGCGGTGAAGGTTTGCAAGGTCGCGATCGCGCGGGGATCCTCCAGCGTGCCCAGGGCGGTGATGGCCGCGCGGCGGACCCGCTCCCTCGGCGAATTCACCCGCGCGGTGAGGAACTCCCGGACGGTGTCCTTCTTCGGTTCGTGGCGTGAAAGCGCGGCAATCGCCTCGAGGCCGGTGGAAAAAGCGGAACTGGAGAACGTGGCTTCCTGCTGCTGCAGCGCGGTGAGAATGGGTGCCGCATACGACGGATCATCCTGCGCCTTCATGGCCCCGATGGCGGCCACGGCGAGCCGGTCGCGAAACGAAGCGGTGTGCAGAAACTTCACCAGCAGGTCGCGGATTTCCGGCTTGGCGTACGGGCCGAGCGCACGGAGGGCGGTGGCCTGGATGCCCGGATTCTTCTCGGTCGCGAGCGTCCGCACCAACGCGGCATAGGCATCATCGTGATAAAAACCGCCGAGCGCACCGATGACCGCGCTGCGCACGCGGGCATCGGCTTGCACCTGCGAGGCCAGAAGCGCGGCGAGCGCCTCGTCCGTCCGGGCTTTCCGGAGCAAGCCGGCGGCGCGGGTGCGCACCTCAACGTGCGCCTCGCCGCCCAGCGCGGCCTTGAGTTTGGCGACCGTGGCACCGTCGCTGCGACCGTCGATTTGGTCCAGCGCGTGGAGCTGACCAACGAAGTCCGAGTTGTCCGCCAGCTGCGCGTGCAACATCGGCGTCGGCGGCTTGAAATTGATCCGGGCCAGCACGGTGAGGCCAGGATCGATGCGGACGATTTCAGGCGCGGCGGGCAGTGCGACATAAAAGTCCTCCTCCTTCTCGCTGATCTTTACCGCGTGGTCCGTCACGCCCGTCTTGGACTTGAAGCGCAGCGTCAGTGGAAACTGGAACAGATGCGCTTCGTCGGAGATTTTCTGCGTTTGTTTCACCGTCACATGGGCGAGCTTGGTCTTCGCGTCCCACGCATAGGTGACATCCAGGGTCGGCGCGCCGATCCCGTAAACCCATTGGTCGAAGAACCGGTCGAAGCTCCGCCCCGACAGCTCTTCGATGACTTTCTTCAAATCCTCGGTTGTCACCGAGCCGTAGGCATTGCGCTCCAGGTAGGTGCGGATGCACTGCCGGTAAAGATCCACGCCCAGCTGGCTGCGGAGCATGTGCAGCACCCACGCGCCCTTCGGATAGGCGAGATAGTTGAACATCTCGTCGGGGTCCGAAAATTTTCGCCAGACGATGCCGCGAGTCTCGTTCGTGTTCGCGAGAATGCCCTTCGCGGCGCCGTACAGCTCGTTGAGCGTCTCGTTGCCACCACCGTGGTCACCCTGCCAGAGCCAGTCATAATAAGTGGCGAAGCCCTCGTTCAGCCAGACTTGGCTCCAGTCCTTGCAGGTCACGAGATCGCCGAACCACTGGTGGGCCAACTCGTGCGCCACCAGGCTGTCGCTGTCGTGGAGGTTTTCCGTTTCGGCGGTGAAGAGCGTGTTGTAGTTCAGCGTGGTGAGACTCGTGTTCTCCATGCCACCCCAGTGGAAATCCTGGATGCAGGCCTGGCCGTATTTCGCCCACGGGTAGTTCACACCGATTTCGCGCTCGAAGAACGCCATCATGTGCTTCGTGTGCCGGAAGGAAGCCGGGGCCTGCGCGAAATCACTGGGCGTCGTCCAAAATTCCAACGGGATGTCGCGGTGCTTGTCCTCGATTTTCTGCAGCTGCCCCGCCACCAGCGTGATCAGGTAGTTCGCATGCGGCTTCTCCTGCACCCAGTGAAATGCGGTGAGTCCGCCCGCCCCGGGACGCGCCGAAACTTGCCGGCCATTGGAGAGCGCCACCATGCCGGTGGGTACGCGGCAGGTGACTTCACTCGTGAATTTCTCGATGGGATGATCGAACGAGGGAAACCAGTGCCGCGCCTCGCTCGGCTCACCCTGGCTCCAGAGGTGCGACTCCGCATAGCCCATCTCCGGGGTGCGAAAATACAGCCCCTTCACCGGCTCGGCGGAATACACCACCGTCACGCGCGCTTCCTTCCCCACCGGAATCGGCGAGGCGAAGGTGAACACGATCTGGCTGTCGGTGATCTGGTGGCCGAGCAGCGACTCCGAGCTGGTCACGGATTCGACGCGCAACTCCACGGCGTCGAGCCGCAGCTCTTCCAGCGGCGTGGCGATGGGTTTGAAGGTGAGCGTGGCGGTGCCCGCCACCGTCCGGCGCTTGAAGTCCGGCGTCACGTCCAGCGCGAGATGGAGAATATCGACCCGCCGGTCCGGGGCGTATTTGCGGTAGTTCACCGCGTCCACCGGCGTGGGCGCATACTGCGTCGCGCACCAGCGGCAGTGGAGACTTTGTTCCTCGAGCCACGACGCCGCGTGGGCGGGGAAGGTGAACGAGAGCAGAACGAACAAGACGATTCGACGCGGGTACATCGCACGCAGATAATCGCCGGAATCCTCAAATCCCAAGCCTGAAGTTTTTTCGCTAGTGGACCCGCCGGGCCACGCCCGCGCCAGGTCGGACCGTTGCGACGGATCGCAAGTTCAGTTCGGCTTGAACGGTCTGTTGTCAACGCCGCCGGCGGGATGCGCCCAGCACCGTGCCCCCCCCGCCAGCCCCTCAGTCTCCCTGGCCCAGACCTTTGTCGTTTCAAAAATCTCTTCACGTATTACGTGAAGAAGGATGGAGGCCCGTGTTCCGCGATCACGCTGCGCAACCGCGACCGGACGCGCCCAGGCAATCGGAGTTGACCCGTTCGGCGGGGCAACTCTTTCCCTCCCGCCGTACCGGGCGAAGCTCGCGCACTCCTCGAAAAACCACCACGCTTGCGCCCGCACTCATTCCCCGCTCCATGAAACTCCGTCGGCTGTTCACCTTCCTCGCCCTGCTCGCCAGTCTCTCCCCCGCGCTCGCCGCGTTTCGCGCGGGTGTCGCCACGCGCTTGGTCACGCCGGATCCGCTGCTGCCCGTCTCCGGCGGGGTGGGGGCATCGAATCCAGTCCGCGAAAAGCAGGGCGACTTGTCCGTGCGGGCGCTCGTGCTCGACGACGGCACGACGCGCGTCGCGTTCGTCAGCTGCGACTTCCTCGGCTTTCCCTCCGTGCTCGGCAACAAGGTCCGCGCCGCGGTGAAAGCCGTGCCGCCTCAGAATATCTTAATCGGCGCCACCCACACCCACAGCGCGCCGGATTGCTACGGGTTCCCCGACGGCAAGGGCGGCACCGCCTCGGATCCGAAATATCTCCAACTGGTCTGTGCTCGCATGGCTGAAGCGATCACCGAAGCCGCGGGCCAGCTCCGTCCCGCCAAACTGAAAATCGCCACCGGCGAGGCGAAAGGGAAGATCGCCTACAATTATTACGCCGAGCAGCTCTACGATCCGCGCTGCCACGTCATTCAGGCGATCGGCGACGACGGCAAACCGTTCGCCACGCTCGTCAACTACGCGATTCATCCCGAGGTGATCGGCAGCAGCGCCGGCATTCTTAGCCCCGATCTCGTCGGTCCGCTCTACGACCGGCTCGCAGCCACGGGCGGCGGCACGGGAATCTTTATGAACAGCGCCCAAGGCGGCATGGTCACCGCCGACAACCGCGCCGACGGAGGCAAGGAGGCACGCACCTACGCCGAATGCAGCCGGATTGGGCACCTGCTGGCGGACGAAGCACTGCGGATCGTCCAGAGCGCGCCATTGCAGGGGACACCGAAACTATTTTGCGCGGCGAAGGCCCTCACCTTCCCCGTCGACTCGCCGCTGATGCGGCAATTGCTCACCACCATCCCGGGGGCCGAGAACATGTCGCCGACCGGCGAAACCGTCACAACCCAGTTCAATCTGGTCAACGTGGGCAACGCGCAGCTCCTCACGATTCCCGGCGAGGCGCTGCCAAACATCGGATTCTACCTGAAACGCAAGATGCGCGGGCAGCACAACCTGCTCTTCGGTCTGACCAACGATGCCTTCGGCTACATGCTCACGAAGGAGGATTTTGGCAGCTTCAAGCGTTACGACTATGTCTCCCGCACCAGCCTCGGCGAACGCACCGCCGAAATTCTGATTAACGAAGCCCTGAAACTCGTCGCCGAGAGTCCGGCCCCGGAACAACTCCCGGGGAAATGAGACGCGCGTTCTTCATCGTCAATCCCACCGCCGCGGCCGGGCGCGCCCAGCACGACCTCGATCACCTGCGGCCCTTGCTGGCGCCGCAGGGAATCACGGCGACCTTTCACGCCTCGCTAGCCGCGGGGCACGCCGTGGATCTCGCCCGCGCGGCGGCGGAGTCGGGCAACTTCGATGTCATCGTCGCCACGGGCGGCGACGGCACCGCGCGCGAAGTGGCTTCGGGCGTCCTCGGCTCGGCCGCCCCCTCCACGCCGGTCGCCGTGCTGCCGCTGGGCACGGGCAATGATCTGGCGTATGTCGCAGGCACCGCACACGTCGCCACGGCGCCGCGGGCGATTGCGGCCGGCGCGGTGCGGCCGATGGATGCAATCGAAGTCACGTGCGAGATTGCCGGGAAACAAAACCGAACGCATGCGATGTCTTTTGCCGCGGTCGGTCTCGCCGCGGACGTCGTGCGGTACACGACACCCGCGGTCAAACGGTGGTTCGGCCCGAAGCTGTGCTACTCGGTTGGATTCTTTCGCGCCCTGGCGCGCTACCGCCCCGTGGTCGGCACGGCGATCTGTGACGGCCGGGAATTTCGCGATGACTTCCTCTTGATTTGCGCCGGCAACACCTCGCACGCCGGCGGACGGATGATGCACCTCTCACCCGGGGCGGTACCGCACGACGGCGAGTTGAACTTCAGTTTGATTCGCGCCACCAGCCGCGTGGAGGTGGCGTTGCAATTTATCCGGCTGCTGCGGGGCACGCACGTCCGGCATCCGCGGGCGAACTACTTCACCGGCCACGAAATAGAAGTGCGAACCGAAATCCCGGCGGACGTGCAACTCGACGGGGATTGCGTGGGGACGACCCCCGCGCGTTTTCGTGTCTTGCCGGGAGCGCTCCAACTCGTGGTCACGCCACCGCGTACCAACAAGTAATCGACCCACGATCCGGGTTGACGGTCGGAGCAAATTCGACGGAGTGCACACTTGCCTCCCGGAGGCCCACCACGGTCTATCGGTAAATGCACCGCGCCCCGCCCGCCGGCCGAAATGCTCGGTTGCAACCCGCCGCCAGCCGACATTGTTGACGGAGACCTCTTCAGCGACGCCCACCATGCCACTTCCGAACACCAAGCCATACATCGTCCTCCTGCTGGCCGCCACGTTTGCGCCGGCGATCACCCACGCCCAGTCGGCGGCGGCATCCGCGATTCAGCTCGACGAAATTACCGTCTCGGCCACGCGCATCGCGCAGCCGGTCAGCGACGTGCCGGCCAGTGTTTCCGTCATCCGCCTCAACGATTTCTTCGATCGCGTCACCTCCCTGCGCGACCTCACGCGATCCGAGCCCGGCGTCACCGCACCGGCCGCCTTCGGTGCGACGGGCAACGCCCCGCGTAATTTTCCCTCGGCGCGCTCGTTCAACATCCGCGGCCTCGATGGCAATCGCGTCCTCATCCAGGTGGACGGCGTGCGCCAGCCCGAGCAGTTCACGTTTGGCAATGCCCAGCTGATCGGCCGCGACTACTTCGAGCCGTCCCTCTACCGCACCGCCGAAATATTGAAGGGCTCAGCCTCCGCCCTCTACGGCTCCGACGCGGTCGGCGGCGTGCTCTCTTTCATCAGCCCCGCTCCGGCCGCCCTGCTCGCCGACGCCAAACGTGACCTGCTCGCCGGGCTGTCCTCCTCCTACGCCTCCGCCACCAAGGAATGGACCCATACCGCGAGCCTCGCCGCGCGCTCCGGCCGCCTGGCCGCACTCGCCACCGCGACCCATCGCGAAGGCAGGCAGGCCGAACCGAATGGTAATTATCCCGCCGACCCCTCGAATTTCAAAATCGACGCGGCCCTTCTCCGCGCGGACTTCTCGCCCGCGACCGGGCGCACGCTCTTTGTGACCGCGGAGACTTTCACCAAGACCACCGCCGCCTCGTTCCCCAGTCTGATCACCACCACCTTCGCGGGTCAGACCGGCCGTCAGCGCATCACCCGCGACCGCGCGACCCTGGGCCACGATTTCATCAGCCCCTCCGGCTACTTCCGCAACGTGCAGGCGCGATTCTCCTGGCAGGGCGCCAAGGTCCGCGAAAGCTACGTCACCCGACAGTCCATCCCCGTCGGCCCGCCGCCACCCGCGCCACAAACCTTCTCCCCCCGCCTGCGGGTGCGCGACTCGGATTTTCGCAACCGGGGCCTTTCCGGCTCGGTCCAGGTCGAAAGCGCCGCCCGACTCGGTGGCGCCACCCATCGCGTCCTCTGGGGCCTCGACGGCTCGCAGACGCGCCAGACCCGCTCGGAGGATTTCACCCAGTTCGACGGCGCCTCCGGGGCGTTTCTCAACAAGGTCTTCGTCGGAGAAAACTTTCCGCTGAAGCGCATCCCCGATGGAGAGGTGGCGCGCTACGCCTTTTTCGCCCAGGACGAGTTTGCGCTCGATGCGGCGCAGCACTTCATCGTGACCGGCGGTTTTCGCGTCGACCATTACCGGCTCGGCGTCACCGACGATCCGCTCTACCAAAATCTCGCGAAGGGCACCGCCCCCGTCGGCTTCGACCAATGGGCCCTCGCACCCAAGCTCGGTCTGCTCTGGCGCGTGAGCCCGCAGGAGACGTTTTTCGCCCGTTACCACCGCGGGTTTCGCAACCCCACCAACGAGGACCTTAACGGGTCGATCGTCAACCTGACCACGCCGCCCGTCTTTTACCGCACGAAGCCGAATCCCGCACTCCAGGCCGAGATCAGCGACAGCTTCGATGTCGGCATGCGCGCGCGCCGCCCGGGCGTGACCTATGTCGTGAGCGTGTTCTACAACGCGTATTCGGATTTCATCGACACCTTCAGCCCCACCCGCGATCCGCAGCTGCCCAGCTCGCCGGCCGATCCGGTGGTCTATCAGTCGAAAAACGTCAGCCGCGCGCGGATCCACGGCGCGGAAGCCACGATCGAGCTGCCGCTCGGTCACTACGAAAAGGCGCTCGCCGGCGCGATGTGGTCGAACTCCCTGGCCTGGTCGCGCGGCGACAACCTCGAGGCCGGCAAGCCGCTCAATTCCGTCGAGCCGCCGAAATGGGTGAGCGCCCTCAGCTACGCCGCCGCCGACCGCTGGGGCGTGCGTCTTTCCGCCACGACGCATGCCCGCCAGAGCCGCGCGGACAAGACCGCGATTCTCGCCCTGTGGGACGGCCGGCCGCCGACGCCAAAGCAGTTTGTGCCCGCCGGGGTCACCCTGCTGGATCTCGCCGGCTATGTGAACTTCACCAAGCATCTCCGGGCCAGCGTCGGTCTCTACAACCTGACCGACCGTCAGTATTGGTATTGGCAGGACGTGCGCGAACTCGACGCGGGCCGTGCCGACCTCCCGCGCTTCGCGCAACCGGGCCGGAACGCGCGTCTCACGCTCACGCTCAGCTTCTGACCGGCGGTTGATTTCCGATGGGGGCCGTATCCCGAAGCGTGCTTCTGTTGGGTTGGGTGTCGGAGCAGCGTTTAAGCCACAATGCATTCTCAACGACGAGGGATCGCGGGGTAAACCCGCTCCTCCAGTTTTCGGCAAAGGCCCCTGAGCCGTCTCCATTCAATCGATGTGCGTTTTACCTCTGAAAACGAAACCACTAAATGGTGGAACCCGATGTCCTCATCGGGTTTTGAGCCGTACGCTCTTAAATCAGCCCGTTGGGGACAACGGGCTTCACCTCGGACTGAATCGATACGGCTGAGCTTGCTCCGGGGATGATTTGTTCCATCACGCGGCCACGGGCCGCGGTGGAAACCTCCAGCCTCAGACATCCTGACCTGCACCTGAAGCGAAGAGGTGGAGAGAGGAACGAAAAAGAGACCTGAACCTGAGTTGGGCCGGTCCGGGATTGAAGGCGGGAACCAGCCGTGGCAAGGGAGACGAATTCCGCAAATTCAATTGCCGATGTTTCCGGCGGGCTCGGTGGAGATCAATGCCGACCTGGCCTGCCGCTGCGAAGCGAAGAGCGTCGTTTACTTCCACGGTCAGCTGCCGGTTTTCACGCACGGCCAGGACGATGTGGCGAG
>SXSC01000022.1 GCA_005792355.1 Opitutaceae bacterium
GCAACATCCGGAAGATCTTCATCACCTTCGGCAATTGGGCGAAGGCCAACCGCTACCTGATACCACTTCCGAATCCAAGCCACTTGAATATCCAGTTTCCTATCAACAATCACAAAGGCTTCACGCTCTGGATGACCGGTGGCGGCGTGAAAGGCGGCTTCTCACACGGAGAGACCGACGATCACGGCTACGCAGCGATCACCGGCAAAGTTTACATTCACGATTAGCACGCCACCATCCTCCACCTGCTCGGTTTCGATCACGAAAAGCTCAACTTCCGCTTCGGAGGTCGGAATATTTGCCTCACGGATCTGTATTGCGAGGGGATGAAGGAAATCTTGGCATAGCTGGAAACATGACGTCCTGGTTAAAAAATCATCTCACTCGACGGGTGGTAGTGCTGATTCTTGCGCTGACACCCTGCGTAGACGCGTGGGCAGCCGATAAGCACGGCAGCTTCTACATCAACGAGGCACTCGTGCATTTAATCCGCCCCGAGAATCGTCGCCAAGGCGTGTCCGTGGTGATGACCCCCGGCTTGAACCTCTCCTCCTACATTTATCTCACCACGCCCGATGGTCGGCGAGGATGGGCGCAGCAGTTCGCGGATCATGGTTACGACGTTTATGTGATTAATGACCCGGACTATGATTTCTCGCGCGGATTCAGCGTCGCTCCGTGGACCGTCGTGCCCACGATCGGAGCGCCTCCCGCAGAACCAAGCGCGACGCAGGCCTGGCAGCAGGACATTTGGAGTCGCTGGGGTTTTGGCAGTTCGCAGGGAGTTCCGTATGCAAACACTCGATTCCCCACAGCTTCTTTTGCTGCCTTCGCAGCCAATTACCCCTATCTGCGCCGCGGTGGAGCAAGCTACTCGGGTGCCATCATCGCGCTGCTCGACCAGATCGGGCCATCGCTGCTGATGGCTCATTCTGCTGGCGGTCCACAGGCTGTCACTGCCGCCAAGGCGCGGCCGACACTGGTTCCGTCGCTAATTCTGATCGAGCCGACCAATCCACCCGTCGCCGCCGATTTCCCCGTGCTCTCCGGCATCTCGCTGATCGGCGTCTACGGAGACTACATTGACACGCGCAACCAAGGGAACCGCAAGATCGCAACTGAAGTGGCCGCAGTGTTGCATGTGCAGAATGGCGGAAAGGGTAAAGTCTACTCGCTACCGGAAGAACTAAGAATTTTCGGCAACACCCACCTCATGATGCAGGACAACAACAGTGCCTTCATCGCCGACCTGATCCTCAACCGGTTGGCCGCGAGTGATAACGCTACGGCCCAGCCGACTTCCGGTAGCCGCTTGATCAACTTTTCAGTCCTCACGTCGATCAACTCCCCAGGAGACACGTTTACGCTGGGCTATGTCGTCGGGGGCAGCGGCACAACGGGCACCAAGCCGCTGTTAATCCGTGCGGCCGGTCCGTCGCTCGGCGCCTTGGGAATCTCCGGCACACTTGACGATCCGAAGATCGAGCTTTTCTCCAGCTCCACCAAAACCGGTGAAAACGACAACTGGGGCGGGTCAGCCTTGATCGCCACAGCGATGGCGGGGGTGGGTGCGTTTGCCTACATGGGGCCGACCTCGCGCGACGCAGCCGCGCTGCTGGCGGTGGCGAGCGGTGGCAATTCGGTCAAGGTCTCTGCGGTCGGCACTGGCAGAGTTATCGCGGAGATTTACGACGCGACGCCGCCGGCCAGTTTCACCACCACCACTCCGCGGCTGGTCAACGTTTCCGGCCTCGGTCAACTCGGCATGGGTTTCACCGCGGGATTCGTGGTGGGTGGGAACGGCACCAAGAATGTGCTCGTGCGCGCCATCGGGCCGACCCTGGGCAGCGCTTTTGGCGTCGGCGGAGCGGTCAGCGACCCGCAACTCACGCTCAACTACGGCCAGACCATCGTGGCTTCCAACGACAATTGGGGTGGAGGCGCTACGCTCGCGACCGCCTTCTCGTCCGTTGGCGCTTTCACCCTGCCCGCCACCTCCCGCGATGCCGCGATCGTAGGCAGACTCATTCCGGGCAATTACACCGTGCAGGTGTCCGGAATCGCTGCCGCGACCGGAACGATCCTGGTCGAGATCTACGAACTGCCCTGAGCCGGGGAAAAAACCCGTCGGGTCAGTTCGCTGAATGCAATGTCGGAGGTCGAACCGATGACCGCGAAACCAGGTATCCACAAAACACTAAGTGGGTTTGGGAACGCGACAGTTTGGCGCAGGACACCGCGATTGCATCGTTCAAGCCGGCGAGGCAGATGAGTCCGGTCGCACTTGTCGAAAGTCGCGACGTGACCCCGTCGGGTCGGCCCCAAGAGTAATATCTTGAGTGCGGCGGCGGCATCTGGCGGGCTGGGGCCATGCGCTGCCGAACCATCTGTTTGTGGCTCTTGGCTCAGCATGCCCTGCTCGCCGCGGAACCGGCAGGCCGCCTTGCCAATCTCTCGGTTCGCGCGGCGGTATCAGCGGCGCCAGAGGGCGCTCTCACCGCCGGTTTCGTGGTGGCCGGCACCGGGACCAAATCCGTGCTCGTGCGCGCCGCCGGACCCGCGCTGGTCGGCTTTGGAGTTTCCGAAGCGCTGACTGGGGCGCGGCTGGAGCTCTACCATGAGTCCACCTTGCTGGCGACCAATGCCGCCTGGGACGGAGGGACGAACGCCGCCGCGGTCGAGTCGACGAGCCGGGCGGTGGGCGCTTTTGCGTTTTCGCGCGGGAGTGCCGATGCTGCTTTGCTGCGGACCCTGTCTCCGGGGGCTTACACCGCGCGGGTGGTGCCGACGCATGCGGACCTGCCTTCCGGTGTGGCGCTGATCGAAGTGTATGACGCCGATCCCGCCGCACCCGCCCGCCTGATCAACCTCTCGGCCCGCGCGCGCGCCGGCCAGGGAGCGGACGCGCTCATCGCCGGATTCGTCGTGGCCGGCGAAGGCCGGAATCGTCTGCTGGTGCGGGCGGCCGGACCGGCGCTGGCGGGCTTTGGCGTGGCCGATGCTCTTCGCGATCCGCAGCTGGAAATATTCCGCCACGCGACGGGCGTCGCATACAACGACGACTGGAGCGCCAACACCAACCCGGCGCAACTCGCCGCCATCAGTGGCACGATCGGCGCGTTTCCGTTTCCTGCCGCCGCAAAAGATGCCGCGTTGCTGCTGCCGGCGGCGAGTGGCGCGTACACTGCGGCGGTGACGGCCGCGAGCGGGGATCCCGGGGCGGCGTTGATTGAGGTCTATGACACCGCCGCGGTGCGCACACCGATCCCGGCGCGGGTCTTCGATCTGGTGGGCTTTGGCCGGGTACCCGGTCATGGACTCACCGCAGTCACGGGCGGCGGCGCGCCGGGCCAGCCCTATGACTCCGTTGACGGCACGGGCAACTACTGGCGAATCGACGAGGCGGCGGCGGACGCCGCGGATTTTCCGGCCCGGTTCCGCGAAGCGGTGGCGAGCGATCGGCCACTCGTGATCGAACTCGACACCATGCTCGACCTGTCGCGGGTCGCGCATCCCAGCAACGGCGCCACCGCGATTGTGCA
>SXSC01000259.1 GCA_005792355.1 Opitutaceae bacterium
ATCACCGAGTCGAGCGAGAATACGATGTCGAGCAGGAGAATCTGCGCGATGGTGCTCGCGAACGAGACCGACCCAACGCCGGCCGTCGCATGACCGTCGGCCGCCTCCAGTTTCTCGTGCACCTCCCGGACGCTTTTCCAGATCAGGAACAGCCCGCCGAGCAGCAGCACGAGATCGCGCCCTGAAATCCCCTGGTTGAGCACGGGCATCGTGAACAACGGCGCGGTCAGCCCCATGATCCACGTGAGGCTCATCAGGAGCAGGACGCGGGTGATCAACGCGAGGGACAACCCGAGCTGGCGGGCCTTCGCCTGCTGTTCCGCAGGCAGTTTGCCCGCGAGTATCGCGATGAAAATGATGTTGACGATGCCGAGCACGATCTCGAGCGCGGTCAACGTGAAGAGTGAAATCCAGATCTGCGGATCGGTGAGCCATTCCATAGTGCCGCCGAGCAAGGCGATTTCCCCCTCTCCGTCAACGCGCCAGCGGTTGGATTTCCATTCTCCGCTTCCTGGCTGCTGCATCTCTCCGTCTAGCAATTCGAGCGTAGAGACCAACATGTTGGTCGTAATCCCCCGAACAGATTTAAACGCGGAGGGCGCGGATTTCGCGGGTGACTTCGGCGGTGCACCTGCCTTTTCCCGCGTCATCCGCGGTCAAAATGTCCGGAGCTTGGGCCCAAACCACCAATCCTTTGGGCAAAAAAGAGATGGCAAAAAGAGGAAAGCAATTGGGCTGACTTTCTCAGCCTGAGCGTCACCACAGAATCAAGGCCTCACCCGTATTCTCTCTTTTTGCGCCTTTTTGTGTTTTATGTGGCCATTCCCTCCGAGCCTTGGGCTCGGTTACGACTGCGCCGCCTTGGGATCTTTGCGGTTAAATGGATTTGGGCGTTTCGTTGGCTTGCCCGCCGCAGGAGGGTTGCCCCCTCGACTCCACTCAGGGCCCCCTCGACTCCGCTCGGGGCCTTGAGCTTGTCGAAACGGCTTGAGCCCGCCGAAACGGCGGCCCGGCGTCGCGGTGCGAGAAATACCTCCTACCCGAGGCAGGCCGCGAGCAAGCGCGCGTGCACCGCGCCCGCCTCGATCGGTGCGTCCGCACTCCCGGTGCCAATCAATACCGGCCATTCGCCGGAATCGGCCGGGCACGTGCCGTGCGAGCCTTTGACCAGCGAGGGATCGAGTGAAATCACGTCCATGAGCATCCGGAAACCGAGCTGCTTGCGCAGGAGTTTTCCGAGGATCCGCAATTTCGGCAGCGCCAGCGCCGGATCGACGAACAGTTCGACCGGATCATAGCCGTACTTGCGGTGGATATCGACACAGCGGGCAAAGTCGGGCGCCTTGCGATCGTCGTCCCAGTAATAATAGGTGAACCACGCGTCCTCCGCCGAAAACGCCACGAGCTCGCCCGAGCGCGCATGATCGAGCCCCGCCGCGCGTTGGCCCGCGGCATCCAGCACGCGCGCGACGCCCGGGGTGGCTTCGACGAGCGCACGCACGGCGCCGAGCAGCACGGGGTCGTTGACGTAAATGTGAGCGACCTGATGGTCGGCGATGGCAAAGACTTTGCTCGCGCCGCAATCGAGCAATTCGAGGCCGAGTTCGTCTTTGACGGTCAGCCAGCCCTGCGCCCGAAAAACGCGATTCAAGGCGATCGAACGCCGCACCGGCGTGATTCCGTACTCGGAGAGCACGAGGGTGCGCACCCCGCGCTTTTCGTAGAAATCGAGCAGGCCGCCCGCCACGCCATCGATTGCCCGCAGATCATCCGCCAGCCGCAGGTCGGTGGGACCGAGGCGCTGCAGGTTGTAGTCGAGATGGGGCAGATAGACGAGCGACAGATCGGGCTGGTGTTTCTTTTCGATCCACTCCGCCGAGCGCGCGATCCACTCCGAGGACGCGAGGCCCGCCAGCGGGCCCCAAAACGCGTGAAAAGGAAACGGGCCGAGGTCACGTTTGATTTCATCGCGCAGCGCCGGCGGGTGACTGTAAACGTCGAAGACCTTGCGTCCGTCCGCCGGATACATCGGGCGCGGCGTGATCGACCAGTCGGCGGTCGAGTACATGTTGTACCACCAAAACAGCTTCGCACAGGTGAAGCCCGGCCGGGCGGCGCGGAGTTTTTCCCAGAGTTTTTCGCCGTACACGACGTGGTTTGACTGCTTCCAAAAATGATGCTCGGCCAGCTCGCGATCGTACCAGCCATTGGCCACGGCGCCATGCGCGGAGGGCGGCAGGCCGGTCAGATACGTGCTCTGCGCGGTGCAGGTGACGGCGGGCAGCACCGGCCGCACGCGCATCAGGCCGCCGGTTTCCGCCGCCCGCCGCAGACGCGGCGTGTGCGCGCCGATCAGTCGCGGCGTGAGCCCGACGACGTTCAGGACCGCGGTACGGTTAGCTCGCATGATCCGCAACGCGGCCCGGTGGCCGCCGTTTCGCCCGGCTCAGGCCCTGAACGGAGTCGAAGGGCAACCGAAGGAGGGGCGGTTTCCCAACCGCCCAAATGCGGTCGGCCGACGGTACTTCGGCGGTTGGGAAACCGCGCCTCCTCAGAGGACGATCGCGATCGTCGCAAACCAGAATGATCCGGATTCTTCCGGCACGAAGTGCCGGCTTAGCCGCCGGGCGGAAAGGATCGCCCGCCCTCGCGTCGAATCCCTTGATTGAATACGCCACGTTCATCGCGAGTCCGACCGGCGGCTAGCCATAACGCGTGCGCAGCTCTTCGAACGAGGCTTTCACCACCGGCCCGTCCATCTCGTGGACGTCGAGCCGATCGCCCGGCGCGCGGACCATCGGGATGGTCAGCCGCCCGCCGAGGTGCTCGCGAAATTCCTTCAGTCCGTCCAGCATGTCCTGCCGGCCGCTCGGCCCGCGAATCTGTTTGATCGGCGCAAACAACTCGAAGCCGAGCCGCTCGATGAGGCCGAGAATGCGCTCCGCGACGGGCTCCGGCAGAAGCCCGATGCGCCGCGCGTAAATCAGATCAATGGCCATCCCCACCGCCACTGCTTCACCGTGACTGACGCGAAATTCCGACAACTGCTCCAGCTTGTGCGCCGCCCAGTGGCCAAAATCGAGGGGCCGCGCCGAGCCGCGCTCAAACGGATCGCCGCCCGTGGCGATATGCTCCATGTGCTGGCGCGCGCTTTCGCGAATGACCGCCTCGTAGGGTTCCGGGGCGAAGGCCGCCAGGGCGTCGACCCGCGCGGCGATGAATTCAAAAAATGCGGCATCGCGAATCAGCGCCACCTTTACCGCCTCAATCAATCCGGCGCGTCGATCGCGCGGCGGCAGGCCGTGCAGGAACGCGAGGTCGTTCACGATCGCGTGCGGCACACCAAAGGAGCCGATCCAGTTTTTCTTGCCGAAGTAATTCACGCCGTTCTTCACCCCCACCCCGCCGTCGGCCTGGCTGAGGCTGGTCGTCGGCAGCCGCACGAGCGGGATGCCCCGGTGGGCGGTGGCGGCGGCAAAGCCCACCATGTCGAGCACGGCGCCGCCCCCCACCGCGATCACGTACGAATGCCGGCAAAGTCCGGCGGCATTGATCGTCGCCCAGATTTTTCCCAGTTCGGTGAAGTCGTGCTTTACGCCTTCGCCACCGGGCACCGCCACCGGCGCGGCGGCGAGTTGCGGGCGATCCCCGCGGGCGGCGAACCAGCGTGCAACTTTTTCGCCGAAGCCCGGAAACACCGGCGCGAGACCGGCGTCCCAAAACACCATCGCCCGCACGCTTTCGCCCGGCTCGCGGGGGGTGAGCACCTCGGCCAGCACGGGGTTGTGCTCCGCAAAAACGTCGCGGGTGAAGACCAACCGATACTCGTGCCGCACCGTGATGGGAAATGTGAGGTGGTCGGGTTGGTCGGGCATGCGTCAGGAGTTTGTCGGGCTTGGTAGCGGCATTCGGCGAGACAATTGGATGTCGCAGCGTCCCACAACCGCCCCCCGCCGACAAACTCCTAAATTAAGATCGCCGGGCGATTTTTCTGGCCCGCAGTAACCGCACGCGTTCAGCGGCCGACCGCCAGTCGGTGGTGACCGTTCAGCAACACCCGGAAAAGCGCCCAAAATGCGGGGCTAGGCCAAACGATTCAGTCGAAGGTGGAGCTCGTTGTCCCCAACGGGCTGATTGGAGAGCGTACGGCGCAAAACCCGATGAGGACATCGGGTTCCACCTTTCAGTGGTTTCGTTTTCAGAGGTAAAACGCACCTCGACTGAATGGACCCGGCTTAGCCCGGACATCCCTGAGGACCGCGAACGCAGAGGAAAATCTCGAACACCGTGTGACTCCGCTCGCGAGCAGAGTATGAAATGTCCGGGCTAGGTGGAGGCGGCGAGACGCTGCGCCCAGCGTCCAAACGGAACCGCCGCAGCGCAAGCCATGGCCGGCCACCAGGCGCCCACCGCCAGCAGAGCCAGGGCATCGAGCAGCGGGATGAAAGCGAGCAGGCCGCCGACCATCCGGCCGAGTTTCGCCGCCGGCGCACCGGGCCGGTACTCCCAACGCGCCATCAGGCTCAGGGTCACGACATAAACGAACAGCGCTCCCACCCACCACCAGAACGCCCCGCGGGGCGCGTGATCGGGCAGCGACGCGACGCTCAACGCGAGCAGCCCACGACAACCGGCCATCAAAACGACCGAGCCGATCCAACGTTTGTGGATCCAGTCGTAGACGAGAATCGTCGCGGTCAGCGCGCCGGCCAGCAGGGCGTTCGCTCCGGCGGCGATGAGCAACCCGAGGCCCGCAACCATCTCGACACTCCCCAGCCAACCTGCGGCGGCGCGCGCAACGATCCCGCGCGGGATCGCCCGCTCGGGCCGGTGCTGCGCGTCGAAGGCGGCATCCGCCACATCATTGAGCGTCGCGCCGCCCGCATACACGAGGCAGCCGGCCACCACCGCGAGCGCGAGCAGACCGGGCGCGGGCCACACGGAGCCTGCCGCGGATGAGAGCACGAGTGCCGCGAGCACGTTGCTCGCGACGGACGGAAAATTGCCCGCGCGCGCGAGGTCCAAACCCGCCCGCCAGGACGAACTTTGCGCGACGGCCACCGGTTTCATCGGAGCCCGCCGCGGAAGAGGCAGGATGGAGGAGCCGGCTCGCGGCGGACGAAAGAGAAAGTGGAAAGAGAACGAAGCATCGTTCGCCTCCCACCGGGCTGGAGGCCGATCCCCCTCCGGGCCGGAAGCCGCGCCCTTCGTTTGCTTCGTTGCCTTCTGTGCAATGGATTGGAGTTCAAGTTTCGCTTGCCCGCTGGAGGCGGGTTGCGGCTCCGCCGCGCTAGGTCCATCCGTGGTTGAATTGAGTTTCTTAGGATGAATGGACCGCCTGCGGCTCCTGCGCGCATTGGGTCGCGAGGGTACGATCCGCAAGCCCGCGCTGCGCGAGCGCGTCGAGCGTCCAGGCATATTCGCGGACCAGTTGTTCCTCAATCGGCACGCGCAGGGCGGGTGGCAGCACCTCCCAGGTGTACGTCTCCATCTCGAGATGCTCGCAGGTACCGCGGTGGGCCTGGAGCCAGTCCAGGGCCCCGACGAGGTGATCGCGTGTATCGGTAAACGGCGTCCCGGGCGAGGCGTGCAGCGGCACATGGAAATGCACGCGCCACTCGTCATCCGGACGCGACGGCTCGGGGTCGGCCAGTGCCTCGGGCAAATCAACGAACCGGCGGCGCACGGTCCGGCCGTCACCGATCACGACCTGGTGCAGGTAGACCGGTTCGACAAAGGCGGCCAGCGCCGCGCGGCCCGCGGCATCGGGCCGCACGCGCAGCGCGGAGCTCAGGTGGAGCTTGCTCAACCGCAGACCGGCGGCCGCCAGCCGGCCGAGGGCCTCCTCTGGCGACTCGAACTCGACCGCGAGATGACAGCAATCGTAGTTCACCCCGATCCGGCGCAGCAACGACTCGCGCTCCACCGCAGGTTCACCTTCGCGCCACGCATTGAAAAAATCGACGGTTTCGCCGCTCGTCTCGATTTCGCAAAGCGGTTCCGGCTCGAGGCCGAGGTGCAGATCGCGTCCGCTCCGCGCGGCGAGCGCGGCGATCGCCCGACCGCAGACGGTGAGGTTGGCGAAAATTGCCGGACGGCGCGCGGGCTCGGCCGCCACAAACGCCTTGAACGAGGCGGGCACGGTACTGACGCTGCCGGAAACGCCGGACGGCAAGAGCCGGACCAGCAGCTCGAACAGCTGGAGCGTATAGGCGACGCGCGCGGGCGTGGACCAGTCGGGCGCGTAGACCTGCTCCTTGACCCGGGTGCCGTGAAAACTCCCATAGGGAAATCCGTTGATCGTGAAAACATAGCAGTCGTGCTTTTCCAGCCAGCGCTGGAACGCGAGGAGCTCGGCGGGTTGCGCCAGCTCCGCGGCGGCCCGCTGGCCGAGGCGCAGCCCGATCGCGTACGGCCGGCCGGGGGCGACCCGGCGGCGGACCCGCAGGGTGTGGCGTTCGAGCGCCGCCAAGGTCTCCGCCCAGGTTTCGCCGCGATGGACGTTGGTGCAGTAGGCGAGGTGAAGGCCGTCGGAGATTTTCATCCGGTTCCTGCCGCGCAAAAACCTAGCCCAGTTTTCCGTCGGCGACGGAAAATTTGGGGCACTGCGAAAGAAACCGGAGCGGGTTGCGGTAGAGCACGGCGTCGACGAAGTCCTCGCGGTGGCCGCGGCGGCGCATCTCGAGGGCGGTCTTCGGCACCGCCAGCGGATCACTCACGCCCCAATCGCAGGCGGAGTTCAACCAAATGCGTTCGCGCCCGCAAATCTCCAGCATGTCGACGGCCCGCGGCGGGGAGGACTTGGAATCCGGATACAACGTGATCCCCGCCCAGAATCCGCGATCGAGCACGCGCGAGATGGTGTGTTCCTCGACGTGATCGATGATCACGCGCTCCGGTTTCACACCGGGATGCGAGGAAAGCAGGTCGAGGATGAGGTTCGTGCCCTTCAGTTTGTCCTCGAGGTGCGGCGTGTGGACGAGGATGAGCTGATCGTGCCGCACGGCGAGAGCGACGTGCTGTTCGAGGACGGCCAGTTCATTGCGGGTATTGCGGTTGAGGCCGATCTCGCCGATCCCGAGGACGTTGGGCCGGGCGAGGAACTCCGGGATGATCGCGAGGACATCGCGCGCGAGGGCGAGGTCCTCGGATTCCTTGGGGTTCAGGCACAGCCACGAAAAATGGGGCAGGAGAAACTTGGCCGCGCGGGCGGGTTCGTACTCGGTGAGCTGGCGGAAGTAGTCGCGAAACCCATCGACCGAGCCGCGGTCGAAGCCGGCCCAGAACGCGGGTTCGCACACGGCGACGCAACCAGCTGTGACCATCGCCTGATAGTCATCGGTCGTGCGGCTGACCATGTGGCCGTGGGGCTCGATGTAGCGCATGGCGGACTAGGGGCTCGCCCGGCGCGGGGCGGACGCGGCCGGTTGCCAGGCGCCGAGCGCGGCCTTGCCCGATGAGACGAGGGCGGGCGCGGTGGTCGGATCGCTGAGCTTTTCGAGAATGCGGCGGGCTCGCTGGGGCCGGCCGTCGACGAGGAGAGCCGCCGCCGCCCGTAACGCCGCGCAGCGAAAATCATCCGCTACGGCGTGGCGCTCCACGCGATCGAGAAAAGCCGCCACCTCGATCAGTCGGGCGCGCACCGGGATGAAACCATGATCCACGATGGCGCCCGCCGGTGGAGTGGCCGGGGAACCTGACGGGGAACGGGAGGGGCGTTTTTTGGGCACGGGCGGACAGGCGGGAGAAAACTCAAATTGACGAACCCCGCACAAAGCAAACAAACATCACCCACCGTGAAAATCAACGCAGCGAACGCCGGGTCAATTGGCCGCCCCACCGGCGGCGGACGATGACCGACCCATTGATTCTGGTCGATGCCCGGAACCGGGCCGTGGGCGGCGCCGAAAAATCACGGGTGCACCGCGAGGGCCTGCGGCACCGGGCCTTCTCCATCTTCCTGATCGACCCGGCCGGCCGGTTGCTGCTGCAGCGGCGCAGCCGGGCGAAGTATCACTCCGGCGGTCTGTGGGCCAATGCCTGCTGCGGCCACCCTCGGCCGGGCGAACGCACGCTGCCGGCGGCGCGGCGGCGGCTGCGCGAGGAACTCGGGGCGACCGCGGTGCTCCGTTTTGGATTCATCGCCCACTACCGCACCGCGCTCTCCAACGGCCTGATCGAAAACGAAATCGTCCATGTCTATTTCGGGCTCGCGCCGTCGACCCTGGCCCTGAATGCGGCCGAGGTGTCGGCGATCACGCACCGGAGCCTGGAACAGCTGGAAGCCGACCTCGCCCGGCATCCGCGGCGTTTTGCCTACTGGCTCAGACATTACATGAAAAACCACCGGACGGCCGTGCGCCGGGGCATGGCGGCGGTGCGGCGAAGAGCGGCTTGAATTGGAGGCAGGGTGCCCCACCCCGTTTCGTTGCGGAACTCGTGAACGACCCGCCGCGGGGTTCCGCCTGCGCCAAGCTTTCGGCGGACACGAAGGGCTCCCCCGCCTCCAACCATTCGCCGGCGCGACTCATCCCGTCTCCGCAGCGACCGTGACGTAGGGTTCCTCGCGCAATTGCGCGGCGCGCCGGCCCGAGAGCAGCTGCCACCAGACCCGTGCGTTGGCGATCAAGACGATCGCGACGAGCACCAGAAACGTGGCGGTGACGACGGCGTCGACCCGGTTGTTGAATAACTGGGCGCCCCAGGTCTTGAGTTCCGCGGGCGTGCCCCCGGCGGCGATCTTCGCCTCGACGCCACGCGCGATCGCGAGAAACCCGATCGGAGCGGGACTGAAAATTTTCATCAGACCCGCGGTGGTGGTGACGCAGACCAGCCAGCCCAGCGGCAGCAGCGTAACCCAGATGTGGCGGGCGCGACCCATCTTGATGAGCACGGTCGTGCCGAGGGCGAGGGCGAGCACGGCGAGCAGCTGGTTGGCAATGCCGAAGATGGGCCACAGCGAGTTGATGCCGCCAAGCGGATCGACGACGCCCTGATAAAGAAACCAGCCCCAGGCCCCGACAAAGAGCGCCGTCGCCATGATGCCGCCGGCGAGGGAGCGGGTGTCGCGCAGCGGTTCGTACGCCGCGCCGAGCAAATCCTGCACGAGAAAGCGGCCGACCCGCGTGCCGGCGTCGATGGTCGGGAGGATGACCAGCGCTTCGAACATGAGCGCAAAGTGATACCAGAGCGCGAGGGCCGCCTTGCTCCCGACGACACCGGCAAACATGTGCGCCATGCCGACCGCAAAAGTGGGCGCGCCACCGGTGCGGCCGACCATGGTCTTCTCGCCCACGTCGGCGGCCAGCGCCGCCATCTCGGCGGGCGTCACGGGGAAACCGAGCGCGGTGACCCGGGCCGTCACGGCTTCGGGTGTGCCGGCGATATTCATCGCGAAGTACTGGCCCGGCTCCATCGCGCAGGCGGCGATGAGCGCCATGATGCCGACACACATTTCGGTGACCATGGCGCCGTAGGCGACGACGCGGATGTGGCCCTCGCGGGCGAGGAGTTTGGGCGTCGTGCCGGAGGAAACGAGCGAGTGAAACCCGGAGATCGCCGCGCACGCGATTGTGATGAAGCAAAACGGAAAGACAGGGCCCGCGAACACCGGGCCGGTGCCGTCGATGAACTTCGTCACGCCGGGCATCTTCAGCGTGGGGGCGAGCACCACCACCGCGACGCCGAGCGCCAGCACCGTGCCGATTTTCATGAACGTGCTCAGGTAGTCGCGCGGGGCTAGCAGCAGCCAGACGGGCAGCACCGAGGCGAGAAAACCGTAGCCCATGATCCACCAGGCGATCGTCGTGCCGTTGAGCGTGAGCGCGGCTTCCAGTTTCGGATAATCAGGCAGGAGCGACCCGAGGCCCACCGACGCGAGCAGCGCGATGACGCCAAACGCACTGATCCACGCCAACGCCTTGCCGCTGTGACCGGTCGTGCGCATGGCCAGGCCCATGATGACGGCAATCGGCATTGTCATCGCAATCGTGAAGAGGCCCCACGGACTCTCGGCGAGGGCCTTGACCACGACGAGCGCGAGCACGGCGAGGAGAATCACCATGATGGCGATGATGCTGACGAGCGCGACCGCGCCGGCGAACGGGCCGACCTCGTCCCGCACCATCTGGCCGAGAGATTTCCCGCGACGGCGAGTGGAGCAAAACAGGATGACGGAATCGTGCACCGCACCGCCGAGGGTGGCGCCGACCAGCATCCACAACATGCCGGGCAGGTAGCCGAACTGGGCGGCGAGCACGGGACCGACGAGAGGCCCCGGACCGGCGATGGCGGCAAAGTGGTGGCCGAACACGACCCACTTGTTCGTTTTCACGAAGTCGCGCCCGTCGGCGTTCACCTCGGCGGGAGTGGCGCGGAGATCGTCGAGGGTGAGGACCTTCGCCATCAGCCATGCGGAATGAAACCGGTAGCTGATGGCGAAAACGCAGAGGGCGGCGACGACCATCCAGAGGGCGTTGACCGGTTCGCCGCGCGAAAATGCCAGGATGGCGACGGAGCCCGCGCCGAGGAGAGCCACGAGGCTCCAGCCGAGGACGCGGAGGGTTTTGTTCGAGTCGGGTTGAACTGAAGCAAGGGCGCTCATGGGGGGGAAGGATGAGGCGGTGAAGTTGGGCGCCCCGCATCTGCGGCGCAAGCATGGGGATGCCGCGGCGCCCGGCATTTCCATTTTGAGCATCCGTATCGCAAAAAGGCCGACGATGGAGCGGCGCTTTCCCAAGCGCGTGGCGGGCGAAAGCGGCGGTTGGGAAACCGCCGATCCCTACCGCCAGCGTTTTCCGGCGGAAGTCCAGCGGAAGTCGTCTTTGACGAGGGGCTCGGGGACCGTTTGGGTAGGCGCCACCGTGGACGCCGACCCACAGTCATCGATGCCAAAAAAAACCTGCTGTGCTCCGACGCGCGCCGGAGATGGTGCGGGCGAGCCGGGGGCCGGCGGGCCTGCTGCCGATTTCCAGCGAACGCGCACGGGATCGACTGTCGGGATGCGGCTGATTCCAGGAGGAGAGTTCCTGATGGGCACGGACGGCGATTATGGTTTCGCGGCGGACGGCGAAGGCCCGGCGCATGTGGTGGAACTGGCGCCGTTTCACCTGGACGCGACTGGCGTGACGAACGAGCAATTCAACGCATTTGTGAATGCGACGGCCTACAGGACCGAGTCGGAACGCTTCGGCTGGAGTTTTGTTTTTTTCGGACACCTCAACGCCGCGCAAGTGGCCCGGAGCGTACGCGCGACGGTCCTCGGCAGCGAGTGGTGGTACCGGGTGGAGGGTGCGTCATGGCGTCACCCGGAGGGCCCGGGCTCAAACATCAAGCAGCGCTGGCAACATCCGGTCGTGCAGGTCTCGTGGCGTGATGCGCAGGCCTATGCGACGTGGGCCGGGAAGCGGCTGCCGACCGAGGCGGAGTGGGAGTGCGCCGCGCGTGGCGGGCTCGTGCAGCAGCGTTTTCCGTGGGGCGACGAGCTGGAGCCGGGCGGAAAGCACGCGATGAACGTATGGCAGGGGACCTTTCCGACACGCAACACCGAGGCGGATGGCCACTACGGCCCGGCCCCGGCGAAGTGCTACAAGGCCAACGCCTATGGGCTCTATCAGATGACCGGCAACGTGTGGGAATGGTGCTGGGACTGGTTCGAGGCCGGCGCGTACCTGAAGAGTTCGCGGTCGAACCCGACTGGGCCGGCGACGGGTGAGCGGCGCGTGATGCGCGGCGGCTCCTACCTGTGTCACGCGAGTTATTGCAACCGCTACCGCACCGACGCGCGCAGCAGCAACACCCCCGACAGCGCCACGACCAACCTCGGCTTCCGCTGCGCCCGGGATGAGTGACGCACCGGAAACATGTAACGTATTACGTTACATGTTTCCCTGTCGCGCCGAGGCGACGCAGCCCGGATCGTATAAGTTGTCATTACGTTCGTCGCATTCAGCGCGCCGGCGGGGCCGCGGCTGCGAATCGGTCTGGCATCGGTCGCTGTACATAGAGCGCGGGCGGGGCCTTCTGGCGTTGAGCGGCTTTCCATTCCTGGGCGAGGAGCTGCCGCTCGATCACACTCGTGGTGGCGCCGAGGAGCGTGCCGCGCTTTTGCCGCTCGAAGCTGTCGTCGATGCCGTTCGCGTTGGCATCTTCGTAGAGCGGGTTTTCGTCGGCCATCACGAGGCCGGTCAGCCAAGCGCCTTCGCTGCCGGCGCGGAGGAGGAACTGGCGTTGGTCCTTTTTCGCCGCGATCATCGGCAGGTTGTCCGCGAGAAGCCGGCTGCCGGAATAGAGGTCCCAGGTGTTCGTGGCTGGATCGAGGCGGATGG
>SXSC01000023.1 GCA_005792355.1 Opitutaceae bacterium
AAAAGAAAGCCCGGGTTGAAGACGCCCTCCACGCCACGCGCGCCGCGGTCGAGGAAGGCATCGTCGCCGGCGGTGGCGTTGCGCTGCTCCGGACCGCGAAGGCCATCGATGCCGTCAAGCTCGAGGGCGATGAAGCCATCGGAGCCCAGATCGTCCGTCGCGCCATCGAGTCGCCGATCCGCATGCTCTGCGCCAATGCTGGCGTCGAGGGTGCCGTGGTCGTGGGCGTCGTGGCGGCCGGCAAGGGCAACTACGGCTACAATGTCGCCACCGGCGAATACGAGGACCTCGTCAAGGCCGGCGTGGTGGACCCGACCAAGGTCACCCGTACCGCGCTGCAAAACGCGGCCTCGATCGCCGGGCTCCTGCTCACGACCGAGTGCATGATCACCGAGATTCCTGAGAAAAAGGAAGCTCCCGCGGGTGGTCACGGCCACGGCCCGGGCGGCGGCGGCATGGATTACTAAATTCCACGCGGATTCATCCGCTTGTTTCAAAAAAGGCGCGCCACGCAAGTGGCGCGCTTTTTTTCGGCCCGGTGGTGGCCGGCCCGACTCCGGCCACCTCCGGAGCGCACCCACCGCATCGTGAATGCGGCTTGGCAACCCGCCGGTGTGCGGCCAAAGAGATGCCTCCAGAACTGCATGAATCTCATTGAGCAAGTTCGTCAGGCGGGTGTCGTGGGTGCCGGCGGGGGCGGCTTTCCCACTCACGTCAAACTCGCATCCGCCGCGGACACCGTGATCGCGAACGGCGCGGAATGTGAGCCACTCCTGCACAAGGATGCCGCCGTCATGGAGCACCACGCCGCGGAGATTGTTCGCGGAATGCTGCTTGCGATGGAGACAGTCCGGGCCCGGGACGGAATCATCGGCATCAAGGCTAAGAATCACCAGGCCGTTGCAGCCATCCGCGCCGCCTGCGCCAGCTCGGCGGTCCGGGTCCATCTGCTGGGCGACTATTATCCGGCGGGCGACGAATACGATCTCGTGTACGAGACCACCGGCCGGCTCATTCCGCCCGGAGGAATCCCACTCAACGTCGGAGCCGTCGTGTGCAACGTCGAGACCTTCGTCAACATCGCCGCAGCCGCCGACGGCCGGGCGGTCACCCACAAAACACTCACGATCGCTGGTGCGGTCGCGGAGCCCGTGACACTGACCGTGCCGCTCGGCGCCAGCCTGCGCGACTGTATTGCGGCAGCGGGCGGCGCCAAAGTGGCGGATCCGGTGCTCTGCGTCGGTGGCCTGATGATGGGCGAGACCACCGACAACCTTGATCTGCCAGTGACGAAGACCACGGGCGGCGTCATCGTTCTTCCTCGCGACCATCACGTGATCGAACGAAAGCTGAAACCGGCGACCGTGCAGCATGCGATCGGCAAGTCCGCCTGCGATCAATGCCGCTATTGCACCGAATTCTGCCCGCGTTTCCTGCTGGGCTATGCCGTCGAGCCGCACCAGGTCATGCGTTCGCTCGCGTTCACCGCGACCGGCGCGGCGCACTGGAACCAATGGGCGACCATGTGCTGTTCCTGTGGTCTCTGCACCCTTTTCGCCTGCCCCGAGGAACTGTATCCCAAGGAAGCGTGCGACCAGTCAAAGTTTGAGATGCGCCGCGCCCAGGTGAAATGGAGTGGACCGATGACCGTGAAACCGCACCCCATGCGCGACGGTCGACGGGTCCCAATCGACTCCCTCATGCAGCGACTCGCCATTGGAGAGTATGCCCATGACGCCCCGTGGCAGGCTCGCTCGGTCGCGCCGGCGCGCTTCGTGCTTCCCCTCAAGCAAAGCGCCGGCACGGGCGGGCGCCCCCTTTTCACCACCGGGCAACCCGTGCAAGCCGGCCAACCGTTGACCGAGCTCGCCGAAAAAACGCTCGGGGCCGTCATCCACGCGCCCGCAGCCGGCACCGTTGCCGCCGTAACCGAACGGGAAATTGTCCTCACCCCCAGCAAATCTTAGATCATGAGCGAAAAATCCGTCGGCCTGATCGAACTTTCCAGCATCGCGGCCGGTTTCGCCGTCGCTGACTCGATGCTCAAGGCCGGGAATGTCCGGCTCTATCTTTCGCGGTCGATCTGCTCGGGAAAATACATGGTGCTCGTCGCGGGCGACGCCTCGGCGGTCGAGAGTGCGGTCGCCGCCGGCGCCGCTGCGGCCAACGGATGTCTCATCGATCGTTTCGTGATCTCAAGCATCCATCCCGACGTGCTCACTGCGCTCGGTCGCACCACCGTCGCAGTGCCCGAAGGGGCGCTCGGGGTGTTGGAATCGTTCAATGTCGCGACGCTCATCCGGGCCGCCGATGCGGCGGCGAAGAGCGCCGCCGTCCAGTTGCTCGACGTTCGGCTGGCGATGGCGCTGGGCGGCAAGGCGTTTTTCACCATGACCGGAGACGTCGCCTCCGTGCAAACCGCCGTCGCCGCCGGCCGGGCCGTGATCGCCGGGGCGGGCATGCTGGTGAACGCCGTGGTCATCCCCCGCCCGCATCCGGATGTCTACCGGGAGATCATCTGACCGATGCCGCCCGACTTGCATCAGCGCAGCGATCAGTCCCGGAACGTGGAAGCCTCCGGTCGTTAAGCGGGCAATACCGAGTCCCCTTCCTGAAAATCCCGACCGCATGGAAATCATCTTGCTCGGCACCGGCACCTCGCAGGGTGTGCCCATGATCGCGTGCCACTGCCCGGTGTGCACCTCCCCCGATCCACGCAACCGGCGCACCCGGGCCTCCCTCCACGTCGTGATGGACGGGCTGCACGTGCAGGTCGACGCCGCGCCGGAATTTCGGCTCCAGTGCCTTCGCGAGCAGATCAACCGGCTCGATTACTTCATCCTCACCCACGGCCATGCGGACCACATCGCAGGCATGGATGATCTCCGCCGCTTCTGCGACCTGATTGGCGGAGTCGCGCTGACCGTCTATTCCACCAACGAAGGCATGGATCGGGTGCGGGCGATGTACCCCTACGCAATGAACGAGCGCCCGATGGCCAAGGGCTACGCCGCGTTCAAGCTCGCCGCGATGCCCGAGGTCATCGAAGTGCCCGCCGGCACCATCCAGTCGACCTTGCTGCCCCACGGCGGACTCAACACCCTGGGCCTGGTTTTCACGGAACGCAGCACCGGGAAAAAGTTCGTCTATTATACCGACTGCAAGAGCGTGCCCCCCGCCGCCGTGGCACTCGCACGCGGCGCCGACGCCGTGGTGCTCGACGGACTGCGCGCGCAGCCTCACCCGTCCCACCTGTCCATCGCCGAAGCGGTGGCTGTCGCCGGCGAGATTGGCGCGCCCGCCACCTGGCTGACTCATCTCACACACCTCGACGAACACGCGGAGCTCGCGGCGGCACTGCCGCCTGGAATCGCCCCCGCCCACGACGGACTCCGGATTGTCCTCTGATTTCCGGGAGGGCCTGGGGTCGTGCCGGGTGGCCCTGGCGTCGCCCTGCGAAAACCGGCGCGGTCTAATTCTTACGACTCGCATCGCTGCGGTTTATGCCACAGATTTGAGCGGCGCAGGACGGCATTAGGTGCTGCCTTTGTCTCTTACCCTCCCGATTAAAATTATCATGGCTAAAATCTACAACGACATCACCGAGACCATCGGCAACACCCCGCTCGTCCGCCTCAATCGCACCGCGGCGGCGCACAACGCCCAGGCGGAAGTCCTGCTCAAACTTGAGTTCTTCAATCCCCTCTCGAGCGTCAAGGATCGCATCGGGCTATCGATGATCGACGACGCGCTCCGCAGCGGAAAAATCAACGCCAAGTCGATTTTGATCGAGCCCACGTCGGGCAACACCGGAATCGCCCTCGCCTTCGTGGCCGCGGCCAAGGGCCTCAAGCTCATCCTGACCATGCCCGAGACGATGACCATGGAGCGACGCAAGCTCCTCAAGATCCTCGGCGCGCGGCTGGTTCTCACCGAAGGCTCCAAGGGCATGAAGGGCGCAATCGCCAAGGCCGAGGAACTCGCGGCGAAGATCCCAAACAGCGTGATCCTCCAGCAATTTTCCAACCCGGCGAACCCGGCGATCCATCGCAAAACCACCGCCGAGGAGATCTGGCGCGACACGGACGGCAAGGTCGACTTCGTCGTCGCCGGCATTGGTACCGGGGGCACGATCACTGGCGTGGGCGAGGTGCTGAAAACGCGCAAACCTTCCGTGAAAATGATCGCGGTCGAACCCGATGCGTCCCCCGTGCTTTCCGGCGGCGCGCCGGGCCCGCACAAACTGCAGGGCATCGGCGCCGGTTTCGTGCCCGCCGTGCTCAACACGAAAATCTACGACGAGATCATCCGCGTCAAGGAGGCCGATTCCGGCCCGGTCGCGAAACAAATCAACCTGCTCGACGGCATTCCCGTCGGCATTTCCTCCGGGGCGATCGCCTGGGCGGCGCTGCAACTCGCCCAACGACCCGAGAACAAGGGCAAGCAAATCGTCGCCATCATCCCCTCGAGCACCGAACGCTATCTTTCGTCGTGGCTCTTCGCCGACATCAACGTGGAGAGCGACTCGATCGACGATCTGGTCGCGCCGGCCGCGGGCTGACACGGCGCCAACTCTGACGAAGTCGGCCCAACCGGGGCGAACACCGACGATGTCGGGATTCGCGCTAGTTTTTTTCCCGGTACCACCGGAAAAACACCACGCCGAGCGCCGTCAGCGCCCCAAAGACGCCGACCAGCTTCATCATCACTCCGGCGAGCAACTGGTCGCTGGCCGCGGAAAATCCCGGGAACAGACGGGGCGCAAACTCGTAGGTTGGGTAGAGAATATCCGGCGTAAACGTAATGTAGGCGAATAGCGGCGTCATCGCGACGAGCACGCCGAGGAGATAGAGCATCTGGGTTCCGTAGCCACGCGGCGGGAGCAGGCGCGACGGGCTTAGCAGCGGCCACCAATAGAGCAGCGCCGCCATAAAAAACATGAGGTGCTCCACCACGTGCACGGGTTTGCTGCGCAGGGCCCAGTCATAAAACGTGGGCGCGTGCCACGCCCCGACCACCAACGAAAAGATCAACCCGCAACCGATCGGATGGGTGACGAGGCGGAGGGGCGCCTGCACCACCCGCGGGGTGAGCAGCGGATCGATCATCCAGAACGGCAGGCCGAGCAGGAAGAAAATTGCCGCGGGATAGATCAGCAACTGGTGCTGCATCATGTGCGCACTGAACAAAAATCGCTCCGCGATTTGATCGAGGGGCGAGCCCACCGCGAGGTAGAAAAAGAGCAGCGCGAGGTAAAAGCGAACCGCGTGCCCGCGCGGAAAAGGCTCGCCCGGCGCCAGGCGCGTCCGAAACGGGCCCGCCGCGATCGCCCAGAGCCAGCCGAGCACGACGAGGCCCCCGATCAGCCACGGTTCGTTGTGCCAATGACGCCAGTCAATCATCCGGGGATCGCCGCAGGAAGCGGGCAAAATCGCAAAGGCAAATCCGGCGGCGGAGCGCGCTGAGGGGTGAAATGAATTTCTTCTGCCGGCAATGTTTGCTTCCGAGCGGCTATCGACGCGGCAAGTTCTACGACGCGAGGGCTCGCCGGGGCCGGTGCAGCTGAGCTGGGAGATAGGGAGGCATCAGCGGCCGGCCCCCTCGATGGGGCGGACTTCCTCGATGGTCGTAAGATTGGTGAACTTGGCGCGCACGAGGCCCGGCGGTCTTTCGTGCAAGTCGGTCCAAGGTTTCGCAGGCCTTGTATCGAGAAAAGGTCGGGGCCACGGGGATGACCTCGTCCGCAATGGCCAGCCGGCGGTAGGTTTGCCGGAAAGTTTCGACGTCCAGCCGCTTTAACTCCCCTTCCGCGCACGGCAAGACACGAGAAGGGCTCCGGATGCGGAAGGAATCGGCGCACGTTTCACCAAGCAATCCATCGCGAGGGAAGAAACGAAGCCGCGCCCAATCCGCCATATTGCCGCAATAAACCTTTGCGCGCGCGGCCCAGGAACCGTTAATCACCCGTTGAATGGAAAAAGTGACGTACCAAGGACAGACCCTGACGCGCTGGCGCGTCGGTAACTCCACGTTTCTCGCCCTGCCGGAAAAGGGCGCGCGCCTCATGAATTGGAATGTGACGCTCGGTGACGGCACCGTGCGCGATGTCGTGTACTGGCCGGAGGACGCCGACTTCGACGGCGGAATCGCCAAGGTGCGCGGCGGCAACCCGATCCTGTTTCCCTTCAACGGCCGCGCTTTTGACCGCGGGGATATTTTCCACTGGCGCGCGGCCGACGGCGTGCGCCGGCCCATGCCGATGCACGGGATCGCGCGACAGGGCGATTTCAAGATCATCCGGCTCGATGCGCGGGGCTTTGTGGGACAGTTCCTGCCCGGCGCCGAGGCGCGCGAGTGCTATCCATTCGATTACGAGCTCACGGTCACCTATCGCTTCGAGCCGTTTGGGCTCACCTGCGAGATGGCCCTGACCAACCTCGGCCGTGAACCTCTGCCGTGGTCCGCCGGACACCATTTCTATTTCACGCTGCCATGGAGCGAGGGCACCGCGCGCGCCGATTACATGATCCGGATTCCGGCCACCAAGCGTCTCCGTCAGGATGCGACGGGCGCGTTGGTCGCCGGTCCAACGCTCAAGAACGAAGAGAGCATGGCCTACCCCGCCCTCGTCGACACGCTGCATACCGGATTGCGCGGCAACGAAGTCGTTTTTGGGGAAAAGGGCCGGCCGGGCGATGTGACCGTGCGGCTCGGCACGGAAAAAGTCCCGCCCGCCGAAGCGGTGTTCGTCACGTGGACGCTGGCCGATGATTCCCCCTACTATTGCGTCGAGCCCTGGATGGGCCCGCCCAACGCCCCCGAACACAAAGTCGGGCTCAGCCTTGTCCCCAAGGGAGAAACGCAGAAATTCACCGTGAGCGTAAAGCTGGGCTAGCAGGCTGTCTTCATTTCTTCTTCTGAAAATGTTTCTCTGTTATTTCAGTTCTCCGACCGCTCCCGCCCTCGCGTTCATCGACGGTCTCGGCGGGATGGAGATGTTGCTGATCTTCGTCATCGTGCTGTTGCTTTTCGGCGGCGACAAGCTGCCGGAGTTTGCCCGCGGCCTCGGCAAGACGATGCGCGAATTCAAGAAAGCCGCGTCGGGCGTCGAGGAGGAATTCAAACGCGCGATGGAGGAGGACGAACGCAAGCGGACCACGCCCGCAATCGAAGCGACCACGACGACTCCCGCCACCTCCACCCCGGACTACTCCTCGCCGTACAATCCGGAGGATGGCTCAAGCAATTACTCCTCGGAGGCCGGTCCGGCGGCATCCGTCCCGGCGACGACCGATCCGGCGACACCTGCCGCCACTTCTGACCCGGCCACGACCACCGCCCCTTCCACCGAAGTGGCGGGAACAGATTCGACCACGACCAAGCCCGTCGTCCCGGTCGCGGCGGGGGCGGCAAAGCCTCCACCTCCGGCGCATGAAGATTACCCGTGAAGACACGGCCGGCGGTACCTGAAAACGAGCCGGCTCCCGTGCCGCTCCCAATTACAGGCGAACTGGACTTGCACACGTTTCGGCCCGCGGATCTGGGGGAATTGTTGCCGGCGTATTTCGCCGCATGCCAGGCGCGGGGGATTTGCGAGGTACGCGTCATCCATGGCAAGGGCACGGGCACCCTCCGCACGACCGTCCACGCGCTCTTGCGCCGCTCACCGCTCGTCGTCTCGTTTCGGGCCGGCGACGAGACGACGGGCTCCTGGGGCGCAACGCTCGTGACACTGCGCGCATGAGCTTCCGATCCCTCCTCGTGGCGGGGCTCACCGCACTCGCCTCCGCCGGTGCCGGTGCCGCCGAGCCGCCACTCATCCTGATCTCGCTGGATGGTTTCCGCTGGGACTACTGCGAGAAATTTCCCGCCGAGGCGGTGACGCTGCGGGCGCTAAGGGACGCCGGCGTGGCCGCGCGCGGACTCATCCCGGTTTTCCCCTCCAACACGTTTCCCAATCATTACACGATCGTCACCGGCCTTTATCCGGCGAATCACGGCATCGTGAACAACGAGTTCTTCGATCCGACCCACGGAATGTTTTTTCGCTATTTCCAGCCCGCGTCGGTGGGGGATGCGCGGTGGTGGGGCGGCGAGCCCGTCTGGGTGACTGCGATCAAGCAGGGACGGAAGGCCGCCACGTCGCTGTGGGTGGGGTCGGAGGCCGCGGTGGCCGGGGTCCGCCCGACATTCTGGAAAAATTACGACTACAAGATCCCGTTCGAACAGCGCCTCGCGGAGCTGGCCGGGTGGCTCAGGCTGCCGGCGGCGGAACGGCCCGCGTTCGTCGCGTTTTACCTCGAGGAGACCAACAGCGCCGGCCACCGCTTTGGGCCGGACACCCCCGAGGTCGCGGCCGCCGTCAAACTGCTCGACGGTCGCATCGCGAGCCTGCTCGCCCGGCTCCGCGCGGATGGCACGGAGCCAAACTTGATGATCGTTTCCGATCACGGGATGACCGCGACCAGTCTCACGCGCACCGTGATTCTCGATGACCTCGTGGATCTGAAGACCGTGCAGCTTGACGCGGAAGGCAGCGCGCTGGCGTTGCGACCCCTCCAGGACAACACTGCGGAAATTCTGCGGGCGTTCCGGGACGTGCCCCACGTGAAGGCATACCGCGCGGAGGATCTGCCGGCGCACCTCCGGTTCCGCGGCAACCCGCGCATCGCGCCGGTCTGGGTGCTCCCAGAGGAAGGGTGGCACGTTGGCACCCGGGCCAGCATCGCGCGTCTGCGCACGCGGTACCCGGAGAAAGGATACCTGGGCGGCGATCATGGTTACGATCCGAATCGCGCGTCGATGCGCGGCATGTTCATCGCGCATGGGCCGGCTTTTCGGCGCGGCGTCGCGCTGCCCGAGACCGAAAGCGTCCACCTCTACAATCTCATGTGCGCGGTCCTGCACCTGAAACCCGCCCCCAACGACGGCGACGACCGGCTGGTGCGGACGGCTTTGCGCGAATAATCGGAACTTCCGCGGACCGGGCTGTAACTTTTCGGCAAGCGGCGTGTTTTTGGTGCGTAACCAATAAAAATCGCATCATGAAAACCGTATCCATTCTCGCCACCGCCAGCCTCGCCACCACTCTGGCCTTCGTCCTCGGGCTGGCGTTTAACGTCGCCGTGCTGCCGCTCTTCGGAGCTGCCGCCGTCGCCCTCCTGCTCCTGACCTGGGCCGTCGACTATCGGGCTCCCAGCCACTACGCCGCCAGCGCCACCGCCGCCGTCCGGCGCCGCCAGGCGCTCCCGCTCGCCGCCTGAGGGCCGCCCGGCGGGCCCCCCGGCGGTTCGCCTCCGCGGATCGCCCAACCTGCAGAATTCCATCACGTCCATACTCATGAGCCAGACTCCTCCCCTCCTCGTCACCCAGATGCACGAAATCGACTACCGGATCCACGGCGACGACATGCAGTTCGTCGAAATCGAGCTCGATCCGCAGGAGGCCGTCGTCGCGGAAGCGGGCGGCATGATGTTCATGGACGACGGCATCGCGATGGAGACGATTTTCGGCGATGGCGCTCCCCGCCCCAGCGGAATCATGGGGGCACTGCTCGGCGCCGGCAAACGGCTGCTGACCGGCGAGTCGCTCTTCATGACCGTCTTTCAGAATCAACGCGGCGGCAAGCGGCGGGTCGCGTTCAGCGCCCCCTATCCCGGAAAAATCGTGGCGGTAAATCTGCGCGAGCTCGGCGGGGAACTCATCGCGCAAAAAGACTCTTTTCTCTGCGCCGCCAAGGGCGTGAGCATCGGGATCGCGTTCCAGAAAAAACTGGGGGCCGGGTTGTTCGGCGGTGAGGGCTTCATCATGCAACGCCTCACGGGCGATGGGTGGGCCTTTATCCACGCCGGCGGCACGCTCTACGAGCGTACCCTGGCGCCGGGTGAAGTGCTGCGGGTCGACACCGGCTGCCTTGTCGCCTTCCAACCGGGCGTCGACTACGACATTCAACTCGTCGGTGGCATCAAGACCGCCCTGTTCGGCGGGGAGGGTCTGTTCTTCGCGACGTTGCGCGGCCCCGGCAAGGTCTGGCTGCAATCCCTGCCGTTGTCGCGGCTCGCCGGTCGCATCGTCGCAGCCTCCCGCAGCGGAAAAGAGGAAGGCTCCGTGCTGGGCGGTCTCGGCCGCGTGCTCGACGGCGACAATTCCTAGCCCGCGGACCGACCGTCACGCCGGTGTTGTCATTGCCGCGAACTCGCGCAAGCTCCGGCGAAGCATGAAAACTTCGCTGACCTACGGAGCGGCCATGGCCGTCGCCGGAGCCATTCTGACCCTGTTGCTCTATTTCGCCGGACTCCACGAAAGCGCGGAGAAATTGAAATCAGCCCAGTGGATCGGGATCATTGGCGCCGTCGCGATCGGTGGGTTTTGCATCTCCCTGGCGATGCGCGAAAAACGCGCCGAGTTTCCCGTCGATGAAGAATGGGGCTACGGTTCGGCGCTCGGCATGGGTGTCCTCACCGGAATGTGGGCCAGCCTCTTCGGACTCGTGACGGCCTATGTCTATCTTGCGCTCCTCAATCCGGATTTCTGCGACGTGGTTTTCCAGGCACAAGTCGCCGGCATGGAGGAAAAGGGCATGTCCTCCGCCCAAATCGAGCGCCTCGAGCCGATGCTGCGAAAATGGATGAGCCCGATCGTCATGACGATCATGCAGGGCGTCATGGGCTTCATCTGGTCGATCGTGCTTTCGCTGATCATCGCGATCTTCCTGCGCCAGCGCCCGGCCGCCACCGGCGCGAGTGACGCGCCTCCGATACTCTGAAAGAATCGCCGCGGACCCCGCCGACAGTCCCGCGATCTGCCAGACGCCCAACTCAGTCTCGCATCATCATCAAATGGCTCCCGGCTGGCGCTTGGGTGCGGCCGGCACGCCAGGCAGCGAGATGCTCCGCTGCCGGGGTCTTTCGACCCAAGTCCCGGTGCTTTGGAAATCGCCGTCCGTCTTGAAGGTCATTTCCCGCATCCCCTCCAGCCGCTCGAGCCGCTCCCGCAAACCAGCCGGCAGCGCCTTGCGTTCCTCCGGCGTGGAGACGGGGCCGGAGAAGAGTTGGGCGCCTTGCGGATCTTTTGCCACCAGCGATTTCACCCCTTCCTTGACGCTGAGTTCCAGCGAGCCGTCGTCGTCGTTGATGACCATGGTGCTGATATTCGGATTTACCGCCATGGCCCGGAGTCCGGGACGCCCGTCACCCGTGCGATCGATGAAGATGCGCGCCGGGGGAGGACCACCGCCGGGCGGCATCCCCGGGGCACCGGGCTCGCGGCGGATCGTCGAAAGGAGCCGGTCAACATGCGCGCGTTCCGCGCCCGTCCCGGGAGCCATCCGCTCGAATTCAGCCCCGGGAGCTCCGGAGGAAAATCCGAAGGCCTGACCCCGCATCGGCTCCAGCGCGCTCATCTTCGGCACTTCGTGCGTGCCCAACTTTACCTTGGCCGTCGCCCGCTGCCCGGCGCGGAGGTAGGTCAGGGTGACTTCGTCTCCCTCCTTGTGATTGCGAACCAGCACCGCGAGCTGGTGCGCCTCGATCAAAATCTGATCGTCAAGTTTGAGCAAGATGTCGTGCTGCTGCAGCACGCCGGCCGCGGCACTTTTCGGCGCCACATGGCCGACCACGAGGCCCGTGCCGCGCGGCAGCCCCAGCTGCGCACTGAGCGTCGGCGGAACCGACGAGGCCTCGATCCCCAGGAAAGTGGCTTGCTCCATTTCCATCTTCTCGCGGCGTTCGCCCTCGCGGATGATGACGCGCCGTTCGCGATCTGGCGCCGCCAGGACCCGCAGGTCCTTCTTCTCGGTTTTGACGTTCTTCTGATCCTCGGCGGCCCGCAGGAAGGGCGTCAGCGCGGCGAGGCCAAGCGTCGCCGCCAGATAACAGGTGATGTTTTTCATGGTGATTGATGGGTTGAATTATCGGGAAAGGAGCGGGCGGGATTTCAGTGAAAGCTCACCGGCACGACCCGGACTTCCTCGCGGGGCACGCTCCACGTGAGCGAGGCGTTCGTCCGCGGATTGCGCCAGGTGATCGTATCGACAAACTGCAGACGTTCGCGGCGGGCCGGCGTGCCGTCGTCGAGCGTGACCAGCCCCTCGTCGCGCGCGGAAAAAAGTACGTTCCGCGCCTCCACCGGCTTGAACATCCCGCCCGTGGCCGCGAGCGGCGCCGGGGCGCTGAGCGGTGCGGCGGCCGGCTGATTTCGTAATTTCAGGCTGACGACAAGCGCGAGGGCGGCCGCGGCCGGCAGCGCCGCCCACCACCACGGGAAACGGCTCCGCGGGCCGGGCCCGGCGACCGCCGCCGCCCGCGCCACCGTTGGGCCCAGTGCCTGGTGCAGCCGGGCGTGCAGCACGGCCGGGGGTGGCACCGGCCGCAGCTTCTTCAACTCGGTCTCGAGCTGTTGCAGTTCGTCATCCATGGCAGTCAGCGGTGTTCAATTCGCGGCGCAACGCGGTGAGGGCATAGCGATAGCGCGAAGCCGCGGTGTTCGGCGAGAGTTCGAGCGCGGCGGCAATTTGATCAAACGTGAGTTCGCCCCAAATCTTGAGCACCAGCACCTCGCGTTGCTCCGGCGGAATCCGCTGCAGGGCCTCCTCGATGGCCGCGCGTCGGTCCGCTTCCTCCAGCGAGGTCTGGAAGAGCGCCACGGGTTCGCCCGCCGCATCGACCGCCAGTTCTTCCCGGATGATCCGCCGGCCGTCGCGTCTCCCCAAATCAAGCGCGGCCCGGCGGACCGAGGTGACGAGCAACGCCATCGGTTCACCCGGCAGATGGCGCTGATGGCGCCAGTACCGGACAAACGCTTCCTGCACCACGTCCTCCGCGTCGGCCAGGGAGCGAGTCCACTGCCGGGCACAGAGCAGGAGTTTCGGGCCATAACATTGAAACCAACTGCTCCAGGATTCAGGATTTTGTCCGATGTGCATTCGACCTTCACAACAGTGTGGAGAACTCGTCCACGAGCGACAATGCCTCTCCGACAAAATCCTCGGGCTGCCCGCGTGGCGGCGAAAATACCGCCACTGCGCCAGCGGGAACTTGGTTCGAGGAAGACATCTTCATGAGGGCAAGCATCTGCCCAGTGAGCGTCACACGGCGGTCGGTTTGTCTAGGCCGTAACGAAGCAGACGAACTCCGATGCAGCACGGGCGACAGGAGTGTCGCCCCTTCGACGGAACGGCGACACACCTGTCGCCGATGGCGGTCACCAAAAGGTGCTATGTGTTCCCCCTCGGGGTCGGCACCCGACTGCATCGTAACGACCAAGATTCTTTCGCAATCACAAGAACCCAAAAAAAGGGGCCCGGATTTCTCCGGGCCCCGTTGGTGATATCTGCTTCGGCAGCGTTTAACTGCGACCGAAGAGCCTCTTCCAAGTGATGCGATACTCCAATGCGGCGACGAACAGCAGTGCCACCACGCTGACGTAGCCAATCACGGACTCCGCGTTCACTGGGAGACGGAAAGAAAGCAAAAACGCGGCGACAGCGATGAGGCTGATGGGGACCGCAACTAGGATCTTGTTATTCATATGGTTGTCTTTGTTTAGCGAACCGATCTCGGTTCGACTGCATGAGTATACGACACCTGCTTCGATAGTTGAAATTGATACTAACTATCGAAAGCATCGCTTTTGCCTATGGAACTACATCAGCTTCGATATTTTGTCGCGGTCGCCGAAACCGAGAATTTCACTCGAGCGGCCGCTCGATCAAATGTTTCGCAACCATCTTTAAGTCAACAGATAATAAATCTTGAAAACGAGATTGGGCACAAACTCTTCCACCGATTGGGAAAGAAGGCAGTGCCGACCGAGGCAGGCATTGTCTTTTTGGAGAGGGCTCGCCGGATTCTCTTGGAGGTCGAGAACACAGCGAAAGAACTCGGCGACCAATCTGGTTTGGGCAGGCGAATCACTGTCGGGGCCGTCCAAACCGTAATGCCGTATCTGCTGGTCGATCTCATCGCCCGCTGCCGCGAGACGCATCCGAATCTGTTGATCGATGCGCATGAGGATTTTAGGAATGATCTTGTCCACGCCATCGTGGAGGGTGACCTCGACCTGGCGGTCGTGCCGCTACCGGTCAAAGATCACCGGATCTCGGTCGAACCTTTGCTGACCGAGCCGTTGCTACTCGTCGTGGGGAAAAGCCACCCGATTGCCAGTCGCAGTGAGATCAGCATCAACGACCTCAGCGGTGAGACCTTTGTCTCGCTCGGCGACTCAAGCACGCTTGCTGCGCAAATCCGGGCTTTCTTCGGCGACCAGAAGTTCCAGCCCCGAATCGGATTCCGCTGTGCGCAGATCGCGACGTTGAAGCATTTCGTCGCCGCCGGTCTGGGTATTTCGCTTCTGCCCCAACTGGCCCGGTTGCCCGACGACCGCGACTCGCTCGTCTACCTGCGCCTTACCGGGAGCGTGCCGACCCGCGACCTCGTAGTGATCCGGCACCTGCAGCGCTACCAAAGTCGCGGTGCCGGGCAGTTTCTCTCCCTCTTGCGGGAACACGTCAGTCGGTACCTGCAGGCTGGCGGCGAAGGTTCCGAATGAACCCGGTGCCATCAGGAGACCTGTCCCTTGGGTGCGGGCGAGCCGGGCTGGATTGTCCGCAGCCTGAGCACCGTTTTGATTCACGGCATCGTTTCTTGCATCACTCACTCGCATCCGGGGCCGCGCTTTGCGCGTAAAGTCCATGCATGCCGCTCCCGTTCAACATCCGATGCCTCAAGATTTCACTGGCGATGGCCCTCACGTTGAGCGCCGGCCCCGCCTCGTCGCTGCTGGCAGCTGACGAAAGCTTGCCTCCCACGTGGACCCAGTGGCGTGGGCCCACCCGGGACGGCAAGGTTTCCGGGGCGGCATGGCCCGACCGCTTGAGCGAAGGCTCCTTGACGCCACGGTGGCGAATACCGCTCGGCCCGAGTTATTCCGGTCCGATTGTTTCCGCTGACATCGTTTTCGTCACTGAGACCAAAGATAAATCAACCGAGGTCGTGCGCGCGCTCGATCGCCGGACTGGCAGGGAACTCTGGAGCCACTCGTGGGCGGGAGCGATGTCGGTGCCGTTTTATGCGAAGTCACGCGGTGATTGGATTCGCGCTACTCCTGCCACGGATGGAAAGAGGGTTTTCGTCGCCGGCATGAAAGACGTCCTGGTTGCGATGAACGCGCGCACCGGGAAAGAAGAGTGGCGGATCGACTTCGTGAAAAAATTCGGCACCGGCGTGCCTGATTTCGGTCTCATCTGTTCACCGTTGCTCGACGGCGACGCGCTCTTCATCCAGGCGGCCAATTCCCTCGTCAAAGTCAACCAAGCCACGGGAGAAATCGTCTGGCGGTCGTTCGAGGGCAAACCGGGGGTCATGTCTGCGGGATCCTTTTCTTCCCCCGTGATCGCGACGATCGGCGGAGTCCGCCAGCTCGTCGTGCAGTCCCGCGAGAACCTGGCCGGCATCGACCCGGAGTCGGGCAAGGTTTTGTGGACACATCCGGTGCCTTCCTTTCGCGGCATGAATATACTCACGCCGACCGTCATCGGCGACGCCGTCTTCACGAGCAGCTACCAAAACCGGAGCTGGCTCTACGCCGTCGCGAAGACCGCCGGCGGGTTCAACGTGCAGGAGTCCTGGAGTAACAACGCCCAGGGCTACATGTCGTCCCCGGTGGTCGTGGACGGGCACGCTTACCTTCATCTGGGCAACCAACGCTTCACCTGCATCGAACTCACGACCGGGACGCGCGTCTGGACTTCTGATTCATTCGGCAAATATGTCAGTCTCGTCGCGCAAGGGGATCGAATCCTGGCGCTCGATGAACGCGGCATTCTCCTCTTGTTCAAAGCCGATCCAAAAGGATTTCAGTTGATCGACCAGTACAAGGTGGCTGACGACGAGACGTGGGCCCACCTCGTCGTGTGCGGCGACGAAATTCTGGTCCGCGAATTGCGGGCGTTGTCCGCCTTCCATTGGCGAAAGCCCGAAGTCCTGGAGCGCTCCAGCCCCGACAGGGCCACTCGAGCCGCTGCGGCCGGGCAGTAATTTACCGGTCCAGGGCAGGAGGTTCATGCGAGCGGGGCGGGGTCCCTCGCGCGAACGCGATGAACCGCGATGACCCGACGGTTGCGGTTTCGCCAAAAGCGCAAACGCTCGGCTGAGCCATGCCTCATCGCGAACAACCTCACGCGCTCACCGCCCGCCGCGAACGAGCCACTCTCCTGGCGCTGGGGGCCGTGCAGTTCACGCACATCCTGGACTTCATGATCATGATGCCGCTGGGTGCGCAGTTGATGGAGGTCTTTCAGATCACTCCGGGGCAGTTCACGCGTCTCGTCGCGGCCTATGGGCTGGCGGCGGCCATCAGTGGATTCGTCGGCGGTTTTTTCCTCGATCGGTTCGATCGCAAACGCGCCCTCGTCTGCCTCTATGCGGGATTCGGACTGGCCACCCTCGCCTGCGCGCTGGCACCAAACCATCACGCGCTGCTGCTGGCCCGCCTCGCCGCCGGAGCGTTTGGGGGACTCGCCGGCTCGATGGTCAGCGCGATGGTGGGTGACATCATCCCGCCAACGCGCCGCGGGCGCGCGATGAGCATCGTGATGGCCTCGTTTCCAGTGGCGTCGGTTCTCGGCGTGCCGTTCGGGCTGGTACTCTCTGGGAAATACGGCTGGCACGCCCCGTTCTTCATGATCTTCGCGAGTTCAGCCGTGATTCTCACGCTCGCCTGGCTCATACTGCCGCCGATCCAGACCGCGGTCCACGACCACGAACCCCTGCGCCAGATGCGGGAGATCATTTCAAACGGCATTCACCTTCGCGCGTTTTCCCTCGGCATGGTGTTGGTGATGGCAGGAGGAACCATCATCCCCTTCATCGCCCCCTCGTTTGTGGCCAACGTCGGCCTCGACGAAAAAGTCGGCCTTCCCCTCACCTACGTTGTCGGCGGTCTGGCCACCGTGCTCAGCACCCCGGCAATCGGCTGGCTCAGCGACCACATGGATCGACTGAAACTCCTGGCCATCATGTCGACCGGAGCGGTCGTTGTCGTGCTGTTGATCACGCGCCTCGGCCACGCCTCCGTGGTCGTCGCCTCGGTGATGATGGCGTTGTTCATGGTCACGATGTCGGGACGGTTCGCCCCCGCGATGACGATGATCACCGACGCCGTCGAGGCGCGCTATCGCGGCGGCTTCATGAGCGTCAATGCCGCGCTGCAACAAGCCGCGAGCGCTGGCGCCAGTGTCCTGGCCGGCCTCTTCGTCACGCGCACGCCAGGCGGCGAACTCGCCGGTCTTCCCCAACTCGGGTACGCGTCGATCGGTTTCTTCGTCCTCACCCTGTTGCTCGCCGCGGAGCTGCGCGCGGCCGCGCCCCACGTGGCCGCTCCCGCTCCGCGGGCACCGACCCCGGTCGGGCGCGCCGACGCCGCGGGGTGAGTTGCGCACCACCCGCATCTTCTGCACGCTTCCACCCGTGTCCCTCGCCATCGCCACTGCCAACGCGCCCGTGTCCGCGGCCCCGCCGGCCCCGCCGCGCCGCCCTGAATTGCTCGCCCCGGCGGGCGATTGGGAGTGCGTGCGCGCCGCGGTCGAAAACGGCGCCGATGCGATTTATTTCGGGCTCGAACGCTTCAACGCCCGCATGCGGGCAAAAAACTTCACCCAGGCGGATCTGCCGGCGCTGATGGAGTTTCTCCACCGCCGGGGCGTGCGCGGCTATGTGACGTTCAACACGCTCATCTTCACCAACGAACTCGCCGACGCCGAGGCTTACCTCCGCCCGATCATCGCCGCCGGAGTCGACGCCGCGATTGTTCAGGACATCGGCATCTGTCGGATGATTCGCGCGCTCTCGCCGGACTTCCCGATCCACTGTTCCACCCAGATGACGATCACCAGTGCGGCGGGGGTGAAATTCGCCCGTGACCTCGGCGCCCAGCTCGTCGTTCTCGCGCGGGAAAACTCGATTGCCGAGATCGAAAAGATCCGCGCGGTCCACGCGTCGCCGGACGACGGATTGCCGCTGGAAGTTTTCGTGCACGGCGCGCTCTGCGTCGCCTACTCCGGCCAGTGCCTCACGAGCGAAGCGCTCGGCGGTCGCTCCGCCAACCGCGGCGAATGCGCGCAGGCCTGTCGTCTGCCGTACGACCTGATTTCAGACGGTGAGAAAGTGGATCTGGGTGACCGTCGCTATCTGCTCAGCCCGCAGGATCTCGCCGGGATCGACGTTCTCCCGGAGCTCGTGCGCGCCGGGGTCGCGTCCCTGAAGATCGAGGGACGGCTCAAGTCACCGGAATACGTCGCCAGCATCACGCGGGTTTACCGCCAGGCGCTGGATCGAATTGGAGGAGGGGCCTTACGCCCCGATGCGGCCGCGTCCGATCCTAGTCGGGGCACACCCACCCCCCGGCACTACGAACTCCAGATGGCCTTTTCCCGCGGGCTCTACACGGGCTGGTTTCGCGGCACGCACAACCAGGAGCTGGCCCATGCGCGGTTTGGCACGAAGCGCGGCGTATTCTTGGGTGAAGTCGCCCGCGTCGGCCAGGAGTCCGTGGCCCTCCGGCTCGCCGCGCCCCTCAAACCCGGCGACGGCATCGTCTTTGATGCGGGCAGGCCCGACGAGCGCGAGGAGGGCGGTCGCGTCTACCAGGTCGAGCCGAACCGCGACGCGCCCGGCGAGGCCACCCTGCGGTTCGGCCACGGCGACATCGATTGGCGCCGCGTGCGCCCGGGCCAGCTGGTCTGGAAAACCAACGATCCCGCGCTCGATCGCGAGCTGCGGGCCACGTTTGCAGGTGACCAGATTCGTTTTCAGCGCCCGGTCACGTTTGAGATTCACGGACGCGCCGGCACGCCGCTCACCCTGGTCGCCAGCGATGGCGACGGCCATGTCACCCAGATCGAATCTTCGGTCACGCTCGCCGCCGCGGAAAAACAACCGCTCACGACCGCGCGGCTGCGCGAACAACTGGGGCGGCTCGGCGGCACGCCGTTCAAGCTTGGCGAACTGAAGTCGTTCCTCGAGGGCGACGTGATTCTGCCGGTGAGCGAGCTGAACCGGATTCGACGCGAAGCCGCCGCCGCGCTGGAGAAACTGCGCGCGCAGCCGAAACGGTGGCACCTGGCGGGAGCGAGCCTGCTCGCGGCTCCCGCTCCCGTCGCCAACGGCGTCGCCGGCCAGCCCGCCCCCGAGCTCATCGCGGTCATCCGTCTCCTCGAACAACTCGACGCCGCGTGGTCCTCCGGTGCGCGCACAATTTACTGCGAGTTCGAAAACCCGAAGCACTACCGCGATGCCGTCGCGCGCTTTCGCGAATTGCAGCGTTTGGAAATCGAAAATCCCCAGTCGAAAGTCGAAAATTCCTCCATCTGGGTCGCCGCCCCGCGGGTCTTCAAGCCCGGGGAGGAGTGGATCCTCCAGCAGGTCCGCTCCGCCGCGGCCGATGGCTATCTCATCCGCAACTACGACCACCTGGACTTCTTTGCCGCCGACCGGAAGCGGGGCGACTTCTCGCTCAACGTCGCCAACCCGCTCACGGCCGAGTACTTTCTCCGCCGATACGGATTGGAGCGCGTCACCGCCAGTTACGATCTCAACATCACACAGCTCGAGGCGTTGCTCGGGGCAGCCCCGGGGGCGTGGTTCGACATCACGATTCATCAGCACATGCCGATGTTTCACATGGAGCACTGCGTGTTCTGCGCGTTTCTTTCGTCCGGCAAGGACTACCGCGACTGCGGCCGGCCGTGTGACACGCATCGCGTGGCGCTGCGCGACCGCGTGGGGGCGGAGCTGCCGCTCAAGGCCGACGCCGGGTGCCGCAACACGGTGTTTAACAACCGGGCGCAAACCGGCGCCGAGTACGTCGCGCGCCTGCTCGAGCTCGGCGCCCGCAGTTTTCGGGTTGAATTCGTGAACGAGCCGGCGGACGAAGTGCGCCGCACGCTGGCGCGTTACGCCGGACTGCTGCGCGGAGCAATCACCGGCGCGGAGCTCTGGCGGGAGCTGAAACTGATCAACCAGCTCGGGGTCACCCGCGGCCAGATGGAAACCGCCCCGCAGACGGTCAATCGCAAGACTTGAGCGGGCGCCCGGTGAGATCGCTGGAGCATGCACCGGTCGCGCTGGGGCGAATCAGTCTGGAAAGCGGTCGCCTCGGTGTCGCAACCTTGACGCAGTCCGCATCACAATCAACGCTTACACGATGGGCAACATTGTCAGAGTCGCTGGCCTCACTCCTGACCAATTTCGCGCCCAACTGTGACCGGGTTCCTCCAACCCGGAATGTCCGCCGGACCGCGACTCCGAGCTAGCGCTGCGCTTGGCGTTGGCGGGAGGCACCGGCGAATGCATGAATCCTGCATTTCGGCCTAGTCGCCGCGTTCTGGTATCGAACTTGCCCGGGAAACCCGCTAGCCCACTCACCCATGCCGAATTCCACACCTGCCACGCCGCCCCCGCTAGTGCCCATCGCCGGCAAACTCACCGACCTCGAAATCAAGGATGCCCACCTGATCTTCGGCTCGGTTTGGCAGGACCTGGAGGCGGATTGTGGCCGGGAGAATCTCCGCTTCCCGAAGGAAATCATCCTCCTCGGCGGTGCCCCCGGCGCCGGCAAAGGCACCAACACCGCCTTCATCAACCAGACCCGCGGCCATACCTGTCCGCCAATTGTCATCAGCGCGTTGCTGGACTCGCCCGAGGCGCGCACGCTGAAGAACGCCGGCAACATGGTCGGCGACCGCGAGGTCGTCGGACTCCTGTTGCGGCAACTGCTCCGCCCCGAGTTTCGCGACGGGGTCATCCTCGATGGCTTCCCCCGCACCAAGGTGCAGGTCGAGTGTTTGAAGCTGCTCGTGGACAAGATGCACGCCCTGCGCCGCGAGTTTTACCACACGCCGCTCAGCATCCATTTCCGTCAGCCGACGATTCACATCATGGTGCTCTTCGTCGACGAGAAGGAATCCATCGCCCGCCAGCTGAAGCGCGGCCGCGAGACGAAGATCCACAACGAGGAGGTCGTTCGCACCGGCATCGGCGAACTGCTGGAAGATCGCCCGACCGACCACGACGAAGGCCTGGCCCGACGGCGTTATCGCGTTTTCAAGGAGCAGACCTGGGACGCGCTCCAATCGCTCAAGGAGATTTTCCATTACCATTTTATCAGCGCGCAGGGCACGTTCGACGAGGTGGAACAGAACATCCTTCGCGAGCTCGAATACCAGAGCACGCTCGAGCTGGATCCCCGCACGGTCGACCGCCTCCGCGGCATCCCCGTCGCCAGCGAAATCATCGTGCACGCGCGGCAGGAACTCGTGAAGCGGCTCGACGCCTATGAGCTGGAACATCCGGAGCTCTTCGCGCAGGTCACCGGCTTCATCGAGAAGAAAGTCATTCCGATTGTGATCCGCCACGCCATCTCCGGCGTCGCCCTGATCAATGCCGAGGAAAAGGTGCTGGAGGAACCGCTGGCGCTGGCGATGCTGATCGATGTGTTTTCCGAACGCGGCTACCACGCGGTCGTCGACATCCATCGGATCGAACTGCCCGAAAAGGTCGACCTCACGACCGGCGCGATCATGTGCCGGATGAAAAAAGTGTTCCGCCTCCAGATCCGCTTCCAGGGATCGGAGATCCGACGGGGCTGAGGTTTTTGGCCGCCAAAAACCTATTCGTACCGCAACGACTCGATCGGATCCAGGGCGGCGGCTTTCATCGCGGGGTACATGCCGGCCACGACGCCGATCACCGTGCAAATGAGCAGGCCGATGCCCGCCCAATCCCACGGGAAGACGACCGCCGCATTCATCCAGAGCGCGAGGCCGTTGCCGGCCAGCACCCCGAGGAGAATGCCCGCGATTCCGCCCGCCAGCGACAGGACCACGGCCTCGATGAGAAATTGGGTCAGGATGCTCGCGCGTCGCGCGCCCACCGATTTGCGCACGCCGATTTCCTTGGTGCGCTCCGTCACGCTCACCAGCATGATGTTCATGATGCCGCTGCTGGCGGCGAGCAACGCGATGCCGCTGATCACGAGGGCGCCGGCCCGGACGACGTCGGCAATCTTGGCAAAGGCGCTGATGAGCGAATCGTTCGAGTAAAGTTCGAAATCGTTTTGGTCCTCGGCCTTGAGACTGCGCACGATGCGCATCGCCGTGATGCCCCGGTCGACGGTGGCGTTGTACAGTTCCTGCGAGGGGGCCTGGGTCGCCAGGTTGATCGAAAAACGCGCGGCGCCGTAGTCCGACAGGAAGCGGGTGATGGGCACCATGGCAATATCATCCTGGGTCTGGCCAAAACTGGTCCCTTTTTCCGCAAACGTGCCGATCACCGTGTACGCCCGCCCGCCCAGCTTGATCATTTTTCCCAGCGGCGATTCCGCGGGGAACAGCTTCTGCACGATGGTCTGGCCGATGACGACCACGGGGCGGGCGAGGGCGACGTCTTCCGCGGTGAAGTTGCGGCCCAGCTCGGTGGCGTACTGGTTCGCCACCAGAAAATGCTCGTTGGTCCCCACAAACGTGAGGCCCGGTTCCGTCTTGCGGTTGAGGTAGGTCGCACTGACCGCCCCATCGCGGTAGAACACCTTGAGACATACCACCTCGGTAATCTCCGCCAAAAGCTGCTGGTAGCGCTGGGCCTGCTCCAGCGTGATATTCCGGCGCTGTTCGATCCGTCGCCGGCTCTCGCCGCTCGTCTGGATCCCGTTCGGATATTTGCCGATCTGAAACATGTTCACCCCCAGAAAACTCAACCCGGTCTCGATCGAACCGCGCATCGCCGAAACCGTGGTCATCACGCCAATGACGGAAAAAACGCCGATCGTGATGCCCGACATCGTCAGGAAAGACCGGAGCTTGTTCACGCCCAGCGAACTGAACGCCATACGGAAAATTTCGGAGAAAAGCACGGGCAGGATTTTTGAATTTTGATTCTAGCTTTTTGATTTTCGCAGACGGCCGCCAGCTGTCTCGCGCGACCTGACCATGATGGCGGTCAAGGCGTTTGCCTCCGCCCACAACGGAACGACTTTGCCGGCCACCAGCATCTCCTTCTCGATCACCAGCTCCATCCAGAAAGCGCTTTCATCGGCCTCCTCCTCCACGATGCCCAGCTTCGAAACAAAATCCGCCAGGGACCTAGCGCGGCACGCCGAACGATAGTTGGCACCCACCGACGTGCCCGATCTGCCAAGCTGACCGGCGAGAATATTTCCGGAGCGCGTGCGCGGCAGGGCCTCAACGAGGCGCAGCACCCGCCGGGCAAACAATTTTGTGCGAGCTTTGAGATCGGTTTCATTCATCGCGCGTTCCTCATTCAAAATTCAAAAATCAAAAATAGAAAATCCACTCAATCGTATCGCAGCGCGTCGACCGGATCGAGGCGCGAGGCGCCCAAGGCTGGCAAGAACCCCGAGACGATACCCGTGACGATCGACACGACCATGCTGACCACCATCAGGCTGCTCGAGAACTCCACCGGCAGCGCGGGCAACACCTCCCGGATGCCGAGGCACGTGACAAAGGTGACCGCCAGTCCGACCGCCCCGCCAATGAGGCAGATCGACACGGCCTCGATCAAAAATTGCAGCAAGATCGTGCGGCGGCGGGCGCCGAGGGCCTTGCGCGTGCCAATCTCCTTGGTGCGCTCCTTTACGCTCACAAAGGTGATGTTCATGATCCCGATCGCCCCGACGAAGAGGGAGAGGCCGGTGATGAAAAGACCCGCCACGGCGATGCCCGTTTTGATCGGATCGAGCTGCTCCTTGAACGCCTGTTGCTGATTGATCGAGAAATTGTCGCGCTCCGCCGGCAACTGGCTGCGCACCCGGCGCATCGCGCCGACCAATTCCTCCTCCGCCGGCACCATTCGCGTCTTGTCCTTCACTTTCACCCGGATTTGCAGATCGATACGGCTGCCCCAGAACTTGCGAATCGCATTCAGCGGCACGATCACCTGGTTGTCGAAACTGAACAGCCCCAGAAACTCCCCCTGCTTGGCGAGAACGCCAAGCACCACGAACCGCTGACCGCGGATTTCGATCGCCTGATCCAGGGCCGAGCGGCCCGGGAAAAGATTTTCCGCCACCGCGGAACCGAGGACACACACCTGGCGGCCCGCGTTGGACTCGAAATCGCTGAACAGCCGCCCTTCCACCACGTCGGTCGTGACAATCCGCGAATAATTGGCGGTCGTGCCGAAAATCACGACTCCCCCCAGTTTGACGTCCCCCGCCTTGACACTGCTACCCCGGCCGGCGACCGGCACGGCGACCTCGAGGAGTGAATTGGGCGTGCTCTCGATGATGCGATTGAGCCGTTCGACATCCTGCGAGAGGATCGCGGGCCGGTTGAGGTAGTTCCACCAATCGTCGACGCGCCGCCAGGGCCAGCGCTGCACGTACAGCACATCCTCGCCCAGCATCGCCAGGCTGTTCTTGAAACCGACGTCGATGCCGTTGATGGCGGTGCCCATGAGCGTGACGGCCACGATGCCGATGACCACCCCCAGGGCCGTCAGCACCGAGCGCAGGGCGTTCGCCTTGATCTGGCTGAACGCGATGCGAAAAGCTTCGGTGAACTCGTAGGCCCCGCGGGTCATGGCGCGCTCACGAGACGTTGGCGTCGCTCTCGATCAGTCCGTCGCGCAGCCGGACGATTCGCCGGGCGTGCCGGGCAATGTCCTCCTCGTGCGTGACGACGATGATGGTGTGGCCCTGGTCGTAAAGGTGCTCGAACAGCGCCATGATCTCCTCGCCCGTCTTGGAGTCGAGGGTGCCGGTCGGTTCGTCGGCCAGCAGGATCGAGGGATGATTGACGAGTGCCCGGGCGATGGCC
>SXSC01000260.1 GCA_005792355.1 Opitutaceae bacterium
GAAGGACGCTCATGGCCTGGCGCGTTTTGACGACACGCCGCTTTACGAGCACGCCGATCCGCGCCGGAGCGAGAATCTCGAGTGGGGCACGCTGTCGTTCAACCTCGAGCGGGCGGAGGTGGGCGCGTTTCTGCGGTCGAACGCCGTGTTCTGGCTGGAGCAGTATCACATCGACGGCCTTCGGGTCGACGCGGTGTCGTCGATGATCTATCTGGACTATTCGCGGCAGCACTGGGTGCCGAATGTGCTCGGCGGGCGGGAGAACCTCGAGGCGGCGGTTTTCCTGCAAGGGTTGAACGCGCTGGTGCATCGCGAGCATCCGGGCGTGCTGATGATCGCGGAGGAGTCGACGGCGTGGCCGCGCGTGACGGGCCGGGAGATCGCGGACAGCCTCGGCTTCGATCTGAAATGGAATCTCGGCTGGATGCACGACACGCTGCGCTACGCGCAGAAGGATCCGGTGCACCGCCGCCATCACCATCAGGAACTGACCTTCTCGCTCGTCTACGCCTTCAACGAGAATTTTCTTCTGCCCTTTTCGCACGACGAGGTGGTGCACGGCAAACGCTCGATGCTGGCGAAAATGCCGGGCGACGAGTGGCAGCGCTGCGCCAATCTCCGGGCGATTTACGGCTACATGTACGCCCACCCGGGCAAGAAGCTGCACTTCATGGGCAGCGAGTTCGGGCCGGGGAAGGAGTGGAATGAAAACGCGGAACTCGAGTGGACGCTGCTGGCGCACGCGCCGCACCGGCAGCTGCAGGCCTACGTGAAGGCCTTGAACCAGCTCTACCGCACGCATCCCGCGCTGCACGAGGTCGATTTCAGCTGGGAGGGTTTCCAGTGGATCGACTGCGACGATGCGGATCGCAGCGTGGTCTCTTTCATCCGCCGGAGCCGCCACGCGGCGGAGACGCTCGTGGTCGTGGTGAATTTCACGCCGGTGCTGCGGGCGGAGCATCGTCTCGGGGTGCCATTGGGGGGAAGCTACGTGGAGTTGCTGAACAGCGACGCCGCCGAGTACGGTGGCGGCGACGTCCGCAACCGCGCCGCGCTCCTCGCCGGGCCGGAACCCATCAATGGACAGCCGCACGCCATCGTCGTCACGCTGCCGCCGCTGGGAATCGTGGTATTTGGACTCGGCGCGAAGCAGCCGCGGCGGCCCCGCCGGAAGCGGCCGGCGGGCTCATCGACGCGGCGCTGATTTCACAGCGGTCCGTCGCGGCCTTCGCCAGCGGGCTGAGCCAGGCGCAACTGGTCGGCGCGGTCAGTTTTCCCAGCGGCCACCCCGGGCGCTCCCCCCACCGGGTTTGCCGCCGCCCCCGTGCGCCACCGCGACATTGACCAAGCTCCACGACCGCTTCCACGAAATCGTCGGCGCGTGTGCCGATGCGGGGAAGTCCGCGAAAAAGTAGGGTCGCTCGCGGCCAGCCGACGGGGTTCGTCGAGTAACGGAGCTTCACGCACTCATTGTGCCCGCAGATACTCGATCAATCTGACGCACCGATGAATCTTCCGGCTTGTCTCCCGCGTCTCGGCGGGAGGCACTCCCGTCGTCCGTCATGTCACGTCGCAACAGTTTGTTCTCCGGCTTCCACGCCCCCGTTTTCGTGGCGGTGGCCGCGATCGCGGCGCTGGTGGTTTGGCTGACGTGGTCCGGCTACGGCGACCTCCAACCCCGCCAGCCCGGCACTGATCGCGCTCCCGACGGCGAAGGAGCCACGGGCACGAATCCCGTCCTCGCGGGGAAGCGCCTTCCGGGCGAGGCGCAGGCCGCCGCGCTCGAAGGTTCCTGGCCGGCCTTTCGCGGACCCAATCGCGACGGCGTCAGCCCGGAGCGAACCCCGCTCGCCCGCACGTGGGGACCGGCGGGCCCGCGCGAATTGTGGTCGATCGAGGTCGGCGAGGGCTATGGCGGCGCGGCGGTGGACCGGGGTCGCGTTTTCCTGATGGATTATGCGCGCGCCGATCGGCAGAGCGCGTTGCGCTGCCTCTCACTCGCCGACGGTCGCGAGATCTGGCGCTACGCGTATCCGCTGGCGGTCAAACGCAACCACGGTGTGACCCGCACGGTGCCGTCCGTCTCCGATCCGTACGTGGTGGCGATGGATCCGAAGTGCCACGTCGTCTGCACCGATGCCGCGAGCGGAGAATTGCGCTGGGGCCTCAACCTCGGGCGCGAATACGGCGCCACGGTGCCGCCGTGGTACACCGGACAATGCCCGCTGATCGATGGCGACAAGGTGATTCTCGCCCCGGCAGGCAACGGGGCTCTGCTAATCGCCGTCGAACTGGCGACGGGCAAACTGATTTGGAAAACGCCGAATCCCCGCGGCTGGAAGATGACCCACTCCTCGATCATGCCGCTCGAATGGAGCGGACGCCGCATGTACGTCTACTGCGGCAGCGGCGGGGTGGTCGGCGTGGCGGCAAACGACGGGACGTTGCTCTGGGACACCACCGAGTGGAAGATCAGCATCGCCACGGTGCCGTCACCCCTCGTGTTGGCGCAGGGCCGCGTGTTTCTCTCCGGCGGCTACAATGCGGGCAGCCTGATGCTCGAGCTGCGCGAAGACGCCGGGAAAATCGTGCCGCACACCGTCTTTCGCCTGCCGCCGGAAACCTTCGGCGCCACCCAACACTCGCCGGTGGTAGTGCAGGGCCGGCTCTATGGCATCCGGGCCAACGGTCACTTCGTTTGCCTCGACCCCCAGGGCAAGCTGGTCTGGTCCAGCGGCGCCGCCGGTCAGTTTGGACTGGGCCCATTCCTCGTGGCGGCCGGACTTGGCTTCGCGCTCAACGACAACGGAATGTTGAGCCTGTTCGAGGCGCCCGCGGAAAAATTCAACCTGCTGGCAAAGGCCCAAGTGCTCAAGGGCCGCGAATCGTGGGGCCCGATGGCACTCGCCGGCGGCCGCCTGATTGTGCGCGATTTCACCCGGGTGGTGTGCCTCGACGTTGCGGCGAAGTAACCAGGATCGCTTTCGCGAAAACCAGGCTCACCCCAGTCTCCACCTGGAGCGGTTGCGCAACGATTCTCGGGCTTGGTCCGTTCGGGTGACGATCAACTATCGCGCCGTTGCGCGGCGCAACGGGGAGGAATGGATTTGGGTTTGGATCGGCAGTCACCGTGATTTCCATCGGGAGTTTCCCGCCTGATATCAGTGCGGCCGCAGAGTGAACCACCCTGCCTCCCGCCAACATCTGCGGCAAGCTGGGCAACGGGTGCGCAGTGAAACTGCGCATCATTTGGCATCATGACGTCATGCCCCAGACCGAGTCCCACGCGTCAGCACCACGCCGGGAGTTTCTCCGCGACGCTCTTCGTTATTCGGTGCTCGCGGGGCTCGGCGCTCTGGTCGCGTCCACCGTCGCCCGTCGCGGCCCGCTCACCGGTTCCGTGTGCCCGGGATCGGGCGAATGCTCCCAATGCTCCCGCTCCCTTGGCTGCAACCTGCCTCGGAACAAGCGCGCCAACCCAAAACCCCTGCCACCCCTCCGCCCGCCATGAAAACGCCCCCATCCGATCCGTCCTTCTCCCGTCGTCAGTTCGTGCGAAAGGTGGCCCGGGGCGCCATCTGGGCCGGAGCCTCCGCCTACGCCCAAACGGCCGCCCATGCCGCCGAAACCAACCCATTCGCCTACGATGTGAAACGATTCAGCCGCACCGATCCCAAGCTGATCGGCTGGCACGAGGTCAGCCGGCGCACCTGTCCGATCAAAGACGCCCGCCGGCTCGCCATCGGACCCGACGACACGATCTACGTGGCCGCCGGTACGCAGATCCTCCGATGGGCCGCGACCGGCGAACGCCCCCATCTCGAGCTCGGCGCTCCCGTGCGCTGCATTGGCGTGGCCTTGGATGGCGTGCTCTTCGTCGGGCTCACCGATCGCCTCGCGATCTTCGACGCCGCCGGCCGCCGCCAGACCGACTGGCCGGCGCCCGGACCCAAGACGTGGTTCACCGGCCTCGCCGTTTCCGATCGCGACGTGTTCGCCGCGGATTCCGGCCAGCGCCTCGTCTGGCGTTATGATCGGTCGGGCCGCGTGCTCGGTCGCATCGGCGCCCGCGATCCGGCGCGCGGCGTGCCCGGGTTCGTGCTGCCCAGTCCGTTCCTGGATGTGAAGCTGCATGCCGACGGTCTGCTGCGGATCAACAACACCGGCCGGCACCGCGTCGAGGCCTACACGATCGACGGCGATTTCGAACTGGCCTGGGGCGAGGCGTCCGCCGCGATCCACGGGTTCTGCGGCTGCTGCAATCCCATCGCCCTCACCCTGCTGCCGGATGGCCGCACCGTGACCTGCGAAAAGGGCCTCCCGCGGGTGAAGGTCCACCGCCCCGACGGCACGTTCGAATCGGTCGTCGCGGGCACGGAAACCTTCGCGGAAAACGTGCGGCAATGTACCAATCCCAACGACTGCACGCGCGGCGGCCTCGATGTCGCCGTCGACTCACGCGGGCGTATCCATATTCTGGACCGCGTGACCGGCGAGGTGCGCACGTTGCAACCGGGGGCCCGCGCATGAATGCCGGGTCGGGCGGTGCGCCGGTCAACCGCCGGCAGTTTCTGCGCGCCGGCGCCCGCGCGCTGGCGCTGGTCGGGGCCGGCGGCCTCGCGGGTCTCCTGGCCACCCGGGCGGGCGCCCAGACGCTGGTGTGGCAGATTGATCCGGCGAAGTGTGTGAACTGCGGCAACTGCGCCACCCAGTGCGTCCTGAAGCAATCGGCGGTGAAATGCGTGCACGCCTTCGCGCTGTGCGGCTATTGCCAGCTCTGCACCGGCTACTTCGAGCCCGAACCCAACGCCCTGACGACCGCCGCGGAAAACCAGCTCTGCCCCACCGCGGCCATCATCCGCACCTACGTCGAGGATCCGTATTATGAATACACGATCGACGAGTCACGGTGCATCGGGTGCGCCAAGTGCGTCGAGGGCTGCGCGCGCTTCGGCAACGGTTCCCTCTTCCTCCAAATCCGGCACGACCGTTGCGTAAACTGCAACGAATGCGCCATCGCCCGCTCCTGCCCGACCGAGGCCATCCAGCGCGTGCCGGTGGGCCAGCCGTACCGCCTGAAGACGGATGCGCATTAGTCATGCTCCGCCGCGCGCTCTTCTTCCTCGGCCTGGTCTGGGCGCTGGGCGCCGCGGCGCAATCCCGTTTCCCACCGCCGGAGTTCGAGGGCGGTCATCAACTGCCGGGGACCACCACGCCGGCCGCGCGTTTGGTCGGGTTGCAGTACGTCGATCTCGCGGTCCTCGTCACCGCGCTGGGTGTCGCCACCTGGCTGGCCCACCGCTCGCGCTCGCGGCGGGGAATGACCGTCCTGTCGATCTTCTCCCTGGGCTATTTCGGTTTCTATCGCGAGGGCTGCATCTGCTCGATCGGTTCGCTGCAAAACGTCGCGCTGACGCTGTTCGACCGGTCTTACACGATCCCGCTGACCGTGCTCGCCTTCTTCCTCGGGCCGATCGTGGTGGCCCTCTTCGGCGGACGCACCTTTTGCGCCGCCGTCTGCCCGCACGGCGCGTTGCAGGATCTGGTGTTGCTTAAACCGCTGCGCGTGCCGGCGTGGCTGGAGCACGGACTCGGGGTGATTCCGTTTCTGTTTTTGGGCGCAGGCGCAATCCTCGCCGCGACCGGCTGCGGTTTCATCATCTGCCGCTACGATCCGTTTGTGCCGCTCTTCCGGCTTTCCGGATCGCTGACCCTGCTCACCCTCGGCGCCGCGTTCGTCGTGGTGGGCATGTTTGTCGGCCGCCCCTACTGTCGTTTTTTGTGTCCCTACGGCGCCTTGCTCCGGCTCGCCGCCCTGGCGGCGAAGTGGCGCATCCGGGTCACCCCGGATGTCTGCACGCAGTGCCGGCTCTGCGAACACGCCTGTCCCTATGGCGCGATGCGCGAACCCACCCCCGCGGGTGCCCCGGCGGAAACGCCGGCCGTGGAGCGCCGGCGCCTCACCTGGTGGTTGCTCGGCCTGCCGCTGCTGATCGCCGCCGGTGCTCTCCTCGGATCGCGGCTCGGCCCGGCCGCGGCGCAATTGCATCCCACCGTCGCGCTCGCCGAGCGTTACCTCGGCAACGAAAAGTCACCGGCCAACTTCCCCCCCATGACCGCGGAGGCCCTGTCGCTGGAACGCGCCGCGGTCGATCCCGATACGTTGCTCGCGTCGGCCCGGAACATCCGCCAGCGGATGGCGCTCGCGGGCTGGCTCTTCGGCGGCTGGGCGGGCCTGGTCGTCGGGCTGAAGCTGATTGCGCTCTCGCTGCGCGTGACTCGCACCGATTTCGAACCGGACCGCGGCGCCTGCGTGGCGTGCGCCCGCTGTTTCCTGTCCTGCCCCAACGAACGCCTCCGCCTCGGCCTGCCGCCCGAACCGGCCGGCTCCGCCGCGGCCGCGGTGCCGGGCGCATCCGCCGGGCCCGCCGCAACCATTGCGACTTAGCCATGGCCATGCTGTCGATGTGCGTTTTACCCCTGAATTCGAAACCACTGAAAGGTGGAACCCGATGTCCTCATCGGGTTTTGCGCCGTACGCTCTCCACTCCGCCCGTGGGGGACAACGGGCTCCACCGCTCATTGATTCGATCCGATTTCTGGAGGGGCGCTTGCCAAGCGCCCGGGTGGCTTCGCCGCACCCCGGCAGTTGGAAGCCGTCGATCCAAGAAACCCGCGAACCGACCATGACGCCCCCGTCACCCACCACGATTCATCGCGCCGCCGTCGCCACCGCCGGCGTCGCGGCCGCCCTCGTGCTGACGGTCGCCACGGTCCTGCTCACCCTGCACTTCACGGCCACGACGAACGATCCGTGGAAATCCCCGCAGCTCCTCGAGCTCAAGGAGCAGTTGCGCCAGGCCCCCAAGGACGAGGCGGTCAAGACGCGTATCCGGGAACTGGATTTTCAGTTCCGGCAGAGTTACGTGCGGCGGCTGCGACTGGGAGCGACCGGCGGCTGGCTGCTGCTGGCCGGGACCGTCGTGCTGGTCTTCGCCCTGCAAACCGCCGGCGAGGCGCGGAAACGCCTGCCGCAGCCCAGGCCCGACCCCGCCGCCGCGGCCAACGCCGCGCGGCGCGCCGCCCACTCCCGGCGCGCCGTGGTGCTCGCCGCCGCCGCCTGCGCCGGTGGCCTGCTGGCCGTCAGCTGGGGCGTGCGCTCGCAGTTTTCCCGTCCGCCCGGCGGCGGGGCAACCGCCGTCGCCGGGTCGGCGTCGACGCCTCCCCTGCCATCCGCGGAGGAATTTGCCCGCAACTGGCCGCGCTTCCGCGGCCCCGATGGCGGCGGCACCGCGGCCCCGGAGGCGCCGTTGCACTGGGACGCGGCGACCGGAGCGGGTGTGGCCTGGAAATCCGCCGTGCCCGTCCCGGGCTTCAATTCCCCGATTGTCTGGGGCGACCGGGTGTTTGTGTCCGGCGCGACGCGCGACCAACGGGTGGTGTTCTGCTTCGACACCGCGAACGGGGCCCTGGTCTGGCAATGCGTCATCGCGCTCCCGCCGGGACCGGGCGCCGCGGCGCTCGATCTGTCGGAGGAGACTGGATACGCTGCGTCGACACTCGCGACCGACGGCCGGCACGTGTACGCGATTTTCGGCCACGGCGATCTCACGGCCGTCACCTTCGCCGGCCGGGTGGCCTGGACCAGGCATCTCGGCGTGCCGCGCAATCCCTTCGGCCACGCCACCTCGCTGGCGGTGTGGCAGGGCCGCGTGATCGTGCAGTATGATCAGGGCGAGAGCGCCGCGAAGCAATCCCGTCTCTTTGCCTTCGACGGCGCCAGCGGCCGCCTGCTCTGGGAAAAAACGCGGCCGATTTCCAGTTCGTGGGCGACGCCGATTGTCGTCGAGGCGGCGGGCCGGACGCAGATCATCACGCTCGGCGTGCCCCTGGCGATCGCGTATGCGTTTGCCGACGGGGCCGAGTTGTGGAGCGCGAGGGTGATGGAAGGCGAAGTGACGCCCTCCCCGGTTTTCGCGGGCGGACTCGTCCTCATAATTAATCCCGAACATTCGCTCATCGCGATCAAGCCGGATGGCGCGGGTGATGTGACGGCGACGCATGTCGCCTGGCATACGGAAGAGAGCATGCCCGACGTGACGAGCCCCGTCAGCGACGGCAAGTGGGCCTTCGCCGTGAACAGCGGGGGCGACCTCTTCTGTTTCGAGACCAAGGCGGGCGCGAAAGTCTGGAGCAAGGAACTGGATACGGGCGTGCAGGCCTCGCCGGCGATCTTCGGAGGCAGGCTTTATGTCACTGCCACCAACGGCACGACCATCGTGGCGGCGGTGGGCGCGGAGTACCGCGAGCTCGCCCGCAACGGGCTGGGAGAAAAAGTTTACGCCTCGCCCGCGCTCGCCGGCGGGCGGCTGTACCTGCGCGGTGAGAAGCATCTTTTCTGCCTGAACGGGAGCGCGACACCCGCCTCCAGACCCTGAGCCATGTCCACCGTCGAACTCCAACCCGTCGAGGAGGCCATCGCGAAGATCGGACGCAAGCCGGAGTCGTTGATCCCAATCCTGCAGCGGTTGCAGAACCACTATGGCTACCTGCCGCAGGAGGCGCTGGAGCACGTGTGCGCGCTGACCGAGATCCGGCCCGCGGACGTAACGGGGGTGGCGTCGTTCTACGACATGTTCCGGCACGCGCCGGTCGGCAAACACCTCGTGCGCGTCTGCAAGGGGACGGCCTGCCACGTCTCGGGCGCGGATCGGATCGAAGAGGCGCTGCGGCTGCACCTGCACATCCCGGCCGGGACCGACACCGACGCGGCCCGCGAGTTCACGGTGGAGCCCGTGTCGTGCGTTGGTTGCTGCACCCTGGCACCGGTGGTGACCATCGACGGCACGACCATCGGCCACACCAAACCGGAGCAGGTGCCGGCGATGGTCCGGGAATTTCTCGCGCAACAGGTGCAGCCCGTCGAGCTGCGTTCAACCGAGGAAGCGGCACCACCGGTGGCCGGAACGAACGCCACCATCCACGTCGGGCTCGGCTCGTGCTGCATGGCGAAGGGCAGCGACCGGCTGTTTCACGCGTTGCACGACAGCGCGGCCCGCTCGGGAGCCAAGATCAACGTGAAGCGGGTTGGCTGCGTCGGCATGTGCCATCGCACGCCGCTGATCGAGGTGGCCCTGCCCGGAGGTGGCAAGCGCTTCTACGCCGACCTCACGCCGGATCACGCGAGCGCGCTCATCCGGCGGCACTTCCAACCGCGCGGCATCGTCGGCCGGGCGACGCAACTCTGGCAGCGGGCGCTCGACGGCCTGCTGCTCGACGTGGCGCCGCCGGGCGAGCAGGTGGCGCAGGCCGAGCTGACGATGCGCGATCCCGGCGTGAACGCGTTTCTCGGGCGCCAGGTGCACATCGCCACCGAAGATTTCGGCCACCTGGATCCACTCGACCTCGATGAATACGTCGCCCACGGGGGCTTCGAGGCGCTGCAGCGGGTGCTGGGCGGCCTGCCGCCGGAGGAAGTGATCGCCACCGTGGAGCAGTCCGGTCTGCGTGGGCGCGGCGGAGCGGGATTTCCGACGGGGCAGAAATGGCGGATCATGCACGGCCAGCCCGGCACGGAAAAATTTGTCATCTGCAACGGCGACGAAGGCGATCCCGGCGCGTTCATGGATCGCATGATCCTCGAATCGTTTCCGTACCGCGTGATCGAGGGCATGGCGATTGCCGCGCTGGCCACCGGAGCGCACGCGGGCATCTTCTACATCCGGCACGAATATCCGCTCGCGGTGCGGCGGGTGCGGACCGCCCTCGCGCTCCTCGATCGCCGCGGCTGGATCGGCGCGCGATTGCTGGGCACGGACCGGCCGTTCCACGTCTCGATCGTCGAGGGCGCCGGCGCCTTCATCTGCGGCGAGGAAACCGCCCTGATTGAGTCCATCGCTGGCCGGCGCGGCATGCCCCGGCTGCGCCCGCCGTTCCCCGCCGAATCCGGTATCCAGGGAAAACCCACGTTGGTGAACAACGTCGAGACTCTCGCGATGGTGCCGTGGATCCTGCGCCACGGCGCCGCGCGCTTCGCCGGCATCGGCACGGCGAAGAGCAAAGGGACCAAGGTCTTCGCCCTGGCCGGCCACGTGCGCCGCGGCGGATTGATCGAAGTCCCGATGGGCACCACGATTCGCGACATCGTCGAGGAGATCGGCGGCGGGGTCGGGCCCGGCCGCCGGTTCAAGGCCGTGCAGATCGGCGGCCCCTCCGGCGGCTGCGTCCCGGCGCGGCTGGCGGACACACCGGTGGACTTCGAGTCGTTGCGCGAAGTCGGCGCCATCATGGGCTCGGGTGGCCTCGTGGTGCTCGACGACACGACGTGCATGGTGGACATCGCGCGCTACTTTCTGCAGTTCACCGAGGCTCAGTCCTGCGGCAAATGCACGTTCTGCCGCGTCGGCACCAAGCGCATGCTCGATTTGCTCGAACGCCTGTGCACCGGCCGGGCGCAACGCTCGCACCTCAAGGAACTCGAACGCCTCGCCCACCAGGTGGGTGCCGGCAGCCTCTGCGGGCTCGGCCGGACCGCACCCAATCCCGTGCTCACGACCCTGCGGTACTTCCACGACGAATACGAGGCCCACCTCCAGGGCCGCTGCCCCGCCGGCCGGTGCACCGCGCTCATCAAGTACCGGATCACGGACGCGTGCACCGGCTGCACGCTCTGTGCGCAGCACTGCCCGGTGGACGCGATTCCGCTCACACCGTACGCCCGGCACACCATCGACCTCGACCGCTGCACGCGTTGCGACACCTGTCGCAAAGTCTGCCCCTACCACGCCGTGGAGGTGACATGAGTGCCGTGCCGATTCACATCGACGGCCGTGAAGTGGCCGTGTCCCCCGGGCAAACTGTGCTCGCCGCCGCCCGCCAGCTCGGCCTCGACATCCCCACGCTCTGTCATCTCGAGCAATGCGGCCCGTTGACGACCTGCCTCGTCTGCCTCGTGAAAATCAACGGCCGACTCGTGCCCTCCTGCGGCGTGGTCGCCACGCCGGGGATGGTGGTGGAAAGCGAAACCGAAGAGGTGCACACGGCGCGTCGCACCGCGTTGGAATTGCTGTTCAGCGATCACGTCGGCGACTGCCTCTCGCCCTGCAATTTGCTGTGCCCGCTCCGGCTCAACATTCCCGTGATGATCCGGCAGATCGAGTCGGGCGAACTCGGCGCCGCCACCGCCACCGTGCGCCAGTCCCTGCCACTGGCGGCCGTGCTCGGCCGGTTGTGTCATCATCCCTGTGAGAAGGGCTGCCGGCGCGGCGCGAACGACGACCCCGCGGCCATCCGGGAAATGGAACGTCACGTCGCCGATCACGACCTCGCCCAGGCGGAGCCCTACCGGCCGCCGGTGGCGCGCGACGGTGGCCGCTCGGTGGCGGTGATCGGCGCCGGGCCCACCGGCCTCGCCGCGGCGTGGTTCTTGCGCCGGCAGGGCCATGCCGTCGACCTCTTCGATCGCCATCCCCGCCCCGGCGGTTCGCTGCGCATTTTGGAGGAAACGGCCTTGCCGCACCACGTGCTCTCGGCCGAGCTCGACGGCGTGATGGCGCTGGGAGTTCGTTTTCACGGCGGAGCGGAGTTGGGCGGGACGCTCGCGTTGGCCGAGTTGTCGGTTCGCCACGATGCCGTGGTGCTGGCCGTGGGCGAGGAGGCGAAAGCCGACGGCGCGGCCCTGGGCGTGCCAGTGACGGAGCACGGCCTCGCGGCGGATCCGAACACCTGCCAGACGACGTTGCCGGGGGTCTTTGCCGCCGGCGCCGCGGTCAAGCCGGTCAAGCACCTTGTCCGGGCTCTGGCCGAGGGCCGCGCCGTCGCCGACTGCGTTGATCTCTTCCTGCGTGGGGCCACGGTGCGCCGCCCCGACAAGCCGTTCAGCAGCATCATGGGCCGGCTCGATCCCGGGGAGCTGAGGACTTTTCTCCAGCACGGAAGTCTTCGCGCCAAAGCGTCGCCGTGCAGTGCGTGCGCGGCGGGCCTGAGCCGGCAGGAAGCCGAGTGCGAGGCGTCGCGTTGCCTGCATTGCGATTGCCGCTCCTCGGGCAACTGCGTCCTGCAGCACTATGGCCAGGTCTACGGCGCCAACGCCGACCGCTTCCGCGCGAAACGCCGGCCCTTTGAGGAACAGGTGCAGCTCGGCGGCGTGATTTTTGAGCCGGGCAAGTGCATCCTCTGCGGAATCTGCGTGAAGCTCACGGAGCTCGCCCGCGAACCGCTCGGGCTGACGTTTGTCGGTCGCGGTTTCGAGGTCCGGATCGGCGCGGCGCTCAACCGCACGGTGGCCGAGGGTCTGCAGCAGGTCGCCGCCGAGGTCGTGCACCAATGCCCCACCGGGGCGCTGTGCTTCGCCTCGGACCGGGAGAAAAAACCCGGGGCCCCGGCGGTCTTGTCACGTAATACGTGACAAGTTGATCCGTCGGTTTTTTGGCGAAACGCGAAGTTTCCCGCCGATTCCCGGTTCCGGGCGCACCCCGCCGGACGAGAGAAACGTTGCAGCGGGACGGCCATTTTCCTCTGCTTGGTTCTCCCATGTCGCGCCCCACGGTTTGCATTTCGCTCGCGCTCTTCGCGTTCGGTGGCTCCCAGGCCGCTGCGATGAACCTGCGCATGGAAGCCTCGACCGCCTGGGCGGAGAATATCTCGCGTTCCTCGGCCGCCTCCGACTGGCGCGACGCGCAAAAATTCGAAATGAACACCGCGCTTTCGCTCCTGCGCGAATGGCACACCGGGTTTGTCACCAGCGGCGAGTTGGGCGTCGGTTTCGAGCGCGTGCCGAGATACACCAAGCTCGACACCTTCACCGCCGGAACCGCCGTGCAGGTGCGCCAGAAATTCGGCTTCGGCGCCTATGCGCCCGTGCTCTCGCTCGACGCCGGGCTCCGCGCCCGCGCCGCCCAGCTCGACGCCAGCGACGGCTGGACCGCCACCGCCGGCCTGCGCCTCGCCAAGCGGCTCACGCCATCCTGGCGCGTCGCGGCGACCGGTGACTGGCAGCAACATTACGCCCGTAACGCCATCTTCGATACCAAGCACCACCGCGCCTTCGGCACCGTTACCTGGGACTTCAACGAACGTTGGTCGCTCACCCACGGCAACGGGCGCCTCTGGGGCAGCTTCACCGCCAACGCCTCGGCGGCCGTCTGGTCCCGCGCCCTCTCGGGTGCGCTCGGGAGCAACATCTCCACTTATTACAACACCATCCACTGGGGCGTCACCGGCACCTACGGCCCCCGCTGGGTCTCGTACCTCGTCGACGGTCGGATCAGTTTTTGGTGGCTCGAGCTCTCGCCCGCAATCGGCCGCAATACCTCGCTGCCGCTCCGCTACGACAGTCTCTTTTCGGTCAACAAGGTCGGCGTGAAATACCGGCAGGATGTCTGGACCGTGCAGGTGCTGCATCGCTTCTGAACCCGGCCTGCGCTCCTGGACAAGACTGCCCGCAATTCGCCACTCCCTTCCTCCATCATGCGCTTGCCCACCCTCACTCTCCTGGCCTTCGTCCTCACCCTCCCTGCCGCCGCCGCCACCAACAGCGGCAGTGTGCGCATCGAAATCAAAGACCCCAAGGGTGGGCCGGTCGCCGACGCCGTGGCGTCGCTCGTGCCGCTCGACGCGGCCCCCGGGCTCACGCCGCCGGCGGAACCACTCGCCGTCACCCAGGAGGGCGAGGAATTCAGACCCTATGTCACCGCCATTGTCGTGGGCACGCGCGTGGTCTTTCCCAACCGCGACAAGGTGCAGCATCACGTGTATTCCATTTCCAAGACGAAGAAATTCGATCTCCCGCTGTTCCGTGGAGAGAGCAAGGAGGCCGTGCTCTTCGACCAACCGGGCGTGGTCAGCCTGGGCTGCAACATCCACGACTGGATGTCGGCTTACGTCGTCGTGCTCGCCACCCCCCACTTCGCGAAAAGCGGCGACCACGGCCTCGTTTCGCTCTCCGGTCTGCCGGCCGGCCGCTACCGGCTCGATGTCTGGCATCCGCGGATCAAGGCCATGTTGCAGCGCGAGGTTACCATCGCGCCGAACGACACCGCCACGCAGATTATCTCGGTCTTGCTCGGGGTCGACCGGCGCATCCGGCGGGCGCCCGAGGGCGGCGCCGGCGGCTACAAGTGAAGCTGCGCCCGCGAAGTTTTCGCGCGAAGCTGCTGCTGCTCTTCGTGCTGGTGGTCGTGGCCGCGCAATTCGCCACGTGGTTGATCGTGTCGCGGGCGCATCGCCGCCAGGCCCGGGATCTGATCGGGGAGGAACTGCTCCGGGCGGCCATGGCGTTCGACCGGGTCGTGGCCGAGCGCAACGAACTCCTCGCCGCCGCCGCCGCCATCGCCGCGCGCGGCTACGAATTCAAACAGCTCTTCGCCGGCGACATCGACGTGCCCACGCTTCGCTCCGCGCTGCCCAGCCTGCAGATCTGGACCAAGGCGAGTGTCGTGGCGGCGCTGACGGTCGAAGCCAAACTGCTCGCCTCGACCTCCCCCGCGATGGTGGAGGGCCGGGTTTATGACCAGCTCGTCGCACGCGCCGAGGCCGACCCGAGCCCCAACCAGACTGCGCACGGCTACGGCTACTTTGACGGCCAGCTCTACTCGCTCGCGATTGCACCGGTGCGCGCCCCGGAACCGGTCGCCTGGCTCGTGATCGGTTTCCGCATCGACGCTGACTTCGCCCGGACCCGCAAAGCCGAGACCGGCATCGAACTCACCTTCTTCGATCACCAGCATCACCCGCTCGCCACCACCTTGCCACCGGCCACGGTCGCCGCACTCGCCCCCGCGCTCCCGTCGCTCGGTGAATCGAAACTCGGCGTCGCGGTGCCACTGGCCGGCGAGACGGCGTTGGTGGCCACCCGCCGGCTCCCGGCGGGCGACGGCCGGTTTGCCACCCTCGCCCTGCAATACTCGCTCGACGAAAAACTGCGGCCCGCCCGCGAAGCGGAAAACCTGCTGCTCCTGACCGCCACCGGCAGCCTGGCGCTCGCGGTCTTCCTCAGCCTCAGCTTTGCCGGCCACCTCACCCGCCCGATCGAGGCCCTCGTCGGCCACACCCGCCGCATCGCCGCCGGCGACTACCGCGTCCGCAACACGTCCTATCGCGAAGACGAACTCGGCCGCCTCTCCGAGGCCTTTGACCAGATGTCGCGCGGCCTCGCCGAACGCGACAAGGTGCGCGATCTGCTCGACAAAAACGTCTCCCCCGAAGTCGCGACGCAACTTCTCCGCGACGGGGCCGCCCTCGGCGGCCAGGAGCGGGCGGTGACGATCCTTTTCGCCGACCTCCGTGGTTTCACCACGCTCAGTGAAAATCTCACGCCACCCGAACTGCTCGCGCTGCTCAATCGCTACCTCGATCGCATGAGCACCGCCATCGAGTCGCAGGGCGGCGTGATCGACAAATTCATCGGCGACGCGATCATGGCCCTCTTCGGCGCTCCCGTCGCGCAGGACGACGCGCCCGACCGCGCCCTCGCCGCGGCCGTCGCGATGGAGCGCGCTCTCGTGACGCTCAACACCGAACTCGCCGCCGAAGGCATCGCCCCGCTCGCGATCGGCATCGGCGTCAACACCGCCCGCGTCGTCGCCGGCAACATCGGTTCGACCCGCCGCCTCAATTACTCGGTGATCGGCGACGGCGTAAACGTCGCCTCCCGCCTCCAGTCGCTCACCCGCACTCCGGAATTTCACACCAACATCATCACGAGCGCCGCGACCCTGGCCGCCTGCCGGCAGCTTCCGTCGCCCGCCGGGAGCCCGCCGGCCCCGACCACCCGCCCGCTCGGCACCGTTCCGGTCAAGGGCCGCGCCGAACCGGTGGAAATTTTTGCCGTCGGTTAACCCGTCGCCCATCGGTCCCACCGATGAAAATTCCGAGAGTTTAGATGACCGATTCCGGCTTTTGAATTTTCTGTCGCCACCCGCTTCTCCGCTCCTCTTCTCTCCATCTCCGATGAATTTCCGCTCTCTCCCTGCTTTTCTGCTCGTCGGTCTCGCCTTCCTCGCCTCTTCCGCCGTCGCCGCCGACCAACCGCCGGCGGTGAGCCTGTCTGCCCTGAGCTCGTCGAACGGGCCGAAGCCGAACATCATCGTCATCCTCTGCGACGACCTCGGCTACGGCGACGTGCGGGCAAACAATCCCGCCGGCAAAATCGCCACGCCGCACCTGGATCGCATCGCCCGCGAGGGCGTGCGCTTCACGGATGCCCACACGCCGTCGTCGGTCTGTTCACCCACGCGTTACGGGCTGCTGACCGGCCGCTACAACTGGCGCACCAAACTGCAGTCGGGCGTCCTCGGCGGCTTGTCCCCGCGGTTGATCGAACCGGGCCGCGAAACGATCGCCTCGATGCTGAAAAAGCAGGGCTATCACACGACCGCCATCGGCAAATGGCACCTCGGCATGGACTGGGTGAAGCTGCCCGGAAAATCCATCAGCGAGCTCTCCATCGAAACGGCCGAGCAGGTGCGCAATGTCGACTACACCAAGCCCGTCACCAACGGCCCGACCAGCGTCGGCTTCGACCGCTACTTCGGGATCAGCGCGTCACTCGACATGGTGCCCTACGTGTTCATCGAGAACGACCGCGTCACCGTCCAACCCACCGTCGACAAGACCTTTCCCCTCCATCCGGGCTACGACCAGAATTGTCGCGTCGGCCCCGCCGCGCCCGGCTTCGAGGTCGAACAGGTCCTGCCTGAATTCACCCGCCAGGCGGTGAACACCATCACCGAGCGCGCCCGCACCGGCCAGCCGTTCTTTCTCTACCTGCCGCTCGCCTCGCCCCACACCCCGATCGCTCCCAACCAGGCGTGGATCGGCCGGAGCGGCCTGAACCTCTACGCCGATTTCGTGATGGAGACCGACTCAGCCGTCGGCGAAGTCCTCGCCGCGCTCGACCGGGCCGGGGTTGCCGACAACACGCTGGTTGTTTTCACGAGCGACAACGGCTGCTCGCCGTTGGCGAAGATCGAGGTACTCGCCGAAAAGGGCCACGCCGTGAGCGGCCCGCTGCGCGGCCACAAGGCGGATATCTTCGACGGCGGCCACCGCGTGCCGTTCTTCGTGCGCTGGCCGGCGAAGGTGCAGCCCGCCGTGAGCGATCAACTCGTCTGCCTCACCGACGTTTTCGCCACCTGCGCCGAGATCGTCGGCACCCGCGTGCCCGCCACCGCCGGCGAGGACAGCTTCAGCTTCCTGTCCAATCTCACCGGCCGGGGAAAATCCGCCCGTGAGGCCATTGTGCATCACACCATCACCGGCGCCTTCGCGATCCGCCGGGGCCCGTGGAAACTTGCGCTCTGCCCCGGCAGCGGCGGCTGGTCGGCCCCGCGCGATCCCGAGGCGCGCAAACAGGGCCTCCCCGAGACGCAGCTCTACCGCATCGCCGACGGCGACATCGCCGAGCAGAAAAACGTCGCCGCCGAAAACCCCGGGGTCGTGGACCGTCTCACGAAGCTGCTGGAAAAATTCGTCGCCGACGGCCGCACCACACCGGGCGCCCCGCAGCAAAACGCCGTGCCGGTCGTCCTACGGAAGCCGGCCCCGGCTGCCGCCCCGCAGGCGGCGAAAAAGAAACAGGACCAATAGCCCGGAGGGCAGGGAGCCGCTCGGCCGCGCCCGCCGGCGGTTTGTCCGCCTGGGGCGTGGTTTCCCAACCGCCGCCGAAGCAGGCTCGCGCCGACCATCCGACGCCAGGCTCCAGTCTTGCCGCCAACGTTTCGATCGTTGCGACGGGGTCACGCGCCCGCCGGCCCGTCCGCCCGCTCGCGCTGTTCCCGTGCAGACGACTCACCGCACGCGGGCCGCCATTTTCTCCACGTAACAGCAAGTGTGGTACGTCGCCAGGTATTCCAACTCGTCGAGGCTGAGATGGTGAATCCACACCCGGCGCGCGCGAGCCGGCAGCAGTCGCACTTCACAGAGGGGACATTCGCGGGGATTTGAGAGATCCGCCGGACAAGATTTCGCGAGCTCGAGCGCCCGCCGTTCCAGCGCGACGCGGCCATCGCCAACCGGGCCGGCGCTTTTATTTTTCGTCGTTGTTGGAGCCATAAGAAAGATAGGGGCCGGCCGGCGCGGCGCCGGACCAGCAGGGGACTGCTTCGGCATTTTAGCACGATTTTCCCGCCCTGACTCACCAGATCTTGGCCAGTTCGCCGGAAATTGTGCGCGGCATTTGCCCACGATTTCATCCGTCGCGCCGACGGACTCCGCCACTCCTGACGCTGCGCCGGCAGGCACCTTTGGGGCCCGGCGCCGTCGAGCCCGGCACCCATCGGCGTCCAATCAGCACTGGCTTCGGAATCTCCGGCACCCCGTAGCGGTTGGCGTGGAGTTGCTCAGCCGCGCGATCCACCGTGCCCGCCCCCCCGCAATTTCCGCGTGAGTTTGGTCAAGCAACGCGCAGACGCTGGCGGTGGATTGGAGGACGATACGGCTGCGCCGGGCGTTGGCCGCCCGGCAATCCCTTTCTGTCGAAGATTCCTTCTTCTCCCAGCGGTTCCAGTCCGAGCGCTCCAGCATGAAAATTGCACGGTTGTTTCCATTCGTTGCGTTTCTCGCGGTCGCCTCCGCGGCGGGGGTCGGGCCGCCTGGGACCGAGATCAGCGTTTTTGAAAGCTCGGTCACTCCGATTCCGGCGGGGCAGATTGACGAACTGGTTTTCCGCCAGCTGACGCAGCTGGGCCTTCAGCCGGTCCTTTGCTCCGATGCCGTGTTTGTCCGGCGCGCCTACCTCGACGTGATTGGCACGCTGCCAACGGCGAAAGAGGCCCGGGAATTCATCCAGAATCCCGACACCGCGAACAAGCGTCGCCACCTGATCGACCGCTTGCTGGCGCGGGATGAGTTCGCCGACTACTGGGCGATGAAGTGGGGCGATCTGCTGCGGATCAAAGCGGAATTTCCCGTCAACCTCTGGCCCAACGCCGCCCAGGCTTATCACCGCTGGGTCCGCGCCTCCCTCGCCGCGAACAAACCCTACGACCAGTTCGCCCGCGAACTGCTCACCTCCAGCGGCAGCAATTTCCGCGTGGGCCCGGTCAACTTCTACCGCGCCGTCCAGAACCGGAAACCCGAAGGCCTCGCGTCCGCTGCGGCCCTGACGTTCATGGGTGCGCGAACCGAGTCCTGGCCGGCCGACCGCCTCGCCGGCCTGGCGGTGTTCTTCTCGCAGGTCGGTTACAAGCCCACCAGCGAATGGAAGGAGGAGCATGTGTTTTGGGATCCGCTCGGCACGAGCGCGTTAGGGGACAACCTCGCACCAGGCCGCCCCGCGGTCGCCGCGATCGGTCAGACCCCCGGCAGCGCGACGCCCGCCGGTCCTCCGGCGCAAGCCGCCCGCCGGCCACACCGGGCCATCTGCCCCGATGGCACCGCAGTGGAGTTGCCGCCGAACCGTGATCCCCGGGAAGCCTTCACCGCTTGGTTGATCACGCCGGAGAATCCCTGGTTCACCCGCAACATCGCCAACCGGGTTTGGTCCTGGCTGCTCGGCCGCGGCATCATCCACGAACCGGACGACATCCGGCCGGACAACCCGCCGGCCAATCCCGCCCTGCTGGCCCATCTGGAAAAGGAACTGATCGCGGGCCGATACGATCTGCAACGCCTCTACCGCCTGATTCTGAATTCGACGGCGTACCAGCTCTCCTCCATGCCGCGGTTCAACTCGGCGGAAGCCAGTGCTAATTTCGCGAGCTATCCGCTGCGCCGCCTGGATGCGGAGGTCTTGATCGATGCGATCAACGCGATCACCGGAACGTCGGACCTGTACACCAGCCCCATCCCGGAGCCCTTCACCTACCTCCCGGCGGACATGCCCGCGATTGCCATCGCCGACGGCAGCATCACCAGCCCGTTCCTGGCCCTCTTCGGACGTTCGGCCCGCGCCACCGGCATGGAGAATGAGCGGGACAACAAGCCCGTCCCCGCGCAGTGGCTGCACCTGCTCAACTCCAGCCACATCCAGCGCAAACTGGAGCAAGGCCCCAAACTGAAGGCGATCCTGGACTCCGGCCGTAACCAGAAAGGAATTACCGAGGAGCTTTACCTGGCGATCTTGTCCCGTTTCCCGACGCCCGAAGAGTTGAAGATCACCGGAGCGCTGGGCCAGGTCCAGCCCGTCAAGTCCGCCCCGCCCACCAAGTCGGGCCCGGCGGTCAAGTCCGCCGCGCCGGCCCCAACCGTCGTCGTCAAACGGCGCGAAGACTGGGCCGACCTCGCCTGGTCACTGCTGAACAGCACGGAGTTCCTGTATCGCCATTAACCGCCAAGAAATTCCCGGACCAGCGCCACCACCCAGTGAAAGGCAAAATCATGAACCCGCCCCCTCTTTCCCGCCACCCTTCCGCCAGCCCGCTCGGCCTGAGCCTGAGTCTGCCGATGACCCGGCGCGACGCCCTGCGAGTCGGCCTGTTCAGCACGGCAGGAATGCTGTTGGCCAACACTTCCGCCAGCGGCACCGCCGAACCGACGCCCGCGCCGCCAGCCGCGCCCACGCCAGCGATCAAGCCCCGGGCCAAATCCGTCATCCAAATATTCCTCTGGGGGGGCATGTCGCACAACGACACGTGGGATCCGAAACCCGCCTCGGGCTACGATTACATGGGCGACTTTCGGACCGCGATCCCCACCAACGTGGATGGAATCCAGATGGGGGAACTGTTCCCCCAACTGGCGAAGCAGGCCGACAAGTATTCCCTCATCCGCAGCATGACCCACCGCAACAACGGTCATGAAACCGCCGCCTACCTGATGCAGACCGCCCACGCGCCCGGCGAGCGGCTGGCCTATCCGAGCGTCGGGGCCGTGTTCGCGCTGTTCAAGAGCCCGACGTACCAGGGGCTGATCCCGCCGTACGTGGTGCTGACGCAGCCGCAGGGGCGGTTCTCCGAGGAAGGTTTTTTGGGGCCACGACTGAAGCCGTTTGCCACCGGCGGCGATCCGAACGCGGCCCGCTTCGAAGTGGAAGGCGTTGTCTCCCGCGGCCTCACCGACGCCCGGCAGAAGGCCCGGCGCGACTTGCTCCGAAAAATGGATACGATGGGCCGCGCGATGGGCGCCAGTCCGCAACTCGTCGCCACCGAAGAAGCGAAGCAACAGGCGTACGAGTTGATTCTGGGTCAGGGCAAAGAGGTGTTTGATCTCGCGAAGGAAAAGCCGGAACTGCGCGACCGCTACGGCCGCCACACCTTCGGGCAGGATTGTCTGGCCGCGCGCCGCATGGTCGGGGCCGGGGTCCCCTACATCGTCATCAACTATCCCGGCGGCTGGGACACCCACAGCAACCACTTCGCGACGATGCGCCGGCAGTGTCCGCAGCTGGACCAGGGGCTGGCGATGCTGCTGCAGGATTTGTCGGACCACGGTTTGCTGGAAAGCACCATCGTGTGGTGCTGCGGCGAGTTCGGTCGCGGCCCGAAGGTGGACTGGCAGCCACCGTGGAATGGCGGGCGCAATCACTACGGCAACGTCTTCACCGCGCTCGTGGCCGGCGGCGGGTTCAAGGGCGGGCACCTGGTCGGGGCGTCCGACCAGAAAGCCGAGGAGGTGAAGGAACGGCCCGTGTATCCGGTGGACCTGCTGGGCAGCATCTATGCGTTGGGCGGGATCGACGCCGGCGCGAAACTGCCCCACCCGCTGGGGGCCGAAGCCCGCGTCTTGCCGGCCGCGGCCGACGGCGCGAAGTCCGGCGGACTCCTGACCGAAATCATGTGATGAAAGTTAACCGCTCCCTGCTCGCCCTCCTGGGATTTGTTCCCGCGTTGGTGCTGGTGCCCGCAGCGCAGGCGCAGCGGCGGCCCCACATCGGCTACACCTACCCCGCGGGTGGTCAACAGGCCACCACTGTCCAGCTCAAGCTGGGCGGACAGGATCTCGACGATGTCAACGCGGTGCTCGTCACCGGTTCGGGCGTCACCGCCAGGGTGGTTGAGTATTATCGGCGTTTGAACAATCAGGAGATCCAGTTGCTGAACGAGCAACTGCGGCTGCTGAAGCGACCGGGACCAGCCAGCGCTGGCGCGGCGACCGGGAAAAATGCTCCGACGGGATCAGCACACGCCGCGTCGGGTCCGGAACTGATCGCGCAGATCGAGCGGCGGACGCGCGAGTGGGTGCAGACGCCCGCGTGCGCTTCGATCTCCAGTCTGGTCTTCGTCGAGGTCACCATCGCACCCGACGCCGAGCTCGGGGTGCGGGAACTCCGGCTGGCCACGCCCCGCGGCGTGTCGAACCCGCTGCCGTTCCACGTCGGTCAGCTGACCGAGTACGCGCGGACGCCGATGAGCAGCGCCCTCCTCCAAGTGCTCGGCAAGGAAGCCACGGCCCTCCGCAAACGGCCGGCCGCCGACGCCGAGGCCCGCGTCGCCCTGCCCTGCACGGTCAACGGCCAGATCGCCTCGGGCGAGGTGAACCGCTATCGGTTCGAAGCCAGCCAGGGCCAGCGTTTGGTGATCTCCACCCAGGGGCGCCAGCTGATTCCCTATATCGCGGACGCCGTTCCCGGTTGGTTTCAGCCCGTGATTGTCCTCACCGACGCGAAGGGGAGGGAAGTGGCGTTTGCCGACGACTACCGGTTCAAACCCGACCCGGTGATTCTGTATCAGGTGCCCCAGGACGGAGAATACGTGCTGGCGATCCACGACAGCATCTACCGCGGCCGCGAGGATTTCGTCTATCGCATCACGCTCGGCGAACTGCCGTTTGTCACGAGCCTCTTTCCCCTGGGCGGGCAGGTCGGCGCCACCTTGCCGCCCGACCTGGCCGGCTGGAATATTCACGACGCCGACCTCGAGCTGGTCGCGCCGCCTCCGGGCCCGCAGCCGGGGCTGCCGGCGCTCCGCGCGAGCCGGCTGGGCTACGAGTCCAACCACCTGCCCTTCGCCTTGGACAACCTGCCAAACGCGATTGAAACCGAACCCAACAACTCCGAGGCGACCGCGCAGAAACTCATCCTGCCGGTCGTCGTCAACGGGCGCATCGGCCAGCCGGACGATTGGGATGTGTTTCAATTCACGGGCAGGGCGAACGATCAGATTGTCGCGGAAGTGCAGGCGCGCCGGCTCGATTCCCCGCTCGACTCCGTGATCAAGCTCACCGACGCGACCGGCCGGCTGCTCGCGTTCAACGACGATCGCGAAAATCTCGCCGCGGGCGTGAACCCGCACCACGCGGATTCCTCTTTCACGGCCCGCCTGCCCGCCGACGGCACCTACTACGTCCACCTCGGCGACACCGCCCGCCAGGGCGGCGGCGAATATGGCTACCGCCTGCGCCTCGGCGCACCGCAGCCCGATTTCGAGCTGCGCGTGGTTCCCTCCAGCGTCAGCCTTCCGCTCAACGCCACCGCCGCGGTCAGCATCTACGCCGTACGCAAGGACGGATTCACGGGGCCGATCAAGCTGGCCCTGGACGATCCGCCCGCGGGGGTTTCGGCCACGCCCGTCACCCTGGCCGCCAACCAGACCATGACGCGGCTCAACTTGAAAGGCACGGCGGCGGCGGCGAAAGCCCCCGTCACGCTCTCCGTCATCGGCAGCGCGAAAATCGGCGGGCAGGAAATCGTCCGCGGCGCCGTGCCGGCCGAGGACCGCATGCAGGCTTTCCTCTGGCGGCATCTCGTACCCGCCAACGAACTCCAAGCCCTCGTCTTTGATCCACGGCAGCAACCGCCGCCCAAGCGCGTCCCCCCGGCACGACCGGCGCCGGCGGTCGCCACCCAGCCGATGGTTGCGGCTGACGTTGCGGCTGGAACCACTGGTGCGGCCGCCACCACTGCGGCGGCGGCGACCGCGAAACCCAAGTTCACGCAGCAGCAGATCACGGGGCGACTGCGACAGCTCAAGCTCCTGTACGAAGAGGGCCTGCTCACCGAAGATTTCTACGCAGCCAAAGTCGCCGAATGCGAAACGTCCTCCTGACCGGCTGACCGGTATTCCGCCCCGCGGCAGCATGATCCTTTTGGCGCGGGCGGGGGAATGGGTCGCAGGGGATTAAATTCCTTGGCCGTTGCTGACCCCGTGGGATTGGCCGCCGTTGCGGTAGTGGCCCCGGTCTGGAGCGCCGCAATGATGCAAGACGCGGGCGATCAAGAAAACGCAGCCGCGACTCGACGAGTTTCAATTTTTGATATCCTCGGCAAAATCCGGGCTGGGATGAGGAAAAGATCAGCAGCGTGACCCTGAACCGAACTCGCCAGGTGCGATGATCAGCGAACGGTTGTTACGATGCAGTTTGCCGTTGCTCGTTTACGGCGGAAATCAGGAGCGGCTTAAGGGTCTTGAACCCGGCTGTCGGACTCCACGAAGAAGTCCGCGAGGGAAACCGAAGCGGGCGGGCTGATGGCTGCGCAGTCGTAGCGGTCTCGTACGGGCAAACTCATGGTCCGGAGATGATGAGGAGGATCGACAGTCCAGGCGGCCGCGTTTACAAACTCCGCAGTTCGACCAGGTCCGAAACAGAAATGAACGCGTCCATGATGAAGACCATTCACGTCCTTGCCGCTGTGTTGCTGGCCCCATTGGCCGCCGGACCCGCCGCCAGCTCCGCTGCTCCCGTTCCCCCGGTGCCCGTCCGGGGATCCACCGTCGCGCCAAACGGCGATTGGCTTCTTTGGTACGGCGCGCCCGCCCGGATCTGGGAGGAGGCGCTGCCGGTCGGCAACGGCTTCATGGGCGCGATGGTTCACGGTGGCGTGCCCACCGAACACCTCCAGTACAACGAGCACACGGTCTGGACCGGCCAGCCGCGTTCCTACGCGCACCCCGGCGCGGTCAAGGCGCTGCCGCCGCTGCGCACGCTGCTGCAGGAGATGCGGGCGCTCGAACGGGAGGCGTTCCAGCTCGATCCACTGGGCCGGTCGCCGGCCGCCCGGGAAAAGCTGGCCGCCGCCCGCGCCCGGCAGAAGGCGGCGGAAGATCTCGGCACGAAGGAATTCATGAGCGAGCCGGTGCGCCAGAAAGCGTATCAGCCATGCGGTGACCTCTGGATCGATTTCACCGGGCATGAGAATGTGACAGATTACCGCCGCTGGCTGGACCTCGACGCCGGGCTGGCGGTCACCGAATACAAGTCCGGCGCCACCTCTTTCCGCCGCGAGGTCTTCGCCTCGCATCCCGACCGCGTGGTCGCTCTGCGAATCGTGGCCACCGGGCCGTCCACGCTCGACTGCGTCGTACGGTTGAGCAGCGCGCACCCCGATTCGCGGGTGGCCACCGCGGGCGGCGACACGCTGGTGCTGCGCGGGCAGGTCGAGGCCGGGGGCGTTCGCTTCGAGAGCCGGGCCGTGCTCGCGGTGGAGGGCGGCCGCGTGCAGGCGGAGCCGGCGGGTCTGCAGGTGAGCGGCGCCCGTGAGCTCGTCATCCGCCTCGTCGCCGCCACGAATTTCAAGAACTACCGGGATATCTCCGGCGATCCGGCCGCGGGCGCCACCGCGTTGCTGGCGCGTTCGGCGGGCAAATCTTGGGCGCAGTTGCGGCAGGCACACACCGCCGATCATCAGACGATGTTTCGCCGCGTCGCCCTCGATCTCGGTCGGACGGCGGCCGCGCGGGAACCGACCGACGAACGGATCCGGCAATTCGCGACCGGCAGCGATCCCCAGCTCGCCGCGTTGATGTTCCAGTATGGCCGCTATCTCTTGATCGGCTCCAGTCGCGCGGGCGGGCAACCGGCAAACCTGCAGGGCATCTGGAACGACAAGCTGCGCCCCTCTTGGGACAGCAAGTACACCTGCAACATCAATACGGAGATGAATTATTGGCCGGCCGAACTGACGGCGCTCGGAGAATGTCACGAGCCGCTCTTCACGGCCCTGGCGGATCTGGCGGAGTCCGGACGCGAAGTCGCGCGGGAGCACTACGGCGCGCACGGCTGGGTGGTGCATCACAATTTTGATCTCTGGCGCGGGGCCGCGCCGATCAACGCCTCCAACCACGGCATCTGGGTGACCGGCAGCGGCTGGATGGCCACGCATCTCTGGGAGCGTTACCTCTTTTCGCAGGACCGGCAGTTCCTCGAACAGACCGCCTATCCCCTGATGAAGGGAGCCGCGCAGTTCTACGCCGATTATCTCTTTGAGGATCCGCTGACCGGCTGGCTCATCAGCGGTCCGTCCAATTCACCGGAACAGGGTGGCCTTGTGATGGGCCCGACGATGGACCACGCGATCATCCGCACGCTGTTTCGCCAGACCGCCGAGGCCGCGAAGATTCTCGGCTCCGATGCCGGTTTCGCCACGCAACTCACCACCCTGGCCGGACGCCTCGCGCCCAACCAGGTTGGTCAGCACGGCCAGCTCCAGGAATGGCTCGAAGACAAGGATGACCCCAAAAACCTCCACCGTCATGTCTCCCACCTGTGGACCGTTTATCCGGGGGACGACATCACCTGGCGCGATCGGAAGTTTTTCGATGCGGCCCGACAATCCCTGGTTTACCGCGGCGATGCCGCGACCGGCTGGAGCATGGGCTGGAAGGTGAACCTCTGGGCCCGGTTTCTCGACGGCGACCACGCGGTGCTCATTCTGCGGAATCTGATCACGCCCACGGGGCTCAAGAAAGGCCAGGGCGGGCTGTATCCGAATTTGTTCGACGCCCATCCGCCGTTCCAGATCGACGGCAACTTTGGCGCCTGCGCCGGCATCGCCGAGCTGCTGCTGCAGTCGCACCTCCGCACGGAGGACGGCGGTTTCCTGCTGCATCTGCTGCCCGCGTTGCCGGGCTCCTGGGGCACGGGCAGCGTCAAGGGCCTGCGCGCCCGCGGCGGCTTCGAGGTGGACCTCGCCTGGGCCGGGGGAAAACTCGTTTCCGCCCGGATCAAGTCGGCGGCGGGCGCTCCACTCGGCGTGCGCCTGGGCGACCAGACCGCCACGCCGAAAATCCGCCCGGGTGAGACGATCGTCCTCGGTGCGCGGCTGGGCGCGCGGGAGGTGCCGTGAGGGGCGGATCGCTGCGGATTGCGCTTACCCCTGATTTTGGGGCTTCGGAATCGTGGTCATTCCCAATTATCGCGAGCTACTTTTCCTCACGATGTTAACCTGTAACAGGCAGACTCCGGCGGATCGCCGTGCCTGCGTGCACGCCGCGGGATCAGAGGTGGTAGGCACGGATAGCGATTCACGGACCCCATTGGGCCAGCCTGAAAAATGTAAAGCCTGACCTTGCCGACCAACCCCATTCACGCCGCGGTGAATACAACTTTGAGGCCGAGCGCGGACAGCACGGCGTTGAGGCTCGACAGGCGTGGATTGCCCTCGCGGGAGAAAAAACGATAAAGGCTCTCGCGGTTCAGTTTGCTGAGTTCTGCCGCCCGACTCACCCCACCCTGTACTTCCACGACGTCGCGCAGTCCGACGAGGAAGACTTCGGGGCCTTCCTCATAACAGGCCGTCAGGTATTCTGCCGCCCGTTCCGGGTCTTTCAGTTGTGTCTTCAGGATTTTCTTGTAGCTCATTGTTTTCATGACTTTTTCTCCTTGAATTGATGCCAGTACTGTTTGGCCAGCCGGATGTCTTTTTCCTGAGTGCGCTTGTCGCCACCGCAAAGCAGCACGACCAGAGTCCGGCCCTGTTGACCGAGATACACCCGATAGCCTGGCCCGTATCCACCCGCAGCTCAGACACCCCGTCTCCGACCGAATTGCAGTCGCCCAAGTTTCCCCACCGCACGCGCACGAGGCGGGCTAGAACCCGTGCGGCGGCCCTCGCATCGGAGAGATCGCACCGCCACTCGTCGAAGGGCACCCGCCCGTCATCGGTGCGGAACGCGACCATTTTTCTCGGTGTAACGATCATCGTCCCCCATGTAGCTTTTACGCTACAAAGGCGTCATGCGCGTTGCGGCCGAAAGAAACTGACGACCTCTCGGAAGTGCGCCCAATCGCGAACACCGAACGCCCTGACCTGGTCGACCACCGTCGTGCTCCGCACTGAACGCGGGCAAATCGTGTTCCGCGCGCATCAGCCGCGGCTTTCTCGCTTCACCACCCCAATGCCCGGGCGGTCGGGCAGCGTGATCCGGCCGTCGACGATCGTCGCGCCGTCAAAGCAATCGTTGGCGATCAGCACGGCGCCGTCGAGGTCCGCCCAGTCGACCAGCGGCGAAAGTTGGGCCGCCGCCGAGATCGCACACGAGGTCTCCGTCATGCAGCCGAGCATCACTTTCAAGCCGAGCGCCCGCGCGAGCACGATCATCTGCCGCGCCTCGCGCAGCCCCGTGCATTTCATCAGCTTGATGTTGATGCCGTCGAAGACCCCGCGCGTTTTTGGCACCTCCGCCAGCCGTTGGACACTCTCGTCGGCGATCAGCGGCAGCGGGCTGCGTTCGCGCAACCAGGCCGTGTCGTCGAGCAGTTCCTTCGGCATCGGCTGCTCGATGAAAACCACCCCGCGACCGGCCAGCCATTCGATCAGGCGCAAAGCCTCGTCGCGATCGCGCCAGCCTTGGTTCGCGTCCACCGTGATTGGCTTGTCGGTCACGTCGCGGATCGCGGCGATCGTCGCGCGATCCGTCGCCGCGTCGCGTCCGAGTTTCACCTTGATGATTTTGTAGATGTCGGCCTCGCGCGTTTTCGCGCGCACGGCCTCGGGCGTGTCGATGCCGATGGTGTAGGAGGTCACCGGCGCTTTTTGCGGATCAAGCCCCCAGATGCGATACCACGGCGCACCCAGTTTTTTTCCAATCCAATCGTGGAGCGCAATGTCGACCGCCGCCTTGGCCGCGGTGTTGCCGGGCGCGAGCGCGTCGATCGCCGGCAGGATTTCCTCCCGCTGAAACGGATCGTCCACCGCCGCCAACCACGCCGCCGTTTGTTCCAGAAACGCCGCCGCGGTCGCCTGGCTTTCACCCAGATACGGCGGCATCGCCGCCTCGCCATAGCCGATGATCCCGTCGCGCTCGACCTCGACCATCATCGCCGGCGTCGAGGTGCGGGTGTTGCTCGCAATGCCAAACGCATGCTTGAGCGCGAGCGTGTAGGGCAGAAAGCGGAGTTGCATCCGGGGATCGCCCACGCGCTCCTCAGGCCGCCACTCCGCGCGCACCGACCGGAGAAGCGGATCGGTCCGCCGGCAACTTCCGCTCCTTCGCCACAAACCACAGCGGCAGGCCCTCGTCGTCGAGAATCGGCGTGATGGCGACATCGACGCGATAGCGCGAGCCGTCCTTGTGATAATTGACCAGCGTCTCACGGCAGGGACGCCGGTCGCGCACCGACTCGCGGATGCGCCGCACCGCCGCCGGATCGGTTTCGACTCCCTGCAAAACGTGACCGGGCTTGCGGCCCTTGAGTTCCTCCAGGGAATAGCCGCACATCGCCGTGAACGGCGGGCTGACCCACTGCACCAACCCGCCGGTGTCGGTGACCACCACGCCGTCCGGTTCCGTCTGTCGCGGATGGGCGTCAAGGGCGCCGAGGAGGCGGGTTTTCAATTCCGCCGGCGGCAGTGCCGCGGCCGGCGTCGGGTGCGACATCACGACCGCCGTCCCCACCTGGAGCAGTGCCGCCACATGCGACTGCAGTTCCTGGTGAAATTCGAGGATGAGTTCGAAGTTCTCCCGCTCCGGCGCGGCGAGGGCGCCGGACACATAGAGTGCGGCGCGGTCTTGGAGAAGTTCGGAAAGCATCATGGCGAGGTGAAGGGCACCCCGCCCGCCGGTCAAAGGAGAATTGCGGGCACGCCGTGATCCTTTCCGAATCTTGCGGTTCGCGGCCCGAGTCTCCCAATGTGGAGCAGCCCCCAATGAAGACCATCCTCCGCGCCTTCGCCGCCATCGGCACGATCTGCCTCCTGACCAGCCTCGTTCTCGCCCAACCGACCGCGGCGCAAAAGCAGGACACCACGCTCGCACCGCCCAAGAACCTCAAAACCATCCTCGCGCCCGGCTACACGATTCCCACGGTGGATCTGAGCCGCGAAACCCAGCGGCAGGTGATCGTCGATCGCGAGGCCGGGCAGTATCTCGGCCATCCGACCACGGTCCTGCTGGAGGATGGCCGGACCATGCTCATCGTTTATCCGAAGGGTCACGGTCGCGGCGCCATCGTCTACAAACGCAGCACGGATGGCGGCAAATCGTGGAGCGCCCGCCTGCCGACCCCGAAGTCGTGGGAGACGTCACTCGAGGTCCCCACGCTGCACCGCGTGGTGGATGCGGCCGGGCAGAAACGCATCATCATGTTCAGCGGACTGTATCCCATTCGGATGGCGGTCACCGAGGACGATGGCGCCACGTGGAGCGAATTGAAGGCGATCGGCGATTTCGGCGGCGTGGTCACGATGGCGACCGTGATTGATCTCAAGACGGGTCCCGGGGAGTATCTCGCCTTCTTCCACGACGATGGTCGCTTCATCCGTGGCGGCACGGAGGAGCGTTTTCGGATGAAAGGGCCGCACAGCGACCACACCTCACCCGCCGCGAAACCGTGGCGCTTCTGGGTGTACACCACGCGGTCGAAAGACGGTGGGATGACCTGGAGCGTGCCCGCGCCCATCGCCATGCTGCCGGAGGCGAATCTCTGCGAACCGGGGGCGCTGCGTTCGCCCGACGGAAAGCAAATCGCCGTGCTGCTGCGGGAAAATTCCCGCAAATACAATTCGTTCGTCATCTTCTCCAGCGACGAGGGTCTCACGTGGACGGTGCCCCGCGAATTGCCGGCCGCCCTCACCGGGGATCGCCACACCGCGAAATACGCGCCCGATGGCCGCCTCTTCATCAGCTTCCGCGATACGACGCACGTCAGCCCCACCAAGGGCGACTGGGTGGGCTGGGTCGGCACCTATGAGGATATCGTGCGAGGCCGGGAGGGTCAGTATCGCGTGCGCCTCATGGACAACACCAAGGGCTCCGACTGCACGTACCCGGGCGTCGAGTTACTGCCCGACGGCGCGATCGTCACCACCACCTACGGCCATTGGACGGAAGGAGAGCTGCCCTACATCGTGAGCGTGCGTTTCACCTTGCCGGAGCTCGACGCGAAGGCGGCGGCGCAGCGCAACCCACGGTCTTGAAGCGCGCGGATGGTCCCGGCGCGGCCATCCCTCCGTGGATGGTCCGGTTCCCGCCCGAACATCTCGCACCGCGGCGCAGGGCCGCAACCAAAGGAACCCTGCGCGATCCGACGACTTTCCGCCCATGGAGGCGGGGTGCCCTCCGTTTCCGACCCAACGCGTGCCGCTTTGCGCTGTGGCTCTTTTTCTGCTGGGGTCGCCGGTCAATATGGAAGACCACGACTCCGCTCCCTCGTTTTTCGCCCGCCTCGGCACGGCCGGCGCGTGTTTTTTCCGCGCCCTCGGCGACGCCACCTTTGCCCGCGACGCGGCCGCGCTGTTGCAGGATCGGCCTGCCGCCCCCGCCGCCGCCGAACCGCCCGAGCGCGTGCATGCTTCCGGCCTGGCCGTGCTCGCCATGCTCCAGCGCGAGGGCCGGCTCATCGATTTTCTCCAGGAGGAAATGGCCGCGTTCTCCGACGCTGAAATCGGTGCCGCCGCTCGCGTCGTCCACGCCGGCAGCCGCAAGGTGCTCGCCCAATATCTGACCCTCGAGCCGGTGCTCCCGGACGCGGAAGGCGCCACCGTGACCGTGCCAACCGGCTTTGACGCCCAGCGCATCCGGCTCACCGGCGCCGTCGCCGGCCAGCCGCCGTATCGCGGCGCGCTCAAACACCACGGCTGGGTCACGACCGCCGTGCGCTTCCCCACCACCGCCAGCGCCCTCGATCCCCGCGTGCTCGCTCCAGCGGAAGTGGAACTCTGACCTGCGCTCGCAAACACCCCTCCCCTTTCACCCTCCCTCGCACTTTTCCCCCACCTTCATGGCCCGCTATTCCATCGGCATTGACCTCGGCACGACCAACTCCGCCGTCTCCTATTTCGATCTCGGCGCCAACGCCTCCCGCGGACGCGAACAGACGATGCTCGCCCTTCCGCAGGTGACGTCGCTCGGCGTCGTCGAAAAGAAAACCCTGCTCCCGTCTTTTCTCTACCTGCCGAATGAGCAGGAATTTCCCGCCGGCGGCCTCGCGTTGCCGTGGGAAAAGAAAAAGCGCGACGCCGTCGTCGGCGAGTTTGCCCGCGGGCACGGCAGCAAGGTCCCGATGCGCCTCGTGTCGTCCGCCAAGAGCTGGCTGTCGCACGCGGCCGTCGACCGCCAGAGTGCGATCCTGCCGTGGCAGGCGCCCGCCGATGTCGCGCGCGTCTCGCCGCTCGCGGCCTCCGCGCAGTTTCTCGGGCACATGCGCGCCGCGTGGGATCACCAATTCAAGGACACGCCGTTCGCCGAGCAGGACGTGGTGCTCACCGTGCCGGCGTCGTTCGATGCCGCCGCGCGCGAGCTCACCCTCAGCGCCGCGCAGCAGGCCGGGTTGCCCAACGTCACGCTGCTCGAGGAACCACAGGCCGCGTTTTACGCGTGGACCGAACAGGCGGGCGAGAGCTTCCGCAAACACGTCCGCCCGGGCGACGTGATTCTCGTCGTCGACGTCGGCGGCGGCACGAGCGATTTCTCGCTGATCGCCGTCAGCGATCAGGGCGGCGAGCTGCAGCTCACGCGCGTCGCGGTCGGCGATCATATTCTGCTCGGCGGCGACAACATGGATCTCGCGCTCGCCCACTCCGTCAACCAGCGGCTGGCCGCCGATGGCAAAAAACTCGACGCGTGGCAGTTCAACGCCCTCACCTTCGCGTGCCGCACGGCCAAGGAGGAAATGTTTGCCAGCGCGAAAATGAAACACGCGCCGCTCGTGATTCCCGGCCGCGGCTCATCGCTCGTCGGCGGCACGATCAAGGCTGACCTGACCCGCGAGGAGCTCACGCGCGTGCTGACCGAGGGCTTCTTTCCCCAGTCGGCCGTCACCGAGCTGCCGCAGACGGCGCGGCGCGGCGGTCTCGCCCAGCTGGCACTGCCTTACGCGCAGGATGCCGGCATCACGCGCCATCTCGCCGCATTCCTGACGCGCCAGGCCCACGCGCTCGCGACGGCCCACGATGCGCCGGTCAAGGTGACCGGACAGGCCTTCGTGCATCCAACCGCGGTGCTGTTCAACGGCGGCGTGTTCCGCGCGACCGCCCTCAAGCAGCGCGTCGTCGACGTGCTCAACCAATGGCTCGCCGCCGATCGCGGCCAGCCCGTGAAGGAACTCGAGGGCGCCGAGCTCGACCTCGCCGTCGCCCGCGGCGCGGCCTATTACGGCTGGGCGCGCCACGGCCATGGCCTGCGGATTCGCGGCGGCACCGCCCGCGCCTACTATGTCGGGGTCGAGGCTGCGGTGCCGGCGGTTCCGGGCATGGAGCCGCCCGTGCGCGCCCTGTGTGTCGCGCCGTTCGGCATGGAGGAGGGCACGCAGGCGGATGTGCCGCCGCAGGAGTTCGGCCTCGTGGTCGGCGAGCCCACGCATTTCCGCTTCTTTGCCAGCTCCGTCCGCCGCGACGATGTCGTCGGCACGATGCTCGAAGATCCGGCGGGCAACGAGGAACTCGAGGAGGTCGCGCCGATCGAGACGACCCTGCCCGCCAGGGGCGGCGACGCCGGCAAGCTCATTCCCGTCAACCTGCAGGCGGCCGTCACCGCCATCGGCACGCTGGAATTGCGCTGCCTCGAAAAAGGCGGCGCCGGCCAGTGGAAACTCGAGTTGAATGTGCGCATGAAGGAATGAAGCGTGGCCGCTTCCTACAGCGTCGGCATCGATCTCGGCACGACCAACTGCGCGGTGGCGTTTGCGGCCCTGGCCGCGGGCGCTGACGCGGCGGTCGTCGATTTTCCGATACCGCAACTCCAGCGTCCCGGGCAGACGAGCGCCCAGTCGCTGCTGCCGTCGTGCCTCTACCTCGCCGGCGCACACGAGCTGCCACCGGGATCGACGCAGCTGCCGTGGGATTCGCCCGAGATCACGGGATCACGGGACCACAAGACCACAGGACAACGGGACGACAAGACCGCGGGCCAAGCGAGGTCCGGTCGTCCCGTCGTCCCGTCGTCTCTTAGTCCCGTTGTGGCCGGCGAGTTCGCGCGCTGGCAGGGCGCGCGCGTGCCGGGCCGCCTCGTCGCATCGGCCAAGAGCTGGCTTTGTCACGCGGGCGTCGATCGCTCGGCGCCGATTCTGCCGTGGGGTGCGCCGGCCGAAGTCGCGAAGCTGTCGCCCGTCGAGGCCACCGCCCGGCTGCTCGCCCATCTCGCCAGCGCGTGGAACCACGCGCATCCCGCCGCGCCGCTCGCGGCCCAGGATGTCGTCATCACCGTACCGGCGTCGTTCGACGAAGTCGCGCGCGCGCTGACCGTCCGGGCCGCGCGGCAGGCCGGACTGGAAAAGCTCACGCTCGTGGAGGAGCCGCAGGCGGCGTTCTACGATTTCACGTCGCGGCATCGCCATGATCTCACCACCGCGCTCGCCGGCGTTCGCCTGGTGCTCGTGGTGGACGTCGGCGGCGGCACCACGGATTTCACCCTCATCCAGGTCGGCCTCACGTCGGGCGGCCCTTCCCTCCAGCGCATCGCGGTCGGCGATCACCTGATGCTGGGCGGCGACAACATGGACGCGGCCCTCGCGCGCGAGGTCGAGGAACGGCTCCTCAGCGGCGGACGCAAGCTCGGCGCCACGCAATGGACGCAGCTTGTGCAGGCTGCGCGCGCCGCCAAGGAGGCCCTGCTCGGCGCCGAGCCGCCCGCGCGCCACGGCATCGCGTTGGTGAGCGAAGGCAGCCGATTGTTGCGCGGCGCTCTCTCCGCCGAGATCGATCGCGTCGAGGCGGAACGCCTGATCCTCGAGGGCTTCTTCCCCGCCTGCGCGGCGGACGAGGCGCCACGGCGGGCGGCACGCGCGGCGTTGCAGGAACTCGGGCTGCCCTATGCGCAGGACGCGGCGGTCACGCGCCACCTCGCGGCGTTTCTCCGCCAGCACGCCGCCGCGGGAAGCGCGGCGCTGAACGCGGAGCCGGCCGAAAGGCCGCCCGTTTCCGCTGCGCCGCTTCCGCGTCCCGATGCGATTCTCCTCAACGGCGGCGTCTTCAACTCGCCGCGCATCGCCGGACGGCTGCTCGACGTCGTGTCGGCGTGGTGGCCGGAGTCGCCGCGCATCCGGTTGCTGCGGCACGATTCCCTCGAACTCGCCGTCGCGCGCGGCGCCGCCTGTTACGGGCTCGTCCGGCGGGGCCTCGGCCAGCGGATTGGCGGCGGCGCGGCGCACGCGTTCTATGTTGGACTTGCCGCCGACCAAACCGGTGGTTCACCCCGGGCGGTGTGTGTGATTCCCCGTGGGCACGAGGAAGGCCGGGCGCTCGACCTCACGGGCCGGCCGTTCTCGCTCACCCTCGGCCAGCCGGTGCAGTTTCCGCTCTTCTCCACCACGGCGGATCGGATCGACCCGCCCGGCGGGGTCGTGACCCTCGGCGAGGAATTTCGGCCGTTGCCGCCGATTCACACCTTGCTCCGCGCCGCGCACGGGAAGGCCGGGGCCATCCCGGTGCACCTGCGGGCGACTCTCACCGAGCTCGGCACGCTGGAACTGTGGTGTGTCGCGAACGAAAGCGACGAGCGCTGGCGGCTGGAGTTCGAGCTGCGTGGCGCCGCGGCGAGGACGGCGGCGACGGTCACCGAGTCGATGCCCGCGGAGTACGGCGAGGTGCGCGCGGTCATCGGCCGGGTCTTTGGCAAAACCCCGCTGATCATCGGCCCCCGGGACGTGAAGCAGCTGGGCTCCACGTTGGAGGCGGCGCTCGGCGCCCGCGAGACGTGGCGGCTGCCGTTGTTGCGCGAGATGTGGGGCGCGTTTTTTGCCGGCGCGAAAAACCGTCGGCGCTCGCCCGCGCACGAGCGGATGTTTTTCCGGCTCGTGGGTTACAGTCTCCGGCCGGGCTTCGGCTATCCACTGGACGAATGGCGCTGCGAGCAGACCTTCCGCCTCTTTTCCGAGGGCGTGACGGCCCGCGACGAGACGTCGGTGTGGAACGAGTTCTGGGTGATGTGGCGGCGCGTCGCGGGCGGGCTGACGCCGGAGCAGCAGGAGGCGGTGTGGGCGTTGCTCAAGCCGCACCTGGCCCGGCGCGTGCCGGCGCAGCCCGCGAAAAACGCGGCGCGGCCGAAGGGTGCGCAGCCCGAGGGCCTCGACGAAATGGTCCGCACTGCGGCGTCGCTCGAACACCTGCCGCCGGTGGAGAAGATCGCGTTGGGCAACTGGATCGCCGGCCGCCTGAAAAGTTCCGCGACGGCGGGCGGCCCGTGGGCCTGGTCGCTCGGCCGGCTCGGCGCCCGGGTGCCGCTGTATGGCAGCGGCCACCGCACCGTCGACGCGGACTGCGCCGCGGAGTGGCTGGCGTTTTTGTTGGAGACCGACTGGCGCGTGGTCGACGGCGCCGCGTTTGCCGTCGCGCAACTCGCCCGGCTCACCGGCGACCGCACGCGCGACGTGGACGAGGGGTTGCGCACGCGCACCGTCGACGCCCTGCGGGCTGCCGGCGCACCGGCGCGCTGGTGGGAAATGGTGCACGCCGTCGTCGTGCTCGAGGCGGATGACGAGGCGCGCGCGCTCGGCGACACGCTGCCGATCGGGCTGAAGTTTCGCTGAACAGGCGGAGGATACCTTGACCTGATTCAGGCCGAGCCCAAACAACCCACGCCAGCGCATGAGATCATCGAAAAAAACAACGCCGACGCCGGCGGTTCCGGCTCCGCCGCCGCCGCCCACGCATGAGCAGATTGCGCGGGTTGCCTATGCCGTCTGGGAACGCGAGGGCCGGCCGCACGGCCGCGCGGTGGAACACTGGCGGCAAGCGACGGCACAGCTGGCGCGCGTCGAGCGCGACGAATTGGTGAAACCGAAACCGTCCTTCGGTCCAAAGCGAAAACTCGGCCTCGTCGAGATCACTCCGGAGCCTGCGACGAAATAAGTCGGGCGCGCTGGCGCCGGTCGCGATCTTCTTCCTTCTCCCAAATCTCCGCCGACCTTTTGTGGATCGTCGTAATGAAGCCCGAGCCAGGCCACCAGCAAACCGCGAATCCTCCACTCGCTGGCGCTCGCAGCTACCTGCCGACCGGCGGGCCAAAAAATCAGGAACACCCCCCTACACCTCCGCCGTCCACCTGAAGATCGTCGTGCTCAGCGGCGGCAACGTGAGCCGGATGCTCTGCCCATGGCCGTCGGCGGCGACGCTTTCCGTCGCGCGGCCGCCATCGTTGCCGGCGCCGCTCCCACCGTAGTACTTACTGTTGGTGTTGATGACTTCCTTCCAAAAACCGCGGCGCGGAACGCCCACCCGGTAATTTGGCCGGACCACGGGCGTGAAGTGGCAGACTACCGCGAACAGGGTCTGCTCCGCCGCATCCACCCGCAGGTAGGCGATCACGCTCGCGTTGTCATCATACGTCGCGAGCCACCGGAAGCCCTGCGGATTGAGATCGTTGCCGCCGAGCACGGGCTCGCTCGTGTAGAGCTTGTTGAGATCGCGCACGAGCAGGCGCACGCCCTCGTGGTCGGCATATTGCAGCAGATGCCAGTCGAGACTGGCGCCGTGATTCCACTCGGCGGACTGGCCGAACTCGTCGCCCATAAAAAGCAGCTTCTTGCCCGGCCACGCCCACATGTGCGCGTAGAGGGCGCGCAGGTTGGCGGCTTTCTCGGGGATGTCGCGGCCGCCCATTTTGAGGAGCAGCGACGCCTTGCCGTGCACCACCTCGTCGTGCGAAAACACCGTCACGAAGTGCTCCGAGTACTGGTAGAGCATGCCAAACGTGAGCTCCTTCTGGTGCCATTTCCGGTGGATGGGCTCCTGCTGAAAATAGCGCAGCGTGTCATGC
>SXSC01000261.1 GCA_005792355.1 Opitutaceae bacterium
AACCGCGCAGCGCGCTGGGGCTCGGACCAGCCGAGCCAGCGATCGCGTGGGCGCAGGTGCAGCGCGGGGCTGGCCCAGCCGAGCAGGGCGAGCCAGCGGCCGTCGGGGGCCACGGCCACGTAGCGCAGCGTCTCGCCCACGAGGGTGGCGTTGTGGAGGTAATGGTGCGCGCACAGCTCTTGATCGTTCATCCCTTTGCAGGCCAAATCGCGAGCGCGATAGCTGACACCGTCATGGGGCGGCATTCTTGTCGCAAAAAAAGGGCGGGCGGATTCGCTCGAAATCAGATACGGATTCTTTGATTCCGATTCTTCATGGGAAAGCACTCCTCCGCCTCCGCCGCGTCGTTCAGCCCGCTAATCGTCTCGCCCCGCCTGCTGGGCGCGGAGGCACCCAGCAACCGCATTCGCGTCGGGCAAATTGGCTGCGGGCGGATTGCCTCGGCGCATGACCTGCCGGGCGTTTTCCACTCGGGGCTCGCGGACCTCGTCGCGGTGTGCGACGTCGACTCGCTTCGCCTCGCTGCCGCCCAGGCGCTTGTCGCGAAGTTCTACCGCGAGGCACAGCGGACCGCTCCGGAGCTGACCGCTTTTGAGGACTACCGCGAACTGCTCGCACGCGCGGATATCGACGCCGTGGTCATCAGCGTGCCCGATCACTGGCACGCCGAGATTGCCTTCGCGACCGTCCGCGCCGGCAAAGACGTCTACCTGCAAAAGCCGTTCACGATGACGCAGGCCGAGGGTGTCTTGCTCCTGGCCGAGGTGACGCGGAGCGGGCGGATCTTTCAGGTTGGCAGTCAGCAGCGCTCGTGGGGCCCGAACGAACAATTCCGCCAGGCCTGCGAATTTGTCCGCAGCGGTCGCGTCGGGCGGCTGACGCGCGTGGAAATTGGCCTGCCGACCGATCCAACCGCGCCCGACGATCCACCGCAACCCGTGCCGGCCCACCTCGATTACGAGCGGTGGCTCGGGCCGACGCCGGATGTTTATTACACGGAGCAGCGCGTGCATTCGCAGAAGATCAACGCCGCCGGCGAGCCCGACCTCGCCTCGCGCCCGGGCTGGCTGCGCCATGAATCCTGCTGCCTGGGGATGATCACGGGCTGGGGCGCGCACCACTTCGACACCGCGCATTGGGGCATGAACATGGAGTTGGGCGCTCCGTTCAAGATCGAGGGTCGCGGCGAGTTTCCCACCAATCGGATCTGGAATGTCCACGGCGCTTACCACGTCGAGCTGGACTATCCGGGCGGCGTTCGCCTGGTCGTCTCGGACCTGCAGCCCAACGGCGTCAAGTTCATCGGCGACGAAGGCTGGATTTTTGTCTCGCGCGATGCCGAGGGGGCGACCGCGAGCGATCCCGCCTCGCGGCCGACCGGGATGAAGCCGCTCGACGCGAGCGACGTACGGTTGCTCGATCCCCGCGGTGTCACGGTGCAGTTCCCGCACAGCACGTCCCACCACCGCAACTGGCTCGAGTGCGTGCGGTCGCGCGCGACGCCGCTGACCCCCGCGCCGGTGGCACACCACGCCAACACCGCGTGCCTCCTGAGTTGGATCGCGATGAAGCTCCGTCGTCCGCTCACGTGGAATGCGAGTGCCGGGCGTTTCGTCGACGACGCCGAGGCCAACTCCCTGCTCACACGCCCGGAACGCGCGCCCTATGGCGCGTTGCGGCTGGCGCAGACGTCACGCACCTTGTGAAAACCTGGCGAGGCAGACAGCGGTGGATGGCGGGGATGGCCGCGGCGACCATGCTGACGGCGTCCATTGCGCACGCCGAGTGGCGGCGCGATGAGACGACGCTCGCCTGGCGCTCCGGTGACCAGACGATCTGGCGGTTCTCCTTTGATCCCACGAAGGGCAAACCGTTTTTCGATCCCGTTGCGGTGGCCGGAGGCCCGAGCCTGTCCGAATTTCGTCCCGCGGATCACCCGCACCACTACGCCCTCTGGTTCGCTTGGAAATACATCAACGGGTCGAATTACTGGGAGGAAACCGCCACGAGCGGCAAGACCCGTTGGAGCGATCCCGCCATCGAAACCCGGCCGGATGGCAGCGCGACGATCAAGCTCGACGTGACCTACGTGTCGCTCGCGGGCAAGCTGGACCTGTCCGAGCAACGCGAACTGCGCGTCTCCGCTCCGCAGGTTGACGGGAGATACACGATTGACTGGCGCGCGCGTTTCACGGCTGGCGCCGAGGGCGCTTTGCTGGACCGCACCGCGATGCCCGGCGAGCCCAAAGGACAGGTCAACGGCGGCTATGCCGGGCTCAGCATCCGCCTGGCCGGCGCGCCGCTGGTGACCGATTTTCTTTCGACCGCCGGCCCGATCACGGAGTTCGTGAACGGCCGCAGCCGCCCCAGCGCTCCCGCGGTCGCCGCCAGTCTTTCCCATGAGGGACGCAACGTCGGTGCCGTGGCGTTTTTCAGCGACCCGAAAAACGCCGGCGAAGCCGCGCCCTGGTATTTGATCAACCAGGGGGTGATGCGCTTCATGTGCGCGGCCATCTTGGCCCCCAAGCCGCGGCAGATCCCGGCGGGTGGCCAGTGGAGTCTCAACTACCGCGTCGCGTTCCGCCCAGGCGCGTGGACGTCGGCCACGCTGGAGTCGGCGTATGGCGAGTGGCTGAAATCCGGACTCTAGTGGCGCGACCAATAATTTTCGTGACGTGCAGCTGCGAGCGCCAGCGAGTGGACCACCGGCGCGCTCCACTCGCTGGCGCTCGCCGCTACTTGTCACGCTACTTTGCGGTCGGCACACTAGTTACTAATATGCCTGGAAGATTCACCTCTGAATCAAGCCAGGGCAGGAGCCACCGAGGACACGGCACCCAGCCATAGTGGCCACCGAGCAAAGGAGCGAGTTTTCGCTCTGTAATACACGGTTCACATTTCTTGTTACGCTGCGAGGAACTTCAAGCGATGATCCAGGCGGATTACCGCTAATTGGATTTCATCAATTGATGAAATCTTCAAAGAGAGCTTCGGCTCATCGCCTTCGCGGCAAGTTTTTGAGGTTCGCTCATCGCGAACTTTCCGGTTTGCGATGAGCAGACCCCACAATCTGCCACCGGAGGCGATGAGCCGGAGGGGGGGTCCAAGTTTCGCCCCTTGGCGAAACTCATTAGCGGTTCCACCCTCAGCGCTCTCGATCAATTCGTTTGGCCTGCCCGCCGGCGGAGGGTTGCGGCGTCAGCCCCGCTCGACCTTTGTGGTTCAACTGCGGCATTCAGCTTCCTGCGTAACACTCGAGGTATTTCAGGCCGGTGCTGGTATTGAAAAGCACGACGGTCTCTTGCGGCCGGACTTTTCCAGCGGCGAGGAGAGTCTTGAGCGCGGCGTAGCACGCGGCCCCCTCGGGTGCGGGGAAAACGCCTTCGGCCGCGCCGAGCTCCCGCGTGCAGGAGATCATCTCCTCGTCGCTGACGGCCAGCGCGCCGCCGCCGCTGCGTCGCAATGCATCGAGCATGATGAAGTCACCGATCGCCTTCGGCACACGGAGGCCGGAGGCTTTGGTTTGTGCGCCGAGATGCTCCGCGGCGAATTGATCCCCACGCTCGAACGCGCGGACGATCGGCTGGCAGCCGGCGGCCTGCACGGTGAACATGCGCGGTCTTTCGCGGCCGATCCATCCGAGTTTTTCCATTTCATCGAACGCCTTCCACACGCCGATCAGTCCCGGGCCACCGCCGGTGGGATAGAGGATGACGTCGGGCAGCCGCCAGTCGAGCTGCTCGGCGAGTTCGTAGCCCAGGGTCTTCTTGCCTTCGGCGCGGTACGGTTCCTTGAGCGTGGAAACGTCGAACCAGCCCTCCGCGGCCTTGCGCTTCGCGACTTCGGCGCCGCAGTCGGTGATGAGGCCGGCGATGAGCGTGACGTGCGCGCCCATCTGTTCGCACTCGATGATGTTGGCGCGGGGCGTGTCGCGGGGCATGAAGATGTGCGCCTCCATCCCGGCGCGGGCGGCGTACGCGGCGAGGGCGCCGGCGGCGTTGCCGGCCGAGGGGACCGCGAGTTTTTTCAAGCCGAACTGTTTCGCCATCGACACGGCGGTCGTCATGCCGCGCGCCTTGAAGCTGCCCGTGGGATTCTGCGCCTCATCCTTGATAAAGAGCCGGGAAAGGCCGTGCGGCGCGCCGAGACGCGGGGCCGGGAGGAGGGGAGTGAATCCCTCGCCGAGCGTCACGATGTCGGCGGCATCGCGGACCGGGAGCACCTCGCGGTAGCGCCAGAGGGATTTTTCACGGGTGCGCAGCGCCGCTTTCGTCAGCGTGCGCGCCGCGGCCACGAGGTCGTAATGGGCGAAGAGCGGTTTGCCGCAACAGCTGCTGACATTTTGCGGGAGGGCGGCGTCGTGGGGCTTTTGGCAGAGGGTGCAGGCGAGATGGGTGAGGTGCATGGAGGAGCGTGAAAGTGATTGGAGGGAACCGAGTGGGCCGCAACCAAAGATGCGCAGGAGCGGCGGCGGCTCGAGGTCGGTTCGGCCGACCCTTGACGCCAAGAGGGCGCGGACGCATTTTCGATTCGCAATCCGCGCCAGAACCCCAAACCGAAATAACCCATGGCACGAGATGTTTTCATCAGCCACGCAACTGAAGACCACGCGGTCGCCACGCAGGTCTGCGACCTCCTGGAACAGCGCGGCGCGCGCTGTTGGATCGCGCCCCGCAACGTCAGTGCCGGCGTCATGTGGGACGAAGCCATCCTCGACGCCATCGAGGGGTCGCGCGTTTTCCTGCTGATTCTCTCGGCGCACGCCAACGAGTCGTCGTACGTCAAGAACGAGGTGAATCGGGCCTTCGCCGAGGGCATACCGATCATCGCGTTCCGGATCGAGGACGTGCAGCCCGGGCGCTCGCTCCAGCTCTATCTGGCGCGGCATCATTGGATGGATGCCTTCCCGCCGCCGCTCGAGCCGCGCGTCGACCAACTCGCGGCTTCGATTGACCGGCTGCTCAACCCGTCGGCCGGCGGGTCGCTGGCCGGCGTCGCGATGCCGCGCACCGGCGACGTCGCCGGTCTGAGTGGCCAGCCCCCGGCTCCGCTGGAACCGCCGCCCTCCTTCGCCAGGCCTACGGAGGGCAGGCCGGCCGCGGTTTCTCCTGACCAAGGCGTTCAACCGGCCGCGAAGTCGCAACCCAGCGAGGCCGCGAGAATGGGTGGACTTCCGCCGGCAAGAGCACCCGTTCCACGCAAGGTTACCGTCGGCTCGCGGCTCGGGCCGTACGAGCTCGTCGCGCTCATCGGCGCGGGCGGCATGGGCGAGGTCTTCAAGGCGAACGACACGCGCCTCGAGCGGACCGTCGCGGTCAAGGTGCTGCCGTCGCAGCTCGCCGCCGATGCCGACCGGCTGCGCCGCTTCGAGCAGGAGGCTCGCGCGACGGCCGCCCTCAACCATCCGAACATTCTCACCGTCTACGACGTGGGCGCCGATCAGGGCGTGCCCTTCATCGTCTCGGAGCTGCTCGAGGGCGAGACCCTGGCGGAGCGCATCGCCCGCTTGCCCTCCATCGGCTTGGCGACGGAGGGGGTGGCGGCCGGTCCGACGTCTCTGACTTTGGCTTCCCGGCTCCAGTCCCAGGGTTCCGGCGCTGGAAGCCCGCCAAAACCGACCCGATCGGGCGAAAGGCCGCGCGACGCCCACGCGTTGCAGGAGTCCATGATTCAAGGTCCGGTGTCGGATCGATCGCGCGGCCTGTCGGTGCGCAAGGCGAACGACTACGCTGTCCAGCTCGCGCGCGGGCTGGCCGCGGCGCACGACAAGGGAATCGTGCATCGCGATCTGAAGCCGCAAAACGTCTTCATCACCCGCGACGGGCAGGTGAAGATTCTCGACTTCGGGCTCGCCAAGCTGGCCGAAACCGAGTCCGCGCTCGCGGGCCGTTTGCCCGCGACCGGCACCAACACGCAGCCGGGCCTGCTGCTCGGCACCGTGGGCTACATGTCGCCCGAGCAGGTGCGCGGGCTGCCGGCCGACGAGCGGAGCGATATTTTTTCCTTCGGCGCGATACTCTATGAGATGCTGTCGGGCCAGCGGGCGTTTGCCGGCGCGACGCCCGCCGACACGCTCACGGCCATCCTCGAGAGAGACCCGCCGGATGAACCCTTCGTCGACCGCCAGATTTCACCGGGCCTCCTGCGGCTCGTCGATCGCTGCCTGGAGAAGAACATCGCGGCGCGGTTCCGCTCGGCCGGCGATCTGGCGTTCGCGCTCGAAGCAGTGGCGGGATCGTCGGGGTCGGGCGCGACGCAGGCCGCGGCCGCCGCGACCGCGCCGGCGATCGGTGCAAGCGAGCGGTCGCTCGGGTGGAAAACCCTGGTTCCTGTCGTGCTCGTGGCGATCGTGGCCACGGCGCTCATCAGCGGCGTCACGGGCTGGAAGCTCAAACCTGGGCCGCCGGCCCAGCCGTTGACGCGATTCACCTTCCCGCTTCCGGAAGGACAGCAGCTCACGACCACCAACCGTCATTTTCTCGCCATTTCGCCCGACGGCACTCAGATGGTCTACATAGCTAACGATCGGCTTTACCTGCGATTGATGTCGGAACTCCAACCCAGGCCGATTCCGGGGACCGAAATGGTGGGAGGTATCCAAGTCCCGGTCTTCTCGCCAGACGGCCTCTCGATCGCCTTCTATGCGCAGGGCGATCAAACGCTCAAGCGGATCGGTGTGACCGGCGGCGCGGCCGTCACGCTCTGCAAGGCTGCCCCTCCCAATGGCATAAGTTGGGGACCAGAAGGCATCGTCGTTGGCCAGGGCACCCAAGGGATCATGCGGGTTTCGCCGAACGGCGGTGCACCGGAAACGCTCCTCAAGGTCAAGGCCGGCGAGGGGGTGCACGGCCCGCAGTTGCTGCCCGACGGTCAGACCGTGCTGTTCACGCTCGCGACCGGCATGGGGTTCGATCGCTGGGACAAGGCACAAATTGTCGCCCAGCCCGTGAAGTCCGGCGAGCGGAAGATTCTGATCGAAGGCGGAAGCGATGCGCGGTATCTGCCGACCGGCCACTTGGTGTATGCCAAAGAGGGCGTGGTCTTCGCCGTGCCGTTCGATCCCGGGCGGCTGGCAACGACCGGCGGACCCGCGCCGGTCGTCGAAGGCGTCAGCCGGACCAGTTCTTCCAGTAATGGCGCCGCTCATTTCAGTGTTTCAGCGACCGGCACGCTGATCTACCGCTCCGGCCCGGTTTCGAATGCGGGCACGAAATTCAGCCTCGGGTTCTTCGATCGCAAAGGCGCGGCCGAGATGCTGAAAGTTCCGCCGGGCCCGTATGAGGCGCCCCGGCTCTCGCCGGACGGCAAGCGAATCGCGTTCGGCAGCGAGGGAGGCACGATCTGGATTTACGACCTGTCGGGCACGAGCGCGGTGCGGCGACTGACGCTCGACGGGCAGGGCAACAATCGTTTCCCGGTCTGGTCGGCGGACAGCCAGCGGGTGACCTTCCAGTCGGACCGTGAGAAGGATCTGGGGATTTTCTGGCAGCGGGCGGATGGAGCCGGCGCGGCCGAGCGGTTGGCGACCGCCACGGAGGGGACGGCTTACATTCCGGAGGCCTGGTCACCTGACGGAACGCGGCTGCTGTATAGCGCCAGCAAGGACTCGATGTTGGCCCTCTGGGTGTTGTCGTTGGAGGACAAGAAGGCCGAGCGGTTCGATGCGGTCGTGTCGCCGACGTACACGTTGACGAGCGCGGTGTTTTCTCCCGACGGCAAGTGGGTGGCCTACGCCTCCAGTGACGGCCGGACATCGCAGGCAGTATTCGTCCAACCCTTTCCGCCGACCGGCGCCAAGTACCAGATTTCGAAGAATGACGGTGCCGGTTCCAGTCCAATGTGGTCGCCGGATGGGAAGGAGTTGTTCTTCAGCCCCGGGGCGGGCGGGTCGCACCATGTCGTCAGCATTTCCACGCAGCCGGCCTTCAGCTTTGGCGAGCCGGTCGTGATCCCGCGGCCGTTCGCCGGTTTCGCGCCTTCGATTGTGCGGGGTTACGACATCAGCCGCGACGGCCAGCGCTTCCTCGGCATGATCGACCCCAGCCGAGTCACTCAGTCCGGAGCAGCGGGGGCTCCGCAGATTCAGATCGTGCTGAATTGGTTCGACGAGCTGAAGCGAAGGGCGCCGACTAAGTAGAGTGATCCGAAGGGCTATCCGACACGCCGGTAGCGAGCATCGAGTAGCGGGCATGCAGACGCCATCGGTTTTTCCACCCGCTACTGACCTTGTCCGACTATTCGAACGTAGAGACCAAAATGTTTGTCGTAATGCCACGGACAGAGTTAAACGCGGAGCGCGCGGAGAATGAGCCTTTTAACTCCGCGCTCTCCGCGTCCTCCGCGTTTCAATTCTTCGAGGCTTGGTCACGGGCTGCGCGCAGCGCGCCATTTTTCCCGAGCGCAGTCTCGGGGAAAAGCCGTCTGCTCGTCCGGTCTGGTGCGTGATGAGCAACCACCTTGTTTTAATAGGAAACCGGATTTTCAGGGGGCACACCAACGGCGTCTGACAGTTGCGCATTGCAGTTCGCTTGGAGGCCAGATCTTTCGGTGCGGCCGAATCGCCACGTCCCGCACTTTCGCGACGATTTTCCGCGTGGTGTAGGTCGGCAGTCGGCTACTGGAACTTCTGCCGGACCAGCACCAGCAGCACACCGCCCGCGATGACGTCGCCGAGGCCGACCAACAGACGCAGGGGCAGCGGCAGGCGTCCCAGTGCCAGCATCACCGTTATGCCGCCGACGATGAGCGCGACGGCGAGGATCGTGATGGTGCGCTTCTGGCGGGCGCGCCGGGCGGCGGGATCGAGGCTGGTCGTCATGGGGCTAGCGGGCGAGCGGCAGCGTGACGCGCATGGTCGTGCCGTCGGGGCCGGACGCGAGCAGGACGATGTCGCCGTGGTGGCTCAGCAGGATGCGCTTGGCGATGGCGAGGCCAAGCCCGGTGCCATCCGGGCGACCGGAGAGAAACGAATCGAAGATGCGGTCGCGAATCGCGTCAGGAACCCCGGTGCCGGTGTCGGCCAGGTCGATCACGGCCTGAGGCAGTCCGGAGCGATCCCCGGTGGTGATCGAGAGCTGGACCGTTCCGCCGTCGGGCATCGCGTGGGTGGCATTGAGGAGCAGGTTGAGCAGCACCTGCTGAATCTGGCCCTTGCTGACTTCGACGAAGAGCGGGCGTGGCGGCGCGGTGACGCAGACACTCACCTTGTGTTGCGCCAGCTTTAGACGCACCAGGGCGAGCGTGTCCTCGATGATATCGGCGAGTGACCAGCGCGAGTGCAGGCTGGAGGGAGCCTGGGCGAAACCGAGGACGCGGGTTACAATCGCTTCGAGCTGGTCGAGTTTTTCGCCGATGACCCGCTGGTCGGTGTGCCGGGGATCGCCAGCCGGGAAATCGACGCCCAAGCCGCCGTGGAGGAGTTTGAGGACGGTGAGGGGATTGCGAATCTCGTGGGCGATTTCAGCGGCGAGGAGCCCGAGGGTGGTGAGTCTTTCGTTTTTCCGGAGCACGTCCTCGCTTTGGAAAACGCGGGCGTAGAGGCGGGCATTTTGCAGTGCGACCGCGGCGAGGCTCGCGAGCGCGTCGCAGAGGCGCTTCTCGTCGTTGTCAAAACGGTGCAGCTGGTTGGTGAAGACCGCGACGACGCCGAGCACCTCGCCCTCAAAAATCATCGGGGTGGCCAGCATCGAGCGCAGCGCGGGATCGGCGGGCAGGTCGGGCAGTTCGCGGAATTCCGGCGACTGGATTTCGGAAAACCAGATCTGGCGTCGCGTGTGGATGGGGGAGGCGACGAGGCAGGATTCGAGATCGAACTCGCCGACGGGCGGAGTGGTGCTCTGGGTGCTCGTGAACGAGGCGCACCGGACGGTGCGTCGGACGGGATCGTGGAGATATAACGCGCAGGCCCGGGCGCGCAACATGTGGCGGGCCTCGCGCGTGAGGGTATCGAAGACTTCCTGCGGTTCCAGCTTGGTCACGACTGACTGGCCGGCGGTGATGAGCGACTCAAGCTGGCGGCTCTTGGCCCGGAGGTGGCCGAGTTCCCAGAGCCGGCGCATGACCCGGGACGTCTCGTCCGCGAGCTGCTCCAGCAGGGCGAGGTCGGCGGCGTTGAAACCGCCGATGCGATCGCTCTCGAGATCCAGGACGCCGATGACCTGCTCTCCGTTCATGATGGGGGCGGCCATTTCGCAGCGAGCGGCCGGCCGGACGGCGATGTAGCGCGGTTCAAGCGTGACGTCGGGCACGAGCAACGCGCGATGGTTGAGCACACACCAACCCGTGATGCCGTGCCCCGGCAGGAGAGCTTCCGGGCCCTGGTGGAGGTCGCGGGCGCCGAGCAGGGCCACGGTTTCCAGGTGGCCGGTGTCGGCACTGAGCAGACGGATCGAGCCGTCGTCGGCCCGGAAGGTTGTCACAAGCAGATCGAGGATCGTGCGCAGGGCCGCCAGTGGATCATCGGTGCAGGTGGCCAGCGCCGCGAGGTGGTACCGGGCGGTGAGGGTGCGCGGATCTTCGCCCGTTGGATCGCGGAGAGCCATGGACGGCGGGAAGGAGTCGGTCGCGGGAGATTCAGCCACGGAGAGCAGCCTGCCGGGCGGTGGCGGCGAAGGCCAGAATTTCCACCGAGGCGGTGCGGGGAGGGTTTCGCGGGCGAGCGTTTGGGTGGTGGATAATTGTCCGGTCCTTCTTCCCGAGTCATCCCGCGCGCCCGAGAACGAAGTCGCCGCCGCCGCAAATCTCGCCGTTGATCTGGATTTCCACCCGGTGCCGGCCGGGGTGATGGCGCCGCGTGGTGAAGTCGCGGATCACCTGGCTTTTCGTCAACGCCACCTTCGTGCGTGGCTCCAGCGTGAGCTCGCGGAGCTTGAAGACCTTCGGGGCGGTGCCACCGCGGGCTTTCACGTAGTGCACAAGGTAGTCGATGGCGAGGCGTTGGGACCGGGTGGCCAGTGAGCGAATCGTGAAATTGAACTCGATCCGCTGACCGAGTTTAACCCGCCGTGGCGTCAATTTGAAGGCGTCGAGTTTCACGCGCGCGCGGCCGGTGAAATTAAACAGGGCGAGGGCGCCGGCGTCGCCGGCCTTGAGCAGGGTGCGTGCGGCGCGTTTGGCGATCCAGGCGGTGGGCGGATGCGTCAGATCCCACGCGCGGAGGCGCGCGAGCATCCAGGCGGGATGATCCTTGGAAATATCGTTGAGATGGTTGGCGACCGACTTGCGGACGTACAGGCTCGGGTCGGCGCGCAGAGTTTCGAGGATGGGCGCGACCGGCGACGGGTCGGCGATGAGCGCCGGGAGTTGAAAGGACCACGGCAGGCGCGGGCGGCAGCCCTCGCTGGCGAGGCGGCGCACGTGTTCATTTTCGTCGCGCGACCAGCCTTCCATCACCGCGAGCGTGCGGGGGAGATCGCGACGCAGGAATTCGCGGATGGCCAGCTCTCCCGAGGAAAACCGGGTGAGGTGGTGCAACGCAGCCATCGACTCGTCGAAGTGATCGCGGCCGAACTGGCCGACAAAGTCCGGCAGCATGATGCCGACAAACGGGTGGTCGATCCGTGGCGCGAGCCGGTGCAACACGGCCAGCGCCTCCCGGTACGGTGGCGGCAGGGTGGCGCGCAGGGCGAGCGTGCCCTGCCGCATCCGCCCGAGGATCGAGAGCGGTTCGAGCCCGGTGGTGGCGCGGTGCACGAACTCGCGGCGATCGAATCCCGGCTGCAATTCCGCCAGCAGGTCGCCGATCGCGGCAAAGCGTGCGGGGTTGAACCAGTTCTTCAGCGGTTCGGGCATGTTTCAGTCGAGCGGGGCTGGCTCGAAGTCCGTGGGCTTCACCCAGCCCGCGCTCAGTTTTTCGCCCTTCCTGTGGCGTTCGTAAAAATTGCGGTGGCCTTCGTTCGAGTGCAGGTAGCGGTCGAAAACTTCACCCTGGCCGAACATGCGCGGGTCGCCCTCGGCCCGCAGTCTCGCGTACATCGCATTTTTCAACGCGTCGCGTTGCCTTGCCACGGCGGTTTGCGTCGCAAGGTTCTTCACGCAGTCGGGATCGGTCTTGAGATTGTAGAGCTCGACTCCCGGTCGCCGGCCGAAGCAGAGCGCCCAAAACGGATCGGTGGGGTTCTGGCGGCGCGCGTCGAGGATGAGCGACTTCGTCGGGCTGGCGTCGACGTTGAGGTAGCCGGTCTCGGGGTTGCACGCCGGCCAGCGCGATGGCTCGAAGTTTTCAAGGTAAAGCAGGCCGGCTTGCACGATGCCGCGGATGGGATAGCCGACGTCGTTGGGGCGGCCGATGTCGTGGCGCTCCATGCCGATGAGCACGTGGTCGCGCGCGGGATTGACCTGGCCCGAGCGATTGGCGCGGAAAATATCCGTCAGGCTCAGTCCGGGTGACGCGGCCATGCCGGTCTTCGCCCACGGGAGGCCGGCGAGCTCGATGAAAGTGGGTGCGAGATCGACGAAGCTGATGTGGTCGTCGACGACGCGTCCGCGTCCCGCAATCCCCCGCGCCCACATCGCGGCGAACGGCACGTGGTTGGAATATTCATACGCGCCGCCTTTGCCGCGGGGAAACGGCATGCCGTGATCGGAGGTGACGACCACGAGCGTGTTCTCGAGCAGGCCGCGCTTCGCCAGGGCGGCGAGCATGCGGCCGAGGTGGGTATCGAAGTGTTCCACCTCGAAGGCGTAGTCGAGCAGGTCGTGGCGGACGGTCTCGTTGTCCGGCAGGAAGGCGGGGACGCGATCGATTTCGGCGAGTTGATGGCCGCCTTTCTTTACGCCGGAACCGAACTCGTAGGCGCGATGCGGCTCGATGGCGCCGTACCAAAACGCCCACGGCCTGTCCCTGGCCGCAGCGTCGAGGAAGTCGTCGAAGTTGGCGGCATAGTCGGCCCGGCCGATGCCGGAAGCAGGGGGCTCGGCGGTGCGGGCGTTGAAGGCCTGGCCGGTCATCTGGCGGGGTCTGCCGGCGGCGTCTTTGGCGACGCCCGGTCCCCAACCCTTGGTGGTGTGCCCGACGGTCCAGCCGTTTTCCGCGAGGGCCTCGCCCCAGCCCTTGAATTCGGCGGGAAAGTAACAGAGGTGGTTGGCGGCTTCCTTGAGTTGCCACGAATTGCGGCCGGTGAGGATGCAAGCGCGCGAGGGGGCGCACTTGGCGTTGGGCGTGTAGGCGTTGTTGAACAGGATGCCGTCGCGGGCAACGCGATCGAAGTGGGGTGTGCGCATCCATTTCGTGCCGTACGCGCCGGCATGCACGCCCCAGTCGTCCGCAATGGCGAAGAGGATGTTGGGAGGCGTGGAAGCGGCGGCGATTGCGTTCGAGACAAGTGCGGTTGAAACGGCGAACCAGACCAGCGGGAGGTGGAGAGATTTCATTTGGAAGTTGCGGGCACTCAGCGGATCTTCTGATCGGGCAGTTCGGTTTTGATGCCTTGATCGAGTGGCATCGTGTCCTTGTCGGGGGTCAGGCCCTCGGCGGCGAGCAGCGCGGCGAGCTCCCCGGAGAGTTTGGCGCGCAGCGCCGCATGCGTCGCGCTGCGCGCGAGGTTGCGGGTCTCGCGGGGATCCGTCGCGAGGTGGTAGAGTTCGTCGAGGTGGCGGTCGGGCGCGCCATCGCCATGCGGGTAACGGATGTATTTCCACTCGTCGGTGCGGATGCCACGGATGTTCGGCGTGTACGGAAATTGTTTTTCGTAGTTGTACTCGTAGAACCACGCGCGGCGCCACGCGGGGTCGTTGCCGTTGGCGAGTTTTCGCCAGGAGCGGCCTTGAATCGTCTCGAGGGGAGGCGCGTTGCAGAGGTCGAGGAGGCTGGGCGCAGTGTCCATGGCGAGCACCTGGCCAGCAATGACCCTGCCCCTGGGCAGGCCCGGTCCGCGAACGATGATGGGGATGCGGATGCTCGCCTCGTGCATCGTGCGCTTGTCGACCATGCCGTGCTCGCCCTCGAGCAGTCCGTTGTCGCCCATGAACACGATGATCGTGTTGTCGTACTGGCCGGTCTCCTTCAAAAACGCCACCAGCCGGCCGACGCTGTCATCGACGCTGAGCACAGTGCCCCAGTAGGCGCGCACCATGGCGGCGAAATCCTTCACGGCCTCCGGACGATCGTCGGGAAAGTTTTTCCGCCACTCGAAGAGCGGCCCATAGATCCCGTGCCAGGTGCGGAGGCGCTGGCGGATCCAGTCGGGCTTATCGTCGAGGGAAAATGCGGTTGACGGATACGGCACGGGCACGGCGTCGAACGTGTGGGTGTATTTCGGCTCGGGGAAATAGAACGAGTGCGGTGCCTTCTGGCCGAGGCAGAGCGCCCAGGGCTGGCCGGCGGGGCGTTGTTTCAACCAGTCGAGGGCGTAGTCGGTGACGACGTGTGTGTAGTAGCCCTTGGGGGTTTCGCGGCGCAGGCCGTTGACGTTCCACTCGGTGTCGAAGTACTTGCCCTGGCCCTTGTGGGTGACGAACCAGTCGAAACCGGCGCGCGGTTCGTCGTTGTTTTCGCCCATGTGCCATTTCCCGAGGTAGGCCGTCTGATAGCCGCTGGCGTGGAGGCGGGCCGGCCAATGGGGGAGGTGCGCGGGCAACTCGGTGAAATTGTCGCGCACGCCGTGGCGGTGGGCGTAGAGGCCGGTGAGGATGCTGGCGCGACTCGGGGAGCAGAGTGACGTCGTGCAAAACGCATTGGCAAAACGCACGCCGCTGGCGGCGATCGCGTCGAGGTGCGGCGTCTTCACGTGCGCCGAACCATAGCAGCCGATCGCATCGGGGCGGAGGTCATCGCTCAAGATAAAGAGGACGTTGGGCCGGGCGGTCGCAGGCGCCGCCGGCAAGAGAGCCGGCAAGGAGACGAGTGGGAACAACACGAGGCCGAGCGGGCGGATAAGGGCGATGGATTTCATGACGCGTACTGATCGAGCGCATTGCCGCGCCCGAGGTCAACGCTGGCCCGCGTTCTTTAACCTGGCGCCGAACCCGGCAAATTTCCCTCCGCTCCTGCCCTCCGGATATCCTCAACCGCGGTCTGCGACATTTTTTCAGTCCATTCAACCGCAGAGCACGCAAAGCACGCGGAAAGTGGAGCCAGAAGAATCCGCTTCTTTGGCGGTCAAAAGGTTGGGGGATTTCATTCGTATGCGGCTGCTGGCCGCAGAGTCTTTGACCACGGATTACACGGATGAGCACGGATGCCGTTTCGACAAGCTAAAGGCCCCGAGCCTGTCGAGGGACAAACCCCGCCTTTATCCGTGCCTATCCGTGTAATCCGTGGTGAAATCTGACCGCACGCCTGTGGTGGCGGCCTTCAGCCGCGGTGCGAAATGTTTGGGCTAAATTTCCATCCCTTGGCCAGCCAGCAACGGGCAGCGGTTGCGTCGCGTTAGAACGACACCTTTTCCAAGAACTTCAAACTCTGCGGAATCTGGTCGGGGGCGGTCGGGGACTCATCCTCGATGAAGTAGTATTTCACCCCGGCCTTTTTGGCCGCGGCGAGAATGGCGGGCCAGTTCATCTGGCCAGTGCCGAGGACGACGTCGTTGCTCACGTCAGTCTTGCCCGTAAGGGAGCCCGTCGTGACACCCTTTTTGAGATCCTTCAGATGGATCAGCTTCCAGCGGTCGGGATACTTGGCGAGCAGCTTGGCCGGATCGTGGCCGGGGAAGACGACCCAGAGAATGTCCATCTCGAAGCTAACGAGCTTGGGGTCGGTTCCGTTGATGATGAAATCCATCAACGTGCCGCCGGCATGCGGTTGAAATTCGAAACCGTGGCAGTGGTAGAAGAATTTGAGCCCGTGCTTGGCGAGGACCGCGCCCGCCTGGTTGAAAACTCCCACAACTTCGCGCGCCTGCGCCTCGTCGAGCGGGGTCTTGTGGTCGGCCCACGCGCAACCGGCGTATTCGAGCCCGAGGGCCTTGGCTTCAAGTGCGACGGACTCAGGGTCTTCCTTGAATTTCTTGTAGGGGAAATGGCCGCTGACCGCTTTGATGCCGCGCTCGGCGAGCTGCGCCTTCAATTGGTCGGGCGTGAGATTGTAGGTGCCGGCAAGTTCGGCGTACTTGATGCCAAAGCTCTTCACGGTATCGAGAGTCTTGGGCACGCCGCCGGCGGTGAACTGCGCGCGCAGGCTGTAAAGTTGCAGGCCCACCGGACCCTTGAATGACTGGCCGATGCCGGCGTCGGCCGCGACGAGCGAAGACGACGCGATTGCCATGGTGACGATGAGCCCGAAGGGGCGGACGAGGTGTTTCATGCGCGGAGACAGTTACTGAAAGCTTCGCGGGATGGGAAGCCGGGAGAAATAGGTGACGGAATACGCGTGCGCTCAGCGCGACGGAGATGAAGCGCGCTGCAGCAGCCCGCGGCGGGCGAGCCATTCCTCGGCGCGCTTCGGCCAGGTGGTGACAGGAAACTCCGCAACATGGCGGAGCCCATAGCCGTGACCGCCGGAGTCGTAGACGTGCACCTCGGCGGAGCCGCCGGCCTTTTTCAACTCGGCGGCGAGAAGCAGTGTGTTTTGGACCGGGACGCCGTCGTCGAAGGCGTGCACGAGGAACATCGGCGGCGTGTCTTGCGGGACGAGCACCTCGGGGTTCATCACGGTTTGGCCGCGTTCGACGAAACCTCCGGTGTAGATAAGCAACGCAAAATTGGCCCGGCACGAGACTTGGTCGACCGCGTCGATCTCGGAGTAATGGCGACGGCCGACGGCCAGCGATGCGTAAGCCGCGGTGGTGCCGCCGGCGCTGAAGCCGAGGATGCCGATGCGCTGGGGATCGAGACCCCATGCGACGGCCTTGCTGCGCACGAGGCTCAGGGCGCGTTCCGCATCCTGCACGGGGGCGAGCCAGCGTTTTTGCGGATCGCGGGCGGGCACGCGGTATTTCAGGACGATGCCGGTGACGCCGAGTGAGTTGAGCCACGCCGCCACTTCCGTGCCTTCCAAATCGTAGGCGAGGATGTTGAAGCCACCACCGGGGCAGATGATGACGGCCGCGCCGATGTCTCTGTCCTTGGCCGGGCGATACACGGCGAGTTGCGGAGTGGCGACGTTGCCGAGTTTGATGATGCGCCGGCCGGCGATCAGTTTGTCGGCGGCCTTGGTCTGGTCGGCCTCGGGCGGGAGCGTCTTGGTGTCGCCCGGCGGAGTGCCGGGCCAGACGTTGAGGACGGCGAACGGCTCGGCGGCATTGAGCGGGAAAGCCGCACCGCAAAGCGCGGCGAGCAGCGTGAGGGTGCAAGAGGGCGATTTCATGAGGGTAATCGGGAGGGTGCTACAGGGGAGGTCGGATGAAAACGATTCATTTCGATCACCGATTGGGGAGCGCCCTTTTGGTGAGCGGAGTGGACCGATCTCGGCCCGACGTGGCAACCGCAGCCCGCCGCCGCGGACCAGCCGAATGTCGCGGAAACTGTGTGCCGAGTGAAATGACCATCCGATCAAAGAGGTCGCGGGCAGCAATTGACTTGAATCCGCGCGGCTCCGGTGCGGATTCTTTGCGCACCCAACCCCGACTCCGAAATCCCCATGACCATTCAAGGCGCCGGCAGAAAACAGAACACCTATGACGCCATCGTGATTGGCTCCGGCATCAGCGGCGGCTGGGCGGCAAAGGAGCTGAGCGAAAAAGGACTCAAAACGCTGCTCCTCGAGCGCGGGCGCGATGTGAAACACGGCGACTATCCCACGGCGATGACGGAAAGCTGGGAATTCGCCGGGCGCACCAAGCGCACGCAGGCGGAACTCGCCACGCAGCGAAAGCAAGATCGCACCGGCTACACCACTCACCCGGCATCGGCGCATTGGTTTGTCAACGACGTCGAGAATCCGTATTCCGAGGACAAACCCTTCGACTGGATGCGCGGCTATCACGTCGGCGGCCGCTCGCTGTTGTGGGGCCGGCAGTCGTACCGCCTCAGCGACCTCGATTTCACCGCGAACGCGAAAGACGGCATGTCGATCGACTGGCCGCTGCGTTATGCGGACGTCGCGCCGTGGTACGACTACGTCGAGCGTTTTGCGGGTATCAGCGGCAGCAACGAAAATCTGCCGCAGCTGCCGGACGGACAGTTTCTGCCCCCGATGGACATGAACTGTCTTGAGCAGCACATGCGCCAGCGGATCGCCGGCGCGTTCAACGGCCGGGTCATGACGATCGGACGCGTGGCCAATCTCACGCAGCCGCACAACGGCCGCGGCTCCTGCCAGTATCGCAACCGTTGCATCCGCGGTTGTCCGTACGGGGCCTACTTCAGCAGCAACGCCGCGACCCTGCCGGCCGCCGCCGCGACGGGCAACCTCACGCTCCGGCCATTCGCCATCGTCAACGAGCTCATCTACGATCCGGACCGACGCCGCGCCACCGGCGTGCGCATCATCGACACGCAGACCAACGAAGTGATCGAGTACCACGCGCGCGTGATTTTCTGCTGCGCTTCCGCGATCGCCTCGACGTTCATTCTGCTCAACTCGAAGTCGGAGCGATTTCCCAACGGGTTCGGCAACGACAGCGGCGAACTCGGCCACAACCTGATGGATCATCACTTCAAGGTGGGCGCCGCCGGCGTCTCGGAGGATTTCAAGGATCGCTACTTCCGGGGCAACCGGGCCAACGGCATCTATATTCCGCGCTTCCGCAATCTGGACAAAGCGTCCGCGCGGAAGGACTACTTGCGGGGGTTTGGCTACCAGGGGAGCGCGAGCCGCCTCGACTGGACCCAGGCGGTGAAAGAACTGAGTTTTGGCGCGGGCCTGAAGACCGACCTCATCGCGCCCGGCCCGTGGCGTTTCGGCATCGGTTCGTGGGGCGAGTGCCTGCCGTATCATGCCAACCGGATGTATCTGAACCAGCAGGTGCGGGACAGGTGGGGCCAGCCGACGGTCACGTTTGACTGCCAGTGGAAGGAGAACGAGCTGGCGATGCGCAAGGATATGCAGGCGGCGGCGGTCGAGATGCTCGACGCGTCGGGCCTGAAGAACGTGACGGGCTTTGACGACGGCAGCGCGCCGGGCCTTTGCATCCACGAAATGGGTACGGCACGCATGGGCCGCAATCCGGCGACGTCGGTGCTGAACGGCTGGAACCAGGTGCATGCCTCGCCCAACGTCTTTGTGACCGACGGCGCGTGCATGACTTCGAACGCCTGCGTCAACCCGTCTCTCACCTACATGGCGCTGACGGCCCGGGCGTGTGATCACGCGGTGAATGAAATGAAGAAAAACAACCTCTGAACCTCGCCCCTGCCGCCATGAACCCTCTGCCCGCCACCTCCGCCCCCGCAAGCATCGGCCGTCGCGAGGCGATCCGCCGGGTAACGCTGATGCTCGGCGTTGCGCTCACACCCGGCCTCCTCGAAAATGGGTTGCGGGCGCAATCCGCCGCGTCCGCGCCCAGCCGAAAAACCTATCTCAACGCGCGGCAGGCGGCGACGGTGGTCGCGGTGGCGGAGCGCATCCTCCCGCGCACCGACACGCCTGGCGCGTCCGAGGTCGGTGTGCCGGCGTTCATCGATCTCATGTATGGCGAGTACCTGACCCCGGAGGAGCAGCGGATGTTCGCCGGCGGCCTGGCGGACGTCGAAGCGCAGAGCACGTCCGCCCATCGCCGGGAGTTTGCGCAGCTCGCACCGGCGCAACAGGACGCGCTGCTCAAGCACATCGCGACCGTCGCCCAGGCCAAGGAGCGGACGTTTTTCCACCAGATGCGCGAGCTCACGATTCTCGGTTATTTCACATCCGAGGAAGTCGGAAAAAACGTGCTGCACTACGATCCGGTCCCGGGTCGCTGGGAGGCGTGCATCCCGCTGGCGGAAGTTGGCAACCGGGCGTGGACGCGGTGAGGGGAAGGTCGTGCGGCCCTCCTCGTCGTCACGTGCCGATTCGATCCAGAGATCGTTCGGCATCGGAGGGCTGCGCTTGGTCGCAGCCGTGGTTGCGGGCGGGCGCGACGGCGCCGACAAAGCGGCGCCCGCCGATCCTTGGTTCCGCACCGCCAACCGCCGCTGCGCGCTACCGCCCCGCGCCGGTCACGGCGACCTTGACGGAGTAGAGCGATTTGCGCGCGGTGATGAAGAGCGTTTTTCCGTCGGCACCGCCGAAGCAAAGGTTGGCGGGTGACTCGGCCACGAGGATTTTCCCAATCCGCTTCCCATCGGGGGCAAAAATTTGCACGCCGTCGCCGGCGCTCGACCACACGCGGCCAGCCGTATCGACGCGAATGCCGTCGGGGCCGCCTTTGTCGATGGTGCAAAAGACGCGGCCCTGGTCGAGGGTGCCGTCGGCCGCCACCGCGAACACCCGGATGTGTTTCGGGGCGCCTGAATCGGCGATGTAGAGTTTCTTCCCGTCCGGCGAAAAGGCGAGTCCGTTGGGCTGCACGAAATCCCGCACGACCGCCGTGGTCTTGCCGGTCTTTGGATCGTGGCGGTAGACGAAGTTGCCGGCCTGCTCCTTGCCCTCCTTCTGCTTGGTCGCGGGATTCGTCTTCAGTCCGTATTCCGGATCGGTGAACCACACGGTGCCGTCGGAGTGCACGACGACATCGTTGGGCGAATTCAATTTTTTCCCCTCAAACGAATCGACGAGGGTCTTGACCGCGCCCCCCTTTTCCTGAATTGCGACGCGGCGTCCGCTGTGTTCGCACGTGAGCAGGCGGCCGGCCTGATCCACGATGTTGCCGTTGGCGTTGTGGCTCGGCTTGCGATAGGTCGTGAGGCCGCCGGCGGCGGACCACTGTTTCAATTCGTTGTTGGGAATGTCGCTGAACACGAGGACGCCGTCCGCCTTGAGCCACACCGGGCCTTCGACAAAGCCCAGGTCGCCGGCGAGTTTGGTGACCGTGGCGCCGGCGGGAACGCAGCGGGCGAACTCCAGGGCGTGGTCGATGTGAACATCCGCGGCGGAGAGCGCGGCGCCAGGGGCGGCGAGCGCGAAGGAGACGAGGGCGAGGTTTTTCATGAAGGGCAGGGCAGGGCAGGGATGATCGGCCCGGGGGCCGCGCTGGCGCAGAACTGATCGCAATCGCGGTCCGGACGCAATCCGGATTCGTGGACTTGCGCGCTGTGCGGCGGCTGATCCGGGCCGAAAATCTTCGTTTGCTACTGGCGAATCCGGTCACCACGACTTACGTGCCGACGGCGGCCCCGCCGTCACCCACGATGATCACACTTCTCCGCAAGCAGCCTGCTCCCCCCGTGTCTCCGCGGCGCCTGGAGATCGTCGTGGCGGATGACGTCGTGGAAATCGTGGAACTGATGAGCCACTGGCTTCAGGCGGAGGGTCACACGGTCACCCGCGCCGCCAGCGGCCGGGAGATTATCGAATTGTTGCAGCAGCGTGCCTACGATCTGCTCGTGACAGATATCGTGATGCCGGGGACCGACGGCTGGGATGCAATTCTCGCGGTCAGCCGGTTGCGGCCGGAGACGCGCATTCTCGCGATTTCGGGGGGCGCGAAAAAAATGCCGGTGGACGCCTGCCTGCGGGTGGCGAAGGGCGTCGGCGCGGACCACGTCTTGAAAAAACCATTCCGGCAGGCGGAGTTCCTGGCCGCCGTGGCGAAAGTGGTGGCGCGGTAGCCGCGGAGCGAGGATGGTGTCCTACACCAGCAGCAGCGCGGGCGCCTCAAGCAGAGTCTTGAGCGCGGCGAGATACTGCGCGCCGACCACGCCGTCGACGACGCGGTGATCGCACGAGAGCGTGAGGGTCATCGTCTGGCCGACGACGATCTGATCGTTTCGCACCACCGGCTTCCGGACCGTGGTGCCGACGGCGAGGATCGCGGCGTTGGGTGGGTTGATGATGGCGCTGAATTTCGGGATGCCCATCATGCCCAGATTGGAAACGCAAAACGTGCCGCCGGTGAACTCGGCGGGTGTGAGCTTCTTTTCCTTGGCGCGCTTCCCGAGTGCCTTCGCCTCGGTCGAGATGGTGAACACGCTCTTCAGGTGCGCATCGCGAATGACCGGCGTGATCAACCCGTCCTCCAGCGCCACGGCAAACGAGACGTGCGCGGCGGAGAAATACCGGATTTGAGAGCCCTCCCACGAACCATTGACGTGCGGCACGCGGCGGAGCGCCTCGGCGCTGGCTTTGAGGATGAAATCGTTGACCGAAAGCTTGACCCCCTCCGCCTCGAGCCCGGTGTTGAGCTGTTCGCGCACGGCGAGCAGCGGGGCGGCATCGATTTCGATCTCGATGTAGAAATGCGGCAGCTGCGTCTTCGACTCGACGAGGCGACGGGCGATCGCCCCGCGCATGTTGGAGACGGCGACGGTGCGCTCCTCCTGAATCGGACCCTGGGCCCCGGTTTGAGATCTGGAATTCGAGATCGGAGTGGGTGCCGCCGGTTTTGCCGCCGCCGCGAGAATGTCGGCGCGGACGATGCGACCGGCGGGGCCGGAGCCGGTGACGCGGGCGGGATCGACGCCCTGCGCGGCGGCGAGTTTTTTCGCGAGCGGCGAAATCTTCAAGCGGCCCACCGGAGGGGCCACCACGGGCGTGGGCGGAGTGGACGAGGTGGTCGGGCGCGGTGCGCCCGGACCAGAGGCCGCGCTGCCGGACACCGTGGCGGTCGCGGCGGCCACCGACGCAACGGCCGTCGGTGCGGGTTTGGTTTCTGGCCGAGCGACGACCTCACCGGGTTTTCCGATCGCGCAGAGCGGGGCGCCGAGTGCAACCTGCGAGCCGCCGGGTGCGAAAATTTGAAGAAGCGTGCCGTCGAAGAAGCACTCGAGCTCCATGGTGGCCTTGTCGGTCTCGACCTCGGCGAGCATGTCGCCGGATTGCACGACGTCGCCCACGTTCTTCAACCATTTCACCAGCGTGCCCACCGTCATGGTGTCGCTGAGCTTTGGCATTTCGATGATGTGGGACATGGCGGAGGAGGACCGGGAGCGGGGTTAGGCGGGTGGATTTGAAACGCGAAGAGAGCGTCGCGTTGAGAATCAAACCAGCGCGGCCAGCGCGGCCTTGATGACACGCTGCGGATTGGGAAGCTGCTCGGTTTCGACCGGCGGGCTGTAGATCGCGGGGGCGTCGACCGTCGCGAGGCGATGGATCGGGCCGTCGAGTTCGTCGAAGGCTTCGCGTTGGATCATGTAGGCGAGTTGGGAGCCGACGGAGGCGAATGGCTTTTGCTCTTCGACGATGAGAACCCGGTGGGTTTTCGCGACGGAGGAGAGGACCGTGTCGATGTCGAGGGGCCGGATCGTGCGGAGATCCACCACTTCGACCGAGCAATCGTGGTCTTTTTCCAGAACGGCGGCGGCGGCGAGTGCGTGCAGCACACAGCGACCGTAGGTGACAATCGTGAGGTCGGTGCCGGTTCGTTTGATGTCGGCGAGACCGAGTGGAATGAGGAATTCTTCGGCCGGAACCTCGCCCTTTTCGCCGTAGAGAATGGTGTTTTCGAGGAAGAAGACCGGGTCGTTGTCGCGAATCGACGACTTGAGCAGGCCCTTGGCGTCGTAGGCGGTCGAGGGCACGACGACCTTCACGCCCGGATGGTTGGCGAGGACGTTTTCGGGCGTGTGCGAGTGGGTGGCGCCGACATTGGTGCCGCCGTTTGCGGGGCCGCGGATCACGATTGGGCAGTTAATCTGGCCACCACTCATGTAGCGGACGTTGGCGGCGTTGTTCAGGATTTGATCGAAGGCGACCGAGTAAAAGGACCAGAACATCAGTTCCATCACCGGACGGACACCGAGCATCGAGGCGCCGATGCCCATGCCGATAAACCCGGCTTCGCTGATGGGCGTATCGACGATGCGATCCGGGCCGAACTTGGCGAGGAGGCCTTCGGTGACCTTGTAGGCGCCGTTGAATTGGGCGACTTCCTCGCCCATGACGACGACGTTCCGGTCGCGCGTGAGTTCTTCGGCGAGCGCGTGGCGGATGGCTTCGCGGTAGGTGATGAGAGGCACGGCGGGGGAGATTTGAGATCTGAAATTTGAGATTCGCGGGGAGCGCGCGTTCAATCGAAGAAGAGGCGGCCTTGGGATTTGCGTTCAGCCGGGTGGTCGGCTTCCCAGTAAACATCCTTCTGGATGTCGTCCGGAGTGGGGAATGGGCTGGCCTCGGCGAAATCGGCGGCGTGGTCGGCTTCGGCGCGGGCTTCGGTGTCGATCTTTTCCACGAGCGCCTGGTCGAGCACGCCCTCGTCCAGCAGCCGGGTCTGGAAAACCTGGATCGGATCCTTCGTCCGGCGATATTCCTCAATCTCCTGCTTGCTGCGGTAGGTGTTGTCCGGGTCGGCGACGGAATGACCACGGTATCGGTAGGTGTCGATCTCGACGGTGCTCGGGCGGTTGCTTTCGCGGGCGAGGGTGAGGAACTTGTCCATCATCGCGCGCACCTCGTAGATGTCGTGGCCGTTGCACTGGCCCCATTGCATATCGTATCCTGCGGCGCGCTGGGCGAGTTCGCCGGCCGAAGAGCGCTCCTGGCTCGTGCCCATCGAGTAGCCATTGTTCTCAATCACAAAGACCACGGGCAGATTCCAGAGCGAGGCCAGGTTGTAGGCCTCGTGCACGGCACCCTGATTGACGGCGCCGTCGCCCATGAACGCCATGGCCGCGCCCTTCAGCCCCTTGTATTTCACGCCGTAAGCCAGGCCGACGCCGAGCGGGATCTGCCCGCCGACGATGCCGTGACCGCCCCAGAAATTACGCGACGGATCAAAGTAGTGCATCGAGCCGCCTTTGCCCTTCGAGCAGCCGGTCGCCTTGCCATACAGCTCCGCCATCAGCGGTTTGGTGTCCATGCCCACGGCCATCGCATGGCCATGGTCGCGATAGGCGGTGATCACGTGGTCGTTGGGCCCCATTAATGAACAGCAGCCGACGGCGACCGCTTCCTGGCCGATATAGAGGTGAAGAAATCCGCCGATTTTTTTGGCTTGGTAGGCCCGCAGACTGCGCTCCTCGAAGCGCCGGATGCGCACCATTTTACGATGCAGCTCAATCTTCTCTTCGCGGGCAAGCCGGGCGTTGATTGGTGCTTGGGCAACGTCGGTCGGCTGGGAGCTTGGGGCCGGCTTGGCGGCGGCTGTAGAAGTGGATTTCTTGCTCACGTAAGGTCGTGGAATGGATGGAAACGGGAAAGTGTTCGCCGGTGGAACGGGAAATCAAGCGTGGATAATCTCCTCAATTTCCACCGTGATCGCACGGCCCGGGGCACAGTCGGCTTTGAGTGCGACAAATCCGTCGCGATGGCGGTCATATATCGGCCAGAGCGCAGTCCGGTCTGTTTCAGGCAAGGGAAGGGAGTCGATTCTCGTGCGGGTGAAGAAACCGAATTTACCCTCGGCGATGTCGGGCGGCTGAGCCGGGAGCGGTTTCTTGCAGCGAAACAGGAACATGAGCCAATGAGCCTGTCCCTCATAGGCCTTTTCGGCAATGAGCGCAAAGAGATGCAGATCGTTGGCGGTGACGGTGTGGCCGGTTTCCTCGAATGTTTCGCGGACGGCGCATTCGAACGGCGATTCGCCGTGGGCCGTCTCCAATTTTCCACCGATTGGGCTCCAGACCCCGAGATTCGGCGGCTTGGCCCGCAGCATCAGCAGTTGCTCGCCCGCGGTGTTTTCAAGAAACACCAAAACGGCGATTTTGTAGGCGAGCGAAGGTGTCGGCATGTGCTTTTGAGCGTGACCCGCCCGTAGTCACGCACAACGTTTTTCCCTGTGCGTCGATTGAGCCATCAATTTCTCGTCGGGGTGGGAGTCATCGTCGGGTTTTGTTGCGCGCCAGGTGCGGCGCGGGCTCAACTGGTCGAGGTGACGACGGTAAGGTTTTCCAATGTGCGTGCGCCCACCGGTGCCACGGGCAACTGGTTTGAGGCGACCCTTGCGCTGGTGGCCAAGCCGGCGCCCGGCTCACAGATGGTGCCGCGGGTGCGTGTTTCGTTCCTGGTGGCGTTTGAGTTGCCGGCTCCGGCGGGCGGTGAGCGCCGGCTGGAATATTACCGCGCCGAGGCGGAATGCGTGGCCCTCGAGCCCGGACGGGCCGACGTGCGTTTTTACCTGCCTCCCGAGATCGTGAAACGCGATCAACTGCACGGCGAACCCAAGTATTGGAGCGTCGACATGGCGGTGGAGGGCAAGCCGGTCGCGGTCGGCCGCGCCGCCTACGCGTCCAGCCTCGCCGGAGCGGAGCAACGGAAGAACTTTCAGAAGCGGGTCGGGGTTGCCGCCGTGGTGAACGATGGCCTCCTGATCCCGCAGTATCTCTCACCATTCTTGAACGAATATCCGCGCGCCACGCCGTCTTTTGTCCGCAAGGACGGGCGCTGACCGCAGGGCGAATCTTCGTCGTAACCATAATGCACTTGCCGCGTCTCGCCCCTTCTGAAATCGCCTCTTCGTACCACATATCATGCGAGCCCCACGCGTTCTAGCCGTTGACATCGGAGCCGGCCATATTGCCTGCGGTGTTTTCTCGGTGGGAGCCACCGGGCGGTTGATCTTGCAGCAGTTCGCGCTGGAACCGCACAGCTCCGATCCGTCGCATGAGGCGCGCTGGTCGACAGAAATCGCCCAGTCGCTGGGGGCGATTGTGGCCCGGCATCGGCTCTCGGGGCCGATTGCCCTGGCGGTTCCGGGGCATCTGGCGCTGACCAAATTCATCAAGACGCCCTCGGTTGCGAAAGAGAAACGGGGCAAGATTATCTCCTTTGAGGCGGCGGAAAACATCCCGTACCCGCTGGAGGAGGTCGTCTGGGACAGCGTGGTCGTGGCCGACGATGCCTTCGACCTCGAAGTCATGCTGACCGCGGTGAAATTCGACGCGATGCAGGCGCTTTGCGCCGCGGCGGATTCCGCCGGTTTCCCGGTCGAGCGCGCCACCCCGGCCGGACTCGCGTTATGCCACGCCGTGCGGTATAATTATCCCGAACTGGCGGAGCCATTTCTCGTGGTCAACGTCGGCGCGAGGACCACGAACCTGCTCTTCATCGAGGGCGAAAGATTTTACATCCGCACCCTGGCCTTGGCGGGCAATTCCGTGACGCAGGCGATCAGCGAGGATTTGCGCATCGATTTTGCGTCAGCCGAGACGCTCAAGGTTCAGGTGCTTTCGGGCGCCAGCGATCTGCCGGTCAGTTCCCCGTCGCGGGCGGCGGTGCAGCGGGCGGCCAGTGGTTTTTGCACCCGTCTGCAACTCGAGATCATGCGGTCTTCGGTCAACCACCGTCGGCATTCTGGCGGAGGAGCCTCGTCCGCGCTCTACCTGACGGGCGGTGGTTCCCTGATTGGCGAATTGCCGGCGGTGCTGGCGGAGAAACTGCGCATGCCGGTCGAACGTTACGCCGCGTTCAAGAACGTGGACATCGCGGCGGATGCGCGGGCGGCAGGCGCCGAGAACGCGGCCCATGTGCTGGCGGACTTGGTTGGCTTGGGGACGCGCCTGGTGAAAACCGGTGAATTGGAGGCGAGTCTGCTTCCGCCGGCCCTGACGGCGGTGCTCGCGTTTCGTAAACGCCAGCCGCTGCTGCTCGCGGCGGCCGTCCTGGCGGTGCTCGCACTGGCGCCAGCGATAGTCTATCTGCACGGCATCGCGACCGCCGAGGAAGGGCGCGTCTCGGAGTACGACAGCCAGCTCATGCCCCTTCGCTCGGTGCAGAATCGCAACGACGAAAACCTGCGGCAGATTGGGGAGGCCTCCCGGCAGATCAAGGCACTGCGCAGTGCCTATGAGACCAAGGCCAACTGGATCAATTTTTTCGCAGACCTGCAGGACCGTCTGGTGAAGATCGAGGATGTCTGGCTCGACAAGGTGCAGGTCGTGCGACCCCCGGCGCCCGACCCGACGCTGATGGCGGAAACGCCGCCGCCAGATAACCCGCCCCCGGCCGACCAGACGTCGACGGCCAATCCCAATCCCAATCCCGAGCCGCCGCCGCTGCCCAAGGGCCCGCCGCTGCGCCTCACCCTGAGCGGACGCCTGTTGGACGTCCGCAATCCGCAGTCGAAGGTGAGTCAGGAATCGCTCCAGCGCGTGAAGGAGTTGCTCGCCAGCTTCACCGGCTCACAGTTTATCACCGCGGTGGAAAACGAACGCTTCGACACCAATCAGAACGGGCTGCTGCGCTTTGACTTCACCCTCGTGATCTCGCCCAAGAAGACTCTATGAGCTGGTACCGTAAATACCCGTTCTTCGCGATTGGCCTGACCTTGTGCGGTCTGGTTGCCCTCGCGGAACTCGCTTTGATCTATGAGCGTTTTTCCGCGTCGCGGGCGGCCGCCAAGCGGGTGGAGCAACGGCGGATCGAACTAGAGGGCATCGCGCAGCTCACGCCGCCACCCACGCGCGAGGTGGCCGTGGCAATCGAGAGCGACCTGGCCAAGGCGCAAAAGTCCCTCGTCGCCATGCAGGGCGAACTGACCGGCCGGGGTCCCGCCGCCGAGCGCATCCGCAACACCAAGGTGCCGGTCGCGCGCACCGATGCGTTTTTCGATCTCGCCACCTTCGTCGAAAGAACCCGCGGTCTGGCCGAGAAGAACGGCGTCGAAGTGCGCCCCGAGGCGGCGCGTTTCGGATTCTCCGCCTATGCCAACGAAGGCCCGGAAGTCGACCGGATTGAGCCGCTGTTCCGCCAGCGCCAGATTGCCGAGTATCTGCTCGAGGCCCTGCTCGAGGCGCGTCCCCGGACGCTGTTGGCGGTGAAGCGCGAGCACACGGTCACCAAAGCGGAACGCGAAGCGCGCGCCGCCGCCGAGGCCAGCGGCGTGCCAGTCGAGGCGCCGGCGCTTGATTCCGGCTCCGACACGCCCGACTACTTCGTCATCGATCCCCGGGTCAGTGCACGCGTGAAGGGGTACGTCGACACGACCGCTTTCCGCTTTGTTTTCACCAGTCAGACGGCTGCGCTGCGGAATTTCCTGAACCGGCTCGCTTCCTTCGAATTGCCCGTGCTCGTGCGCGAGGTGGAGGTCGACGCCGCCACGGTCGAGGAATCTGTCGTCGCCGTTCAAAATGGCGATGAATCCGCCGTGAAATCGGATGCGGAGTCGGTCGCGCCCTCCTCGGTCTTGCTGGCGACCGAATCGGCCATGGCCAAAGGTGCCGCCGCGAAAGCCGTTGCGGGAAAAACCGCCGCCGCAACGCGTGCGCCCCGTGCGGCGATGGCGACTCCCATCGTGACCAAGTCGTTGTCCAAATACTCCGTCACGGTCGAATACGTCGAACTCGTCTCCGCGCCGGTCGCCGCTGCTGGCGAGGCCCCGCCCTCCACGCCATGAACGCCGCGTTCAATTCGATGCCGCATCCGTCATCCGAAAAACGGCGCGTCGGCCAGCGACGGCCCGGTGCGGTGGCCATTCAGTCGATGGGCGTTTTGTTTCTGAAGACGAAACGCCTGCGGGTTGGAACGCGATGTCCTCATCGGGTTTTGCGCCGTACCTTTTCAAATCAGCCCGTTGGGGACAACGGGCTCCACCGATCCTTGAATCGTACCGGCTGGGCCACGCCGGCATATTGACCATGGCTGCACTTGCGAAAGACAAAGTTCTCCTCGGCGCCGCACTGCTGGTCGCGCTGGGTTCGGCGGGCGGTTTCGGAACGCTGGCCCTGCGGCACCAAGCGGTGCCGGGTGGACAGTTGCCCCAGGTGGTCCTTGCAGCAACGCCCTACGCCGCGATCGCGCCGGATGCGCCCCCGATCAAGACGGAGACCTGGGCCCAACCGGTGTCGCAAAGCCGCGGCCGGGACTGGGTCTATGATGCGTTCACGCCGCCGGAGATTTTCTACAACGCCCGATCGAAGCAGTTCACCGTGAAACCGCCGTCGAGCCTGCTCGATGAAGACGCGGTCGAGGCGTTCGGGGTGGAACTTGTGGCGGTGCGGCCCGAACCCTTCCGCCTCCAGCTGATTGGTTATGTCGGCGGAGAGGGCCACTGGCGCGGGACCTTCCAAAACGTGCTGTCTGGCGAGGTGTTTCTCGCTGCGGCCGGCCGGCGGGTGCCGAACCTGGCGCTGACGATCAAGCTGCTCGAGGTAAAACTGCAGCCGGTCGCGCTGGCCGACAGCATGACGACCCGGCAGCGCGTCGCGACCGCGGTCGTGCGCGACGAAAAGGCCGGCCGCGACATCACGCTCACCCATCGCGAACGACATTTCACGGGCACGGTCTTTGCGTTTGTGGCCGAGACCGGCGAATCCGCCGCCCGCGAGGTCCGCACCGGCGACGCGTTCAAGATTGGAGACGCGACCTACCACATCGACAAGATCGAGACCACGCCACCGTCGATCGAGGTCACCAAGGAAGCACCGACGCTCCTGCAGCCCGACCGGCGCACCCTGACTCCGCGCGAAATCGACCTCTCGGACGCCACCGGCGCACCCGGCACCAGTGGGCCCTGAATCGCCCTCCCTTTTTTCCTGCTACCCTCGCTTCGCCACACTCTCCTGCAATGAATACTCGCCCCCATCCTGTGTCACTCCTCGTCGTGGTCACCGCTGCGCTCCTGCTGGCGGCGCTGCCGTTGCGCGAGGCGTTCGCACAAAATCCGACGGACACGAAAATTCGCCTGATGGCCGAGGCGCTGCGCGCCCGCGATGCCGGTGATTTGGCCGGCGCCCAAAAGGCCCTGGCGCAACTCGTCGCGACGTCCCCCGACGACAAGGCCGTGCAGCGGCTGCGTTCCGAAATCGAAGCACAGGCGGCCGCCCAACAGGCCGCCCGGGCGCAGGAAGCTGCGGCGCAGCAGGCGGCGATGGAGGCGGCACGCCGCGCACCCGCACCGGCTCCGGTTGTTTTTTCCGCGCCTCCGCCCGCCCCGAGCGCCACCCCCGTGATGGTCGACGTGCGCATTCCCGAACCGGGGCAAAGGGTGCCACCGAGCGCTCCCTCGGGCCCGACCCCGGAGCAGGAAGCCGAGGCCATCGCCCGGGCGGAGTCCGCCCGGATCAATCAACTTGTCGCCACCGGGCAGATGCAACTTGCCACCGCCCAGGCCCAGTTGCGCGCGAATCAGCCCGACGATGCCATCGCCACGATCGATGCCGGTCTCGCGGCGTTGCCGTCCAACCCGCTCACGCAGCAGCTGATCGCTGATCTCAGGCGGGAAAGAACGGCGGCGGTCGCGGCACGCGCCCAAGCCGCGTTGCCCCGGGGTAACCCCGAGGCGACCCGGGCGGGCGCCATCAAGTCTGGTTCCGCCCTGGTGGACCCAGCCTTCTACGCCGACCGCGCCGCCACCGCGCAGTTGATCGCCAAGGGCCGCGCGCAGTACGTCGCCGGCGACCTCGACGGTGCGCAGGAGACTTTCCGGACAATTGAAGCGCGGGAGCCGGACAACACCGTGGCCAAGGGTTTCCTGCTGCGCATCGCCGAAGAGAAAACCGAGACCGGTATGCTCAATCGGGAAAAGACCCGGGCCCAGCTCCTCGAGGAAGTTGCGAAGAGCTGGCAGCGCCCGGGTATCTACCAGGAGCGTGCGCGGACCTTGGATCAGGCCGCCGCCGTCGCGCCACTCGCCAGGAAATTGAATGAGATCATCTTGCCGGCCGTGAGTTGGACACGGGCGCCGCTCGGCGACGTCGTGGCCTCGCTCAGCGCGATTTCCGAGGAGTTTGACCCGGCGCCCGCCGGTGGGGTGAAGGGCGTCAACGTCGTGCTCATCGACCCCAGCAACAAGAACCCGGTGGTTTCCCTGACTCTCCGCAATGCCACGTTGAAGCGTGTGCTCGATTTCGTCACCGAGTCCATCGGCTATCAATATGAAGTGCAGGCCGACGCCGTCGTGGTGCGGCCGGGCGGCGAAACCAGCACGCTGGAGACGCAGTTTTTCGCTGTCACCCGCGCGACCGTGCTGCGCATGACCGGCATCGGCGGCGGCGGGCACGGCGCCGCAGCCCGCGATCCGTTCTCGCCGTCTGGCGACAACGCCACTGCCGGTTCCGAGGGGGGCGCGAGCAGTGGTGAAGCCGCCTCGATGAAAGCGTTTCTGCAGCAGGCTGGTGTGAGTTTCACCGTGGAGGGCAGCTCGCTGGCCTATGACGGCTCGGCGATCATCGTCACCCAGACCGCGCGCAACAACGAGCGCATCCGCAACATTCTCGCCCGGTACAACGACGTCCGCCAGGTCGAGATCGAGGCCAAGTTCATGGAAGTGCAGGAAGGCGCGCTCGAGGAACTGGGCGTCACGTGGAATCTCAACCGCCGCGGCATCCCGCGCGTGAACCCCAACAATGGCGTGCCGGTCCTCGATGCCAACGGCCGCCAGATCTTCGACGCGCAGGAACTGTACACCAGCGCCGGCGTCAACCGTTCGCTGACCGGCGCGTTCCCCAGTACGTCGAACGCCAACGCGCTTGTGATCAAGGACCCCGCCATCGCGTTTTCGGAAACCGATCCCAACCAGAGCGCGGGCCAGTTGCGCGTGCCGATTGCGCCCACCACCATTCCCGGTGGCGTGCAACTCGCCGCCACCGCCAATGCCCTCGCCAGTATCGTCGGCTTTGTTGGCGAGTTCGATGTCAACGCCGCCGTCCGCGCCCTTTCGCAAAAACAGGGCACGGATTTGTTGAGCTCACCGAAGCTCACCGTGCTCTCCGGCAACCCGGCCACCATCACGGTCGCGCAGGAGCTGCGCTACCCGCAAAGCTACGGTGAAATCCAAAGCCAGGTCGGCACCGGCGCGGTCGCCGGTGGCCCCGCCGGTGTCACGATCACCGCAGGCACGCCGCAGGAATTCACCTCCCGCAACGTCGGCGTGGAGCTCAAGGTGACGCCGACGGTGGAGGAGGACGACTACAGCATCAGCCTCGATCTCAATCCGCGGGTGACGGAGTTCGAGGGTTTCGTGGAGTACGGCGGACCGAGTGTCGCGATCTCCGGCACGACGACGGTCACGGTCCCGCCCGGATTCTATCAACCGATCTTCTCCGTGCGCGACATCACGACCAAGGTGACGATCTGGGACGGCGCGACGCTCGTGATGGGCGGCCTGACGCGCGAGGAGGTGAAGAAGGTGAACGACAAGATCCCGTTCTTCGGCGATTTGCCGCTCGTGGGCCGGTTGTTCCGGTCGAAGGGCGAGAGTGCGCAGAAGCGCAACCTGCTCGTCTTTGTCACGGCCAATCTCGTGAGCCCCGGCGGTTCGCCGAAGAAGCAAAATTTGAAGAGCACGCCCGCGAACTCGCTCTTCCAGAATCCCACCATCGTGACTCCGGCCAGTGCCGAAGCGCGCACCCGGAGCGGAGCCAAGTAACCCGCCACGACGCCCGTCATGAAAACCATTCTTCGACGACTCTCGTCGACCGCCGCCGTTCTCACGGCGCTGCTCGCCGCGCCCGCAGCGCTGGCGGTGCCCACCATCTCCATTACCGCGCCCGCCAACGGTGCGGCCTTGGGCACGGTGTCCAGCCCCACCGGCGTGACCATCTCCGCCACGGCCACCGCGACGGTCGGGACTTCAATCGTGTCCGTCGAATTTCGCGTCAATGGAGTCAGCATCGGGGTGGTTGCTGCCAATACCTCTCCGTCCCTTAATTGGGCGCCAACCGCGGCCGGAACCTACACGCTGACCGCGATCGCGACCGATTCGGGCTCGGTCGGCAACACCGCGACCTCGGCGTCCGTCATCGTCACGGTGACTGCGGCGCGGGTGGTTACGCTGGTCGCCCCGGCGACCGGGACGGCCGTGCCTACCGGCTCCACATTTTTCATTCGATCCACTGCGGCGATGACTGACGTCGTGGTGAGCAAGATGGAATTCTCCGTAAACGGCACGATCGTTGGCACCGTTAACAGTGCCCCGTATAATCTCGATCACACGACGACCCTGGCGGCCGGCACGTATGCCGTTTTCGCGCGGGCCACGCTCTCGGATAACACGACCACGATCGATTCTGCCTCCGCAAATCTGAACGTAGTTGCGAAAACCGGCGCTGCGCCCAGCGTCACGATCAATTCGCCCTCGACCAACTCATTTGTGGCGGTCGGGCAGGCGGTCACAGTCACCGCAATCGCGTCCGACGATGGATTCATTTCCACCAGCTCCGGCGGTGGCGTGACGTTTTATGCCGACGGCGAGCCGATCGCCACCGATTTAACCGCACCCTACTCGGTCACGTGGACGCCGATCGCGGCGAAGGCCCATTCCCTCCGGGCGTTGGCGGTGGACGACAAGGGCAACCAGACGCTCTCGACGACCGTGACTGTGACGGCCGTGGCGGCCATGCCGACGGTCAGCCTTTCCGCCCCAACGAATGGTTCCACGTCGGCGGTCAGTACTGCGATTACGTCTACCGCCAGTGCGACGGCCAGCACCGGCAAGACGATCACGCAGGTGGCATTTTTTCAGAACAATACGGCGATTGGCGCCGCCGTTACGACTGCGCCTTACACGGTCAACTATACTCCGACCGCCGCGGGCAGCTACGCGTTCACGGCCCAGGTGACCGACAGCGCCGGCATTACTGTGACCTCCGCCGCGTCCAACGTGACAGTCACGGCGGCACAGCCAACGGTGTCGCTCACCGCGCCAACCCTGGGGTCGACCGCCACAGTGGGTTCAAATGTGACAGTGACCGCGACGGCCACTGCAGGGACTGGAAATACGGTGGCGCAAGTGCAGTTTCTGGCCGGCGCCACGATCATTGGCACGGTTACGACTGCACCGTATACCATCACGTGGGTTCCCACCGCGACGGGCAACTCCTCCCTGACCGCTCGGGTGCTCGACTCTGGTGGCAACACCGTGACGTCCAACGCCGTTACCGTGACGGTTTCCTCGGCGCCCTCGGTTTCGATTACCGCTCCGGCCAACAACTCCCCGGCGACGGTGGGTACCGCCGTTACGGTGACGGCAACCGGCTCTGCCAGTCCCGGTGCTACGATTACCAATATCTCGTTCTCCGCCGGAGGCACCGCCATCGGCGCAGCGGTGACCAGCGCGCCATATCAGGTGGCGTGGACACCCAGCGCTGCCGGCACGACCAGCCTCACTGCCACGATCACGGATTCGGCCGGGCAGACCACTACCTCATCGGCGGTAAGTGCGATCGTGGCCAATTCGCAGCCGACCGTTTCACTGTCAGCCCCGAGCGCAGGCGCCGTGGTCACCCTTGGTTCAAATGTCACGCTGACGGCCACGGCGGCCGCCGGCAGCGGCGCGACGATCGCTCAGGTGCAGTTCCTGGTGGGTGCGGTCATCGTCGGCACCGACACGACAACCCCTTACACGCTCACCTGGGTGCCGACCACCGCGGGCAACCAAAGCATCACGGCGCGGGTCCTCGACACCAATAACAACACTGTGACCTCGACCGCGATCACGATTACGGCGGCGGCCACCACCAGTGTAGCCATTACTGCGCCGGCAGCGAATTCGACCGCCACCGCCGGCACCAGCACGACGATTACGGCGTCGGCGACGCCGACGCTGGGCGCGACCCTGACTTCGGTCACTTTCTTCGCGACGCCCTCGGGTGGCGCCGCCGCGCAGATCGGAGCCGCCGTGACAACGGCTCCGTACACGATCGCGTGGACCCCGTCGGTGGCCGGAGCGTATTCGCTGACGGCAGTCGCGCTGGACTCCACCGGTACCAGTGTCACGTCGGCCGCAGTGTCGGTGACGGTGGCCAATTCGCAGCCGACCGTTTCGTTGACAGCGCCCAGCGCGGGCACGGTGGCCACCGTCGGCTCCAACGTCACCCTGACGGCCACGGCGGCGGCGGGCAGCGGCGCAACCGTCGCTCAGGTGCAGTTCCTGGTCGGTGCGGTCATTGTCGGCACCGACACGACAGCCCCATATACGCTCACTTGGGTTCCGACGACAGCGGGGAATCAGGTCATCACCGCCCGGGTGATCGACATGAATAACAACACGGTCACGTCGACGGCCGTCACCATCACCGCCACCGCCACGACCGCTGTTGCCATCACGGCTCCGACCAACAACGCAACGGCGACGGTCGGCACAGCGACAACGATCATCGCCTCGGCTACTCCGACCCTTGGCGCGACGATTACTTCCATTACCTTCTTCGCGACGCCTCCGAGTGGTGCGGCGGCGCAGGTCGGGGTAGCGGTGACCACTGCACCCTACTTGGTTGCTTGGACCCCTTCGGTTGCGGGAGCCCATACCCTGACCGCGGTCGCGCTCGATTCCACTGGTTCAAGTGTGACGTCTTCAGCCGTGGCCGTAACGGTAAACAACTCCGCGCCGACGATTGCACTGACGGCGCCGCTGCCTGGGGCGGTGGTCACTGCGGGAAGCAACGTCACTCTCACCGCCAACGCAGTTGCCGGTTCCGGCGGTGCCACGGTCTCGCAGGTGCAGTTCCTCGCCGGCACCAGTGTCGTCGCGACGTTGGCGGGAACCCCGGGAAGCGCGATCTACACGTTTGCCACCTGGGTCCCGGCTTCGGCGGGAAATTTCTCCCTCACGGCGCGGGTGACCGACAGCAATGGAAACAGTACGACGTCGACGGCGGTGAGTGTGACTGCCACGTCGTCAACACCCACGACGGCACTCACGAGTCCCGCCAGTGGCGCGAATATCGGGCTTGGAGCCGCAACCACTCTCACCGCCACTGCCACCGCCGGCTGTGGCGCGACAGTCGCGCGTGTAGATTTTCTCGCCGGTACAACGACGGTCGGCACCGCTTTGGTTCCTGCTGGCGGATCCTATTCATTCAGTTGGACACCCTCCACCGCCGGCATCACGTCTTTGACTTCCCGTGTGACTGACTCGAACGGGGCCATCGCCACCTCGGCCGCTGTCAATGTGAACGTGATCGGACCCAGCGTCGTCGTGACCAGTCCGAGCAACACCTTGGTGCTGACCACCAACGCCTCTGTTTCGCTCACGGCCACTGCCACTGCGGTCGCTCCGGCGACGGTCAGCCGGGTGGACTACTTCGCCGGCGCGACACTGGTCGGTTCGGCCACGGTAGCGCCGTACACGGTCACGTGGACCGCTTCGCCGGCCGGCCCCGTTTCCCTGACCGCGCGCGTTGTCGATTCCAACGGCGTCAGTGTCACCTCCGCCGCAGTCAGCGTCACGGTTTCATCCTTTCCGCCGACCGTCACACTTACCGGCCCTGCCAGTGGCGCTTCGGTGGGCCTCGGTACGGCGACCACACTCACGGCGACGGCGGCGGCAACCGGCGGTGCCACCGTCAGCCGCGTTGATTTTCTCGCCGGTACAACGACGGTCGGCACCGCTTTGGTTCCTGCTGGCGGATCGTATTCGATCAGCTGGACCCCGTCGGTCTCAGGCATCACGGCACTATCCGCACGCGTCACCGACTCTAACGGCATTGCCGTCACCTCTGCAGCGGTGAACGTCAACGTGGTTGGGCCAACCATTACACTTACAGCTCCCGCGAATGCATCGGTTCTCACGAGCAACTCCGCAGTGTCACTTACCGCGACCGCAGCTGCGGTCGCACCGGCGACCGTTAGCCGCGTCGATTACTTCGCCGGCCCGACCTTTATCGGTTCAGCGACTGCGGGCCCGACGTTTCCGTTCACGTGGACCGCGTCGCCAACCGGGAACGTTTCCCTCACGGCGCGCGTGGTTGATTCCAACGGAATCACCGTCACGTCCGCTCCGGTCACCGTTACCGTCAACCTCGCCACCGCGACGACCGTGGCGCTCACGAGTCCGATTGCCGGTGCGAGTTTGCCGCTGAATACCGCAACCACGCTGACTGCGACGGCGTCTGCCAGCGGCGGTGCGACCGTGACGCGTGTAGATTTTTTCGCTGGACCGACGACGGTAGGCACTGCCTTGGTTGCCGCTGGCGGATCATATTCAGTCAGCTGGACCCCGACTGTCTCTGGCGTTTTTTCCCTCACCGCCCGTGTCACGGATTCCGCCGGCGCGATCATTTCTTCAAGTCCGATCTCGGTCACCGTCTCGACTACCACCGGTTCATCCGTGGCGCTCTCGATGCTCCCGGCCATCACGGCGATTCCGGTGAATTCCTCCCGGGTGCTCACGGCCTCCGCGACCTCGGCTGCGGGAATCGCTTCGGTTGAGTTCTATTATGTCAGCGGTGGCCTCTCGACCCTGATTGGCAGCGATACCGTTCCGCCTTACACCATTGTTTTCACCGCGCCCAACGAACCCGGCGCCCGCGCCCTGCGGGCCCGCGCCATCGAGAGCACTGGTGGTGCGATTACTTCAACCGACCTCCCGATCAGCATCACCGGGCAGATCGGCGACGCCCCCGTGGCCGGCATCCTGACGCCGACCAGCGGCACCTTCATCGCGGCCAACACCACTGTCACCATCACCGGCACCGCGACAGACGTGGATGGCGCCATCGCTGGCGTGCAGGTCTTTGTGAACGGCTCATCCACCGGGCTCGCCAATGGCGGTGTGGCCACTCAGAGCGGTGCGGCGTGGTCCATCGTCTGGACCCCGACGACCACCGGCACGTCTTCCATCTCGGCGATCGCGACCGACACCACCGGCAATGCCGTCGCGGCCCCCGTGGTTGGCGTCAACGTGACCGACGGTACTTCGCCTGCCATCAGCATCAGTCTGTCGCCGCGCACCGCCGCCACCGCCGCCAGCGCCACTTTGCCGAGCGGCGCGGTCCGCAATTTCGTCGCCGATGCCACGGCCTCCTCCGGGCGCGCAGTCGTCCGGGTCGAGTTCTTCGTCGACGGCACCAAAGTGGGGGAGGACACCTCGGCTCCGTACACGTTGCGATACGTGGCGCCGGCGCTCGCGACCGGAGAGTCGTCGCGGACGTACGTGCTCTCCGCCCGGGCCACCGACAACGCCGGCTCGGCCCGCGATGCCCAGCTGCCGCTGCTGGTGGTGTCACCGATCGGTGCGCCACCGAGTGTCGGTTTGCTTACGCCGGCCAGTGGCGCCAGCACCTTTCCGGGCACGGTCGTCAGCCTGGCCGCCACGGCGGCGTCACTGGGTGGCACCATCGCCTCGGTGCAGTTCTATGTGAACGGGAGCCCGGCCTTGGTAAATAACGGCAACGGCGTCATCGCGGCGCCGTATGTCTCGACCTTCACTCCGACGGCCGCCGGCACCTATGTGATCGATGCCATCGCCACCGACGATCGCGGCAACATGGCGGTGTCCAATGCCGCGACGATCACGGCGGCCTTTTCCGTCCCGTCGATCGCCATCACGGTGCCGAATCCCAATTCCACCGCGCGTGCCCTGCCCAACGTGCCGATCACCCTGACCGCCGCCGCGACCGTGCAGGTGGGTGCCGGGGCCTCGGTGCTGCTGGTCGAGTTTCTCCTCGACGGTGTGCAGATCGGCGCGCGGACCACCGCGAGCAACGCCGCCCTCGGCACCTATTCCTTCAACTGGATTCCCCTTACGTCGCAGCTGGGCCCCCACGTAATCACGGCCCGCGTGACCGATACCAATTCGCAGTCCGCCACCTCGGCCCCGGTCAACCTCAACGTGGCGACCGCAGTCGGCACGCCGCCGGCCATCACCATCTCGACCACGCCCATTCCGGGCCTGGGTCTCCAGACCCTGTCGCAGGTCAACTTCCTCGCCAACGCGTTTGCGAACGGAGTCAACACCACGATCACCAACGTCGAATTCTTCCTCAACGATCTCAGCATCGGCCTCGCCTCGCGCGAGCAGGCGACGAATCTCTTCCGCCTGGCCTACGACTTCAGCCGCATCGATTTCGCCAGCGCCCCGGTCAACCCGAACAATCCGGCGCAGTATCTATTGCCGCTCTACGCGATCGCCCGCGACAGCAACAACAACCAGACCGTCTCCGCGACCTCCAACCTGTCGATCAACGCCGCGACCAGCGCGGTGCCGGCCATCACGCTGACCTCCCTCACCCCGACCACGGTCACGCAGGCGACCCAGGTGTTCATCCTGCCGACCTTCGGCGACAGCGATGGCACCGTGACGCAAATCCAGCTCTACGCCAACGGCGTCGCGGTGCAGACCCTCGGCAATCCCGTCTCGAACCAGAGTCTCTTCACTTACAACGCCGGCACGCCGGGCCGCTTCAACCTCTTCGCGGTCGCGACCGACGACACCGGCAACACCGCGATTTCCTCGCCGGCCATTGTCGTCCAGGTCAACGCGGTCAACGCCCCCGACACGACCCTGACCCGTCCGGCCACCGCCTCGTCGACCACGACCGTCAATGCGCCGGTCTTTCTCGAGGGCACGGCGCGGGCCACCGGCACGACGTTGATCCCCACGCTGGCCTTCATCGCCACCGGCAGCAGCGGCACCCGCCAGCAGATCAACGGCGCCCGGGTCGGCACGACCACCACCTATCGGGCGATCTGGAACCCCACGACGGCGGACGTCTATTCCCTCGTCACGCAGGCGACCGTGGCCGGCGTGCAAAGCACCAGCACAATCTCCCGCAATGTGGTCGTCAACGAGCTCATCGGCATTGCGCCCACCATTAGTATCAGCGTCCCGGGTACGGTCACGACGGTGTCCGCGGCCAACCTCACCGCCACCGCCGCGGACTCCGACGGTTCGGTCATCGGGGTCGAGTTCTTCGTCAACCGCAACACGATCGGGCAGGCCGAACGCGACCAGCTCACCAACACGTGGCGCCTGTCCACCTCGTTTGTCGGACTGCCACCGGGCTCCACTGAGGTCGTGGCCCGGGCGACCGACAACTCCGGCAATGTCGCGGCCTCCGGCACGTCGTTCATCAACCTCGTCGCCGCGTCCAGCATCGCGCCCTCGATCACGTTGACGCCCTCGACGACGAATGCGGCGTTCAACCGCCAGGTGCAGTTGCGGGCCAACGCCCGGGACAGTGATGGCACGGTCACCTCGGTCCAGTATTTCGCCAACGGTACGAGCCTGGGCTCCACCGGCAACTCCGGCACCAGCTTTCAGGTGAGTTGGACACCCAACGCGTCGGGGACGTTCAGCGTGTACGGGGTGGCGACGGATAACACGGGTAACCTCATAGTTTCTCCCACGGTGCAGATCGTCGTCCGGCGCAACAATCCGGTGCTCGAAGACGCCGCCTTCATCCTGCAAACGTACCAGGACATCGCGAACACCACGAACATCAATCCGCTGGTCTTCGACGACCTCGACACGCGCCTGTCCTCGGGGGCCCTGACGCGTGCGGATTTTGTGGCGTCGCTCGTCATTGATCCGGCGTTCGTCGCGCCGGTAAACACGCTCGCGACGTATTATGTGCTGATGGGTCAGTGGCCGACGCCCGCCAATTACGCGTCCGTCCTGAATACGACGCGCAATAACGGCCTGGCTGGGGCGGTCGGCGGGCCGGGGCAGGGGCAGGGAACCATTCTCGGCTCGAATGAGTATTTCGCCAAGTTTGGCGTGATTCCGACGAACCAGCTGCTCGACAGCCCGATCAGCGTCCTGCCGGCCGAGTTGTTTCTCAACCGGCTGCACGAGAGCGCGGGTCTGCCGCCGCCCACCGCGCTGAATCGCGTGCAGTTCCGCAGTTTCAACCAGGTCAACCTCGCCCAGGGCCGTGGCTATGCGAATGTCGGATTGCAGACGGCACTTGCGGAATTCGTCACCAACACCAATTCGACCAACACGGCGCTGTTCAAGCGCGCCCGCGCCGCCGCCCTGTTCTATCAGCTCGCGCGCCCGCCGGTGACGATGACGGTAGACGAGATTACGACCAAGGTGAATGCGCTGGCGCTCCTGGTGGATGACAAGGCGGTGGTCGATGCGGTGCTGCGTGACGTGCTCTATGCCTACCGCTACGTCACAATCAACAAGCATCCGGCCTCGTTGACGGTGTCGCCGCGCTCGGGCGCGATCTTCACGGTGGAAGCCATCGGTTCGCCGCCGCTGGCCTACCAGTGGTTGCTCAACGGTTCGCCCGTCCCCGGTGCCACCAACTCGTTCCTGAGTCTGACCAATGTCTCGACCAGTAATGTCGGCGCTTATACGGTGGCGATTACGAGCACCGCCGCGACCGCCACCAGCGATCCGGCCACCCTGACGCTCTCCGCCATCCCAACGCGCCTGGCCAACATCTCCACGCGCGGGGTCACGAGCGGCGGGGCCAACACCCTCATTGGGGGGTTCGTCGTCACCGGCACGGCCGCTCAGACGCGCCAGGTGCTGATCCGGGTCGTGGGCCCAACCCTGGGTGACGCGCCGTTCAACGTCGCCGGCACGCTGGCCAATCCCAGCCTCGAACTTTTTGCGGGCACCAACCGGAATCCGGTTTTGGCCAACGACAATTGGGGCGCCCAAGCCGCGGGCCCCGCGCAGGTGACCCTGATTCAACAGGCGGCGGCGCGCGCCGCGGCCTTCGCCCTGCCGCTCACCTCCTCCGATGCCGCGGTGCTCGCGACGCTCGCGCCCGGGCCGTACACCGTCCAGGCGACCATTCCGGCCGCCACGCCCACGGCCACGGGTGTCGTGCTCATCGAAGTCTACGATGTCACCCAGGGTGGCGTCGCCGGACCGAAGGCAGCCAATGTCTCAACGCGTGGTTTTGTCGGCACCGGGACCAACTCGCTCATCGCCGGCTTCGTCGTGAGCGGTGGTGTTTCCCGCCGCGTGTTGATCCGCGGCGCGGGCCCGGCTCTGGCCGCTTTCGGCGTGCCGGGTGTGCTGGCCGACCCGCAGCTCACGCTCGCGGTGCAGGCAACCGGGCGGACGATCCGCACCAACGACAACTGGGCGGCGGGTGTAGATGCGTCGGTCATTGCGACCGCCGCGGCGGCGGCGGGCGCGTTCCCTTTCGCGAGCAACAGTCGGGATGCTGCGATGATCGTCATGCTTGAGCCGGGAGCGTACACCGTGCAGCTGACCGGAGTGGGCAACACCACGGGGGTCGGAATTGTCGAAGTGTACGACGTGGATCCGTAGGAATTTGCCGGACCTTGCTTCTGCAAATTGCGGACGTGCCGACACGGTCCCGCCAATCTGGCGTTCCCTTCCGACAAGTTCCTAAATTCGCTCGAGGGGCGGCACGTCGGCAAGCGACGGCCCTACTCTCACTCCACCACCGTCAGCGGGCGGCGGATGATCGCGTTGGTCAGCTTGCCGGGCAGCAGGTGTTTTTCCCAGAGCGGCAGCAAACCGTCGCGTCGACGGAAGCGCGCGTCGTCGGCGGTGCGCGCGATGCGTTCGATGGAACCGGGCACGTCCGGCGTCGCCACCGTCTGATCGCTGAACAACACCGCGCGTTGCACAACCGCGAGGCAGACGCCGTCGGTGGGCCGATCGTCCCGCATCGCCGCCAGGTAAGCCTCAAAGCTGCGCAGCTCCGCGGCGGCAATGAGGCGCGGTCGCCCCGTCAGCTCGTCGAGCGCCCGCCCCGGGGCGAGGATGACTTCAAGCTGCCGGCCCGCCCACGCCGGGTCGATTGCGAGATCGACGGTTTCCCGATGGGCCGCACCCTGCCAGTCGCGCCATCCGACGGTGGCCTGCACGATCTGGCCGGCCGAGGCCTGCGTGCGGGAAAGCTGAAACAAGTCGAGCGTCACCGCGGGGTTGGTCTCAAGCGGCTCAATGGAAAACTCAACGTGATTGGGAAACGTCTTTTCGTAGGGATTCAGGAGATTGGCCGCGAGCCCCTGCACGAACTCGTTCAGTCCCTGGGCGAAGCCCTGCGGACCGGCATAGACGGTCTGAAACGCGAGCCGCGCCGAAGCCGGAAAGCTGACGTCACTCTTCAGCCGGAATCCATTGGCAAATCCGCCATCGTTCGAGCCGAGGATGGCCTGGCTGACCCCGGCGGCGACCATTGTGGGCGTGAGCTGCTGCTGGCGGGCGACGGAAAATTTCAGCGTGCGCGGTGCGCCGCGCGTGGGGCGCACGGTGACCTCGACTTTGGTCATCTCCGGTCCGGCCCCCAGGATTCCCGAGACGGCCGACAGGCGGTCCTGGGTGATCGTGCCGATGACGCGGCCGGTGTTCGCCATTTTCAGCGACTGCATCTGCGAGGGCAAAATCGTGAGAATCTCGGCGGCACACATCGGAAGTGCGACGTCACCGAGCGAGAGCATGGGGTGGCCAAACGCGGTCACTTGCCGGCCCTGGATTCTCGAAACGGTGCCGGTCCCGGCGAGGGTGATGTCGCCGGTGGCGAGCGCCACCGAAACCGCGGCGCCGGGACGCAGCTCCGTCTCGCCCGCAGCCGGTGGCCGGTCGTCCGAGCCGGACTGGGTGCTGCCGCCGAGCGCGATGGCGCTGAGACCCAGCGCGGCGAAGCGCGGAGCGAAAAGATCGACGACGGCTGGGCTGAGGCCGCCGAGGGTGAAGACCGGCTGCATCGCGCGATAAGGCGAGTCGCTGGCCGCGGAGGTTAACATTTCGCCGGGCGTCTGCGCGGAAGCGACCCGTCCGGCTCGTGTCTTTACCTCCTCCAAATCCGCGACGGGCGTAAATCCGGCGTGGCGCACCGTCTCGAAACGTTGGATCTGGTAGCTGAGGGCGCCGGCCAGCCGGCCCTCGATGTAGAGCGGGCTTCCACTCATGCCCGCCACCGCCCCCATGTTTTGCACGCGGGGATCAGTCAGTTCGCAGACGATCAGCGACTTTCCCGGCCCCAGGGCGTTTTGGAGCACGCCTGTGACTTCGACCGCGAACGGCTCCGGCGTGGTCCCGCGAAATACCGTCCACACTTCGCCGCGCTGGCCGGCCTTGAGTTCCGCCAGCGGAAGGACGGTGGTGTCGACGGGCTGAGCGTGGAGAATCTGGCATGCAACCAACGCGGAGGCGAAGAGTGATTTAAGGCGAGTGCGTGCGGACACGGGAAGAAGCGGGGAGGGAATGAGGTAACGATGCCGAATTCTCCGTCGTCTGCAAGCCGGCTCCTCCAACGGTGGTGGTCCCCAATCACCGGGCCGCCCTCGTTGCGGCCAATCATCAAGATGAATTTGCCCCGCTGGACTTTCAGGTCATGCGGCTGGTCTTTGCAGGTGAAAAACAGTTGGGCCGGCTTTGCGCGGAGGCGATTTACGGGGTCATTAAAATCGCTGTGGGACTTTGGTTATTGTTCATGGGCTTGAGGCCCCGGTGTTCTGCGTCGGGCTATTCCCTGAAAACGGATGCCGCTTTTTTCTCAATGATGGCGGCCGCGATCCAATCGTCTCCGGGCCAAGCGTGGTGCAAAATGGATTCATGCTTGCTCCAACCGCTGCGTCCTCCGCCGTGCTCCGCCGGGATCGCGACGTTCACGGATGACGGCAGAAACAGGATGGGCAGAAAAAGGAAAACGCCTGAGTCACGTCCGCACGGCTCCCGCCCGCGCAGTATCAAGGCCCCCCGACTCCGCTCTTTTTTTGCCAACCCTTTTCTTCCCTCCGGTTTTTTCGGCCCATGACCTGCAGCGACCCCGAGACACGACTGCGTTCTCCAATCTCTGTCCATGCGTGGTTTCTCGTCTGCCGCCCGACGACGTCGCGCATCCGCACTCTCCGCCGACCAGCCTGGAGGTAAAAAATGCGGGGTAAATCGCGCCAGCTACCAGAACAGGAGGAAACTAATGAAAATATGATGAAACCTGAAATTGATACCCAGTGGGTAAATCACTCCCACCCGAGAAAGGTTGGCAGCCACTCGGAAGCGAACATTGCATAGCGTTTCCGCAAGGA